>JAPHTA010000293.1 GCA_026196475.1 Sedimenticola sp.
CTATTGATGGACTAGTGGATAAAATTGACCGTCAAGTTAAAAAGCTCAAGGAGAAGAGCACCAACCATCGTAACGGTGTTGGTATGAAGGGGATTGACCCCGCTAACGCAGAAATCTGATAAGCAGGCATAGCAATGTTTCCCGTAAACTTTTTAAGTGTTGAACGGATCAGTATCGCCAACCAGGCCGCCAGTAAAAAGCGTATTCTTGAAGAGGTCGCTGGCCTGTTGGCAACCGCTTCTGAGGAACTCACTCAGGGCAACGTGTTTGACAAACTGCTTGAGCGGGAACGATTGGGTAGTACCGGGCTGGGGCACGGCATTGCACTGCCCCACGCCCGGGTTGCCGGCATCGCTGAAGCCCGCGGTGCCTTTATACAATTACAAAAAGGGGCTGATTTTGACGCCATTGATCAACAGCCAGTTGACCTATTATTTGGCCTTCTGGTTCCAGAAGAGGCTACGGAAGCCCACCTCCAGCTTTTGGCAAAACTGGCAACGCTGTTCAGCGATGCAGATTTCTGTGCACGACTTAGACAAGCACAGGATAGTGAAACCCTGCACGAACTCTATCGCAACATGCTCTTTACCCGCCTCTACGACGAACGGGCGATCGCCCTGCAGCGTACCGGCCAGCTCGGCACCTTCGCCTCTTCTCTGGGACAGGAGGCGATCGGTGCCGGGGTCGGCCACGCCATGCACCCGGAGGATGTAATCATCCCCAGCTTCCGGGAAAACGGCGCCCTGCTGTTTCGCAACTTCCGGGTCCGTGACCTGCTGCTCTACTGGGGCGGTGACGAACGCGGCATGGGTAACCCGGAGCTGGGCGACGACTTCCCGATCTGCGTACCCATCTCCACCCACACCACCCAGGCCGCCGGCGTCGCCTTTGCCCTGAAGTACCGCAAGCAGCCCCGGGTGGCGGTCTGCCTGCTGGGGGACGGCGGCACCTCCAAGGGGGACTTTTACGAGGCGATCAACCTGGCCGGGATCTGGAACCTGCCGCTGGTATTTGTCATCAACAACAACCAGTGGGCGATCTCGGTACCGCGCAGCCTGCAGTCGAAATCCGAGACCCTGGCGCAGAAGGCGATCGCCGCCGGCATTCCGGGCCTGCAGATCGACGGCAACGATCCGCTGGCGGTACGCCACTACGCGGGCGAGGCGATCGAACGGGCCCGCTCGGGCGGCGGGCCGACCCTGATCGAGGCGGTCAGCTACCGCCTCTGTCACCACACCACCGCCGACGATGCCTCCCGCTACCGCAGCGACGAGGAGCTGGAGGCCCACCGCAAGCTGGACCCGGTGCCACGCCTCAGGGCGTTCATGCAGCAGCGCGAAATCTGGTCCGATGCACGGGAGGCAGAACTGATCGAGACCTGCAAGGCGGAGATCGAGCAGGAGGTGAAACACTACCTGGAGAGCGAACCGCCGGATCCGCAGAGCCTGTTTGACTCTCTTTATGCGGAACTGCCCCACGAACTGCTGCCGCAGCGCCGCGAGGTAACCGGCGGGGAGGCGGACAATGGCTGATATCACCCTGGTTGAGGCGGTCAACCTGGCCTTGGCGCACGAAATGGAACAGGACCCGGAGATGGTGGTCCTGGGAGAGGATATCGGCATCAACGGGGGCGTGTTCCGGGCCACCGTGGGCCTGCTGGAACGCTTCGGCGCAGAGCGGGTGCTGGACACCCCGCTGGCGGAGAACATGCTCGCCGGGGTGGCGGTGGGGATGGCAGCCCAGGGACTGCACCCGGTGGTGGAGATCCAGTTCATGGGCTTCATCTACCCCACCATCGACCAGATGGTGAGCCACGCCTCGCGCCTGCGCAACCGGACCCGGGGACGACTCAGCTGCCCCATGGTGCTGCGTGCCCCCTACGGCGGCGGTATCCACGCCCCGGAGCACCACTCCGAAAGTACCGAGGCGATGTTCGCCCACATCCCGGGCATCCGGGTGGTGATCCCCTCCTCCCCGGCCCGCGCCTACGGCCTGCTGCTGGCCGCGATCCGGGATCCGGATCCGGTGGTGTTCCTGGAGCCGAAGCGGATCTACCGCCTGGTCAAACAGAAGGTGGAGGACAACGGCGAGGCGCTGCCACTGGACAGCTGCTTCGTGCTGCGCCCGGGTAGTGACATCACCCTGGTGAGCTGGGGCGCCATGCTGCACGAGACCCTGCAGGCGGCCGATCGGCTGGCCGAGGAGGGGGTGGAGGCGGAGGTGATCGACCTGGCCACCATCAAGCCGATCGACATGGAGACCCTCCTGGAGTCGGTGGGTCGTACCGGGCGCTGCGTCATCATCCAGGAGGCGGCCCGTACCTGCAGCGTCAGCTCCGAGATCAGCGCCCGCCTGGCGGAGGAGGGTCTGATGTCCCTGTTCGCACCGATCCGCCGGGTCACCGGCTACGACACCGTCATGCCGCTGTTCCGCATGGAGGAATACTACATGCCCTCGGTCGAGCGCATCCTCAAGACCGTCAGGGAAACACTGGAGTACGCATGAACAAGCGCCAGAAGAATCGATTTTCACGGCCGCAGGGAGGTGCCGCATGAAGCTCTTCAATCTTCCGGACCTGGGCGAGGGACTGCAGGAGGCGGAGATCGTCTCCTGGCAGGTCAAGCCCGGCGACCAGGTGCAACAGGGCCAGCACCTGCTCTCGGTGGAGACCGCCAAGGCGATCGTGGAGATCCCCTCGCCCGAGGCCGGCACCATCGCCAAGTGTTTTGGCGACGAGGGGGATATCGTCCAGGTGGGCGACCCGCTGATCGAGTTCGAGGTTGCCGGCGAGAGTAAACCGCCCCCCAAACCGAAACCGGAGAAGGAGGACGCCGGTACCGTGGTGGGCGAGGTGAAGAGCGGCTCGGAGGTGGTCAGGGAGAAGGCCACCAGCATCGGCGGCAACCGCAGCAGCGGCATCCGGGCCACCCCCGCGGTA
>JAPHTA010000101.1 GCA_026196475.1 Sedimenticola sp.
ACGTTGATGATCAGTTCAGCGTCCCGGGACAGCAGGTAGTCCCGGGTCACCTGCTCGTCGATTGATGAGGCGTCCAGGGAGTAGATCCCGGGCAGGTCGATCACCGCCACCTCTTCGTTGTCGAGCTGGAAGCGGCCCTCCTTGCGATCGACGGTGACGCCGGGCCAGTTGCCGGTCTTCTGGCGGATTCCCGTAAAGGCGTTGAAGAGGGCCGACTTGCCGCAGTTGGGATTGCCGCCAAGGGCGATGTTGATCATCCGGAACTCCTGGATCGGCCGGCTGCCCGGCCCCGGCGGTTAACGGTCGAGCGGTTGCATCAGGAGCTTGTCGGCCACGCTGCTGCCGAGCGCCACCCGGGTGCCGGCGTTGGCCACCACCACGCCCCGACTGCGACGTTGCAGGATGCTTACCTCGGAGCCCACTCGCAATCCCAGGCCCAGCAGCTTGCGGGCCAGGCCGCGGTCACCGGCGACGCCGACAATCCGGGCGCAGGCGCCGGTCGACATCTGGTCCAGGGTAATCGGTCTGTCGAGGGGAGTGGCTGTCTCCATTAGTGCTACATCTCAATAAGAATGATTAGTGTTAGACTTTAGCACCGTTGTATATCAGGAACAACTGATTGACCAGGAAAACTTCAAAATAAGTGGGGTTGTCCCCGCATGGTGGCAGCGGGGCTGGTTGCGGCGACCTGTCCTGGCAGGCGGTTACCGTTCAGACCGGCTTGCGCAGCAGGTCAACCCGGGACGGCTTCAGGAAGTGCGCCCCGTCCTCCTTCAGGTGCCGCTCGAATGCGGCCCGGATCTGCTGGTACAGGGCGTCATCGATCCGGTGCTCGGTGTGGGTCACCTGGATCATTCTCTGGTCGAATTCAGCGAAATCCCGGTAGTGTCCCGGCGCGTTGAAGAAGATCTGTTTCACCAGTTCCAGTTCACCCCGGGCAACGCTGTCACGGATGGCTTCGAAGGCGGCCTCGCGCACCATTTTTTCATCGTTGAACAGGCGCAGTATGTCGTTGAAATCGCCTGCGTAGACCGGCTCTGAAAGATAGGCCAGCCCGCCCGGTTTCAGCACCCTGGCCACTTCCGACAGCGCCTGTGGCATCAGTGGCTGGGGTACATGGTGCAGTGACTTGAGCATGATCACGCTGTCCATGCTGTTATCGTCCAGGTCGATCTTTTCGGCCCCACCGAGCCGGAATTCAACAGTCGGCAGGTCGTCGATCAGCAGGTTCCTGGCGTGCTGGATACGGTCCACCTCGGTGGCAATAATCTGCCTGGGATGGAAGCGCTCCGCCAGCTGGCGGGTCATCCAGGCCCGGCCGCAACCCAGTTCCAGGATCTGTTGACCGCGCACCGGAAGCTGTTGCTGAATAATCTCCAGCTCTGTGGCAGTCTGGTACTTTTCGGGGTCGTTGATCTTCATGTAGGCTGCTCCCGGATGGTCGTTGCGATCTCCGCAAGTGGCTGGTCGTGTCACTTGCATGGCCGGACATGTTGATACCGGATCATCAGAATTACAATGAGAAAAAGCAATCTGACAAGGCGTGTACGGGGCTGGGCCGGTGACCAGCTGGAGCAGTGGCGGCTGCACCTGTCACGCCCGGATGCGCTGATCCGGCTCTCACTGCTGGGCCTGGTTACCGGCCTCCTGGCCGGGGGTGTAATTGTCCTGTTCCGGCTGGCGGTGGAGCAGACCCAGTCCGGCCTGCTGCCCGGCGGTCTGGCCGAGAACTACGAGGCGCTGCCTTACTGGGCCCGATTTCTGCTGCCGGTCGCCGGCTCTCTGGTGATCGCCCTGGTGTTTCATTTTCACGGCCGCGGCATTGTTCTGCTGGGGGTCAGCAGGGTTCTGGAGCGCATGGCCTATCATCAGGGCTATATCGCGCTGCGGGTCTTCATGCTCCAGTTCGTGGGTGCGGCGGCGGCGATCATCAGCGGTCATTCGGTGGGTCGCGAGGGTCCCCATATCCTGCTTGGCGCCGCTTCCGGCAGCCTGCTCGGCCAGTCCCTCGGGCTGCCCAACAACAGCATACGCACTCTGCTCGGCTGCGGCACCGCGGCCGCTATCGCCGCCTCCTTCAATACACCCCTGGCTGGGGTCATCTTCACCCTCGAGGTGGTGATGCTTGAGTACTCGTTGATCAGCTTCATCCCGGTGATCCTGGCTGCGGTCGGTGCCACCGGCCTCTCTATCGCGGTGTTCGGGGACGCGCCCGCGTTCCAGGTCCCGGAGCTGACCCTGGGTGGTCTGGGAGATCTTCCGCTGGTGCTGGTGCTGGGGTTGCTGGCCGGAATCGCCTCGGCTCTCTTCATTCACCTGATGCAGCAGACGGCTGCCCGCTTCTCGACGATGCCGTTCTGGCAGCGGGTGATGCTTGCCGGGTTGCTGGTCGGCGCCTGTGCCACGCTGGTTCCGCAGGTGATGGGGATCGGATACGACACCGTGAACAGCGCACTGCTGGGAGAGATCGGCCTCGGCCTGCTGCTGCTCATCCTGGTGGCCAAGATGCTCGCTACCACCGCCTCCCTGGGCCTGGGGATACCGGGTGGCAATATCGGCCCGGTGCTGTTCATGGGCGCCTGTCTTGGTGGCCTGGTGGGCGAGGTGGCCGGCACCCTGTTCCACTACCCGGGGCTGGATGTGGGCGTCTTCGCCCTGCTCGGTATGGGGGCCATGATGGGTGCTACCCTGCAGGCGCCACTGGCCGCCCTGACCGCAATGATGGAACTGACCCGGTCGCCACATATTATCATGCCCGGAATGCTGGCAATCGTGGTCGCCGCCCTTGTGGCCAGCGAAATTTTCGGCAAGGAGTCGCTGTTCATTACCCTGCTGCGAGCGATTGGCAAGGATTACGATACCAATCCTGTGATGCTGGCGCTGCGCCGGGCCGGGGTGGCGAGTGTGATGCGTCGCCACTTCGTGCGTACCGAGCGCTTGATCGACCGGGCCCGGGCGCAGGAGCTGCTGGAGGGGCAGCCTGAGTGGTTGTTGATCGATGGCGAGGCCGGCCCGGTGAGCCTGATGCCGGCGCTGGACCTGGTGCGCTACCTGCAGGCGGCGGATCCGGAGAAAGAGGATCCGGTCGATCTGCTGGCGATACCGGCCCGGCGCATGGATGTGGCGCCGGTCTACCTGCAGGCGACGCTGCAGGAGGCGCTGGAACTGTTGGATGGTGAAGTGGAGGCACTCTACGTGGAGCAGGTGACTGCTCCCGGCATTCGTCGCATCTACGGCATCCTGACCCGCGACCAGCTGGAGTCAGCCTACCGGCTCTGAACAATCCCCGCTTGTTTTTCACCCCGAAACCCGGCTGTTGATACAGCTCAAGAGAAGTGCCGTTTCCAGGCCTCGCGGGATGCGCCGGAGGTCGGTCGGGCGTAGGATCAGGGTGAGCCGCAAATGATTTTTGTCAGGCGAAATTGGGGAATTGTTGGAGGGAGCAGCGGGCAATGGTTGAACAGAAGAAAGAGAGTGGACCGGCGCTGAAGACGGTGGATGACAATCCGGTGCCAGAGCGGCAGGCCGCGGTGAATATGGAGTCGCTGGAGGCGGAAAACCTTCGCCTCAGGGAGACCCTCTCCAGGGTGAGGCAGGAGAGCAGTAAGGCGTTGCGGCGCTTCAGCCGGGAGGAGGAGCTGAAGCCCTACCAGGCGGAGTTGATCCGGATGCAGCAGTATCTGGAGACAACAGGCACCCGCATGATCATCCTTTTCGAAGGGCGGGATGCGGCCGGCAAGGGAGGTACCATCCGCCGGGTCACCCGCTACATGAATGAAAAACACTACCGGGTGGTGGCGCTGGGCAAACCGACCGAGCATGAGCGGACCCAGTGGTTTTTCCAGAGATACGTGCAGCAGTTTCCCCGCGGTGGCGAGGTGGTGCTGTTTGACCGCAGCTGGTACAACCGGGCCATGGTGGAGCCGGTGTTCGGCTTCTGCAGCGACGAGGAGTACGGCAACTTCATGCTCGGCGTGAGCGGTTTCGAGAAGGACCTTGTGCGCCAGGGGACGATCCTGATCAAGCTCTATTTCAGTGTTACCAAGAAAGAGCAGATGCGGCGCTTCGAGCGGCGCAAGAGCGACCCGCTGCGGCAGTGGAAGCTGAGCGAGGTGGACCTGCAGGCACAGGAGCGCTGGGATGATTTCACCAACGTGAAGTACGAGATGCTGCGCAGGACCCACACCACCCATGCACCCTGGACCATCATCCGTTCCAACGACAAGCACCGGGCGCGGCTCAATGCGATCAAGATGATCCTCAACTCGGTGCCCTACAAACGATTCAATCCGGAACTCGATTTTGTCCCCGACCCGGAGGTGCTGGTGTCCGGCTCCCGGGAGCTGGAGATCATGGAGGCGCAGCGACTGAAGATGGGCAAGTTCACCCACTGATGCCGTCTCGGGCTATCCTTGGCACAAGGCCGGGGCGGAGCGGGAGGCGCGGTGGACGGTAGCTTTTGGGGGTTGGGCATACAGCAGGTGCTGCTCCTGTGTGGGGGCGGGCTGCTGTACGGGTTACTGCATTCGCTCACCGCGTCCCTCTGGCTGAAGCGGCGGGTAGCTGCACGCTGGCCGCGACAGATGCCGCTCTACCGCCTGCTGTTCAACCTGTTTGCACTGCTCTCCCTGCTGCCGTTGCTGGCGCCGCTCTACCTCTGGCATGGCCCCTACCTGTGGCAGTGGACAGGGGTGGCCGGTATCGTTGCCGATGGGCTGGCCCTGCTGGCGCTGGCCGGGTTTGCCTGGTCGTTATACTACTACGACGGGAGCGAGTTCCTGGGCCTGCGCCAGTGGCGCGAGGGTGAGCGGCGGGTCGAGGACCAGGAGCGCTTCTATATTTCTCCCCTGCACCGCTTTGTGCGCCATCCCTGGTATTTTCTCGGTCTGGTGATTATCTGGAGCCGGGACATGGACGCTGTTTTTCTCCTCACCAGCCTGATGATCAGCGGTTATTTCCTGCTCGGTTCCCGGTTCGAGGAGCGCAAGCTGCTGGTCTATCACGGTGAGCGCTACCGGCGTTACCGGGAGCGAGTCCCCGGCCTGCTTCCGCGGCCCTGGCGTTTCCTGGGTCTCCGGGAGGCGAAGCGGTTAATGGATTCCTGAGTTTTTGCGTATCGGGAACAGCCTGCTCCGTCAAAAAAATGTGATATGCCTGGATAATGACGTTTCAGCCCTACAGGATCCTGCAGCGCGGCCGATATACCCTCTTGATGCGCCCGCCGGGCGGGTGCCGGCTTCAAATAATAATCCGATAGGGGTAAGCAATGCAGGACTATTCAGAGAAGCGGGACTTCTACCGCATGTCGGTGGATTGCGAGGCGAGTTTCCGGGTGCTGGGTTCGGATTCGGTGGAGAGGGCGGTGGTCAAGGACCTGAGCGCCGGCGGCGTGCAGCTGCGCACCGCCGACGAGGTGCTGCCGGGGGCAACGCTGAATCTGGCGATCCAGCCGGTAAAGGCCATTACGCCGCCGCTGCACGCGGTGGTCACGGTGATCCGCTGCACGCCGGCGGAGGATGCCGAGGGCGGTTTTGCGGTGGCTTGTGGCGTTGAGCGAATGCTCCCTGCGGAGGAGGCAGAGGCCGCCGTTTTTCCCTGATCCCTGGAGTCTCTCTACTCTGTCCCCCTGTCTCGCCGGCGCCGCTCCGGGTGCCGACGATCACGCCGTCCGTTACTTCGCCGGCTGTACCCGGTTGTTTTGCCCGCCTGCCAGGTAATCCCTGATATTGTCCGCCACGCTCTCCAGCAACCGTTGCCGTGCCTCCTTGCTGGCCCAGGCGTTGTGCGGGGTGACGATCAGGTTCGGGATATCCGGCTGCAGCAGGGGGTGATCCGCCGGTGGCGGTTCCCGGGTCAGGACGTCCACCCCGGCGCCACCGAGTTTACCCCGTTTCAATGCCACAGCCAGTGCCTCCTCGTCCACGATGCCTCCCCGGGCGGTGTTGAGCAGCAGGGCATCAGGACGCATAAGGGCCAGCTCGCCAGGGCCGATCAGGTTGCGGGTGTGCTCGGTCAGCGGACAGTGCAGGCTCAGGACATCCACCCGGGGCAGCAGCTGTTCCAGCGCCAGACGTCCGGGTTGTATTTCGCCTCCCGGGCGTTGTGCCAGCAGAACCCGCATGTCGAACGCCTCGGCGATGCGTGCCACGCCCCGTCCCAGGGTACCGTAACCGACAATGCCCAGGGTCTTGCCGGCGATCTCCCGGATCGGGTAGTCCATCAGGCAGAATAGCTCGCTGCGGGACCAGTCGCCGCGCCTGACCGCCGCCTGGTACTCCAGCAGCCGGGTGCTGAGTGCCAGGATCAGGCCGAAGGTGTGCTGGGCCACGGTGGCGGTACCGTAACCGGTGACGTTGGTCACCGCTATGCCCAGTTCGTTCGCCGCCTGCAGGTCCACATTGTTGGTTCCGGTGGCGGCCACGCAGATCAGCTTCAGGTCGGGGCTCCGCCGCATATCGTCACCTGTCAGGATCGCCTTGTTGCTGACCACCACGCGGGCCTCCCGGATCCGGTCGCCCAC
This sequence comes from Sedimenticola sp., assembly GCA_026196475.1. Taxonomy (GTDB): domain Bacteria; phylum Pseudomonadota; class Gammaproteobacteria; order Chromatiales; family Chromatiaceae; genus Sedimenticola. The sequence continues at coordinate 6,521 of JAPHTA010000101.1, forward strand.
ATCCGTTGCGGCGCTTTGCGGGTGGAACTGCCACTGGAAGGGGGTGGACTTGAGAGGTTCCATGTCGAGGTCACCCAGATCCAGGGTCCGGGTGTCGAGAAAAACGGCCTTGGCCTGTGTCATGCGGCTCCTCCTGTATCGCCAGCACGATGCCGGAGACTTCTGCGGGTTGTTCGATTCTAGCAGTGTCCGCTGTTTCGGAGCACCGCCGGTAGCCCAGCGGAGGCGACTTACCCTGATATTTCAAGGGGTTTGTGGCCCTGTTGGGGCAGATCGAGTCTACTGTTCCGTGCCGGTTTGTAATAAAATAGCCGGCTTTCCCTGCCGTCCGCCGTGAAGACAACAGGGCCGATACCACGAGCGTGCCGCCTGCCCGACTTTCGAGACCTCAATGTCTGATTCAGCCACAGAACAGCAGCGTATCCGCGAGATACCCTACAACTACACCTCCTTCTCCGATCGCGAGATCGTGATCCGTTTTCTCGGCGAGGAGATGTGGCAGGTGATCGAGACGCTGCGCGGCAGCCGCCGCACCGGCCGCTCCGCGCGCATGCTCTACGAGGTTCTGGGGGACATGTGGGTGGTGGTGCGTAACCCCTACCTGCAGGATGACCTGCTGATGGACGTGGGCCGGCGCGGTGCCCTGATCGACGCCCTCAAGCACCGTCTGGACCAGTTCGAGATGCGTACCAACGGCAACCAGGATGCGATCCGGTTGCTGGCGGCGGCGCGCGGCGCGTTCGAGGCAACAGTCGATCACCTCTGCGCCACCGCCGGCAGCGATCCCAACGCCGCCTTTGGCGGCAGCGTGCCCTATCTCATGCTGGCCGGAAACCTGATAGCCGGCTGGCAGTTGGCCCGGTCGCTGCTGGTGGCCGAGGCAGCACTGGACCGCGGCGAAGATACCGAATTCATGACCGCCAAGATCGCCACCGCGCGTTTCTACGCCGACCACATCCTGCCCGAGACCGAAACC
>JAPHTA010000308.1 GCA_026196475.1 Sedimenticola sp.
ATGACTCAACCCCCCGGCGACCGTTCATCGCGCCGTTGTACCAGCGTGACAGGAAAACTGTGAAGGTGTGCATCAGCTTGGTGAATGGAAACGCGATCATCAGCGCCTCCACACTCAGGATATGCACACCCAGTATCAGCGAGTAGGGATCCACCATCCGGTGAAAGGCCAGGTAGCCGGTGACGATCGGCAGGAATGTCAGGGTCCAGACCAGCCAGTCCTCGAAGGTGGTGATCTTGCGCATCACCGGGTTCATCAGGCGATGCCAGAGGGCCGCCAGCAGACCGATAATGGCCAGCACCGTGGCGGCATCGACGATCGGGGTCGGCAGGCTTGGCCAGCCGAAACCGAAGGTTGCCCTGAACAGCTCGATATGGGGCGCAAACAGGAACAGGCTGACCAGCAGGCCGATATGGAACATGTAGCCGGCCACCACGGTCAGCGGCTGGCGCCTGAAGGTTCCCAGGTCGGGTACCGAACGACTGATGATAGTACGCATGCCGGGGCCGAATTCGGTCCCCTTGGGTTCAGACAGGTTCTGCTTGCGTCCCAACGAGATGATCTCGAACAGTCGCAGAATGATGCCGATCACGAAAATGGTGACCGCCACGTCAAACGCGGTTCCCCTCGTCCAGATGAGAAAGTCCATCGATTCATTCATGATGATTTCTCCAGGTCATCGATTGTCACTGTACCGTGCTCCCGCTCGGCTTTCCCCTTGGTCTTGTAGTTGAGACCGGCCGCGGCCGCTCCCAGGACCAGGCCGGCACCGGCGGCGAAGGCAACGGTCTGGGAATTGTCGCTGATCGGTACCGACAGGGCGTTGTAGAAGCCCCCCGCATCCCAGAAGCGGGGTTCGGAGCAACCCAGGCAGCCGTGTCCGGACTCCACCGGCCAGCTGGTCCCCTGGTTCCACTTGGTCGTGGCGCAGGCGTTGTAGGTCATGGGTCCCTTGCAGCCCAGCTTGTACAGGCACCAACCCGCCTTGGCCCCTTCGTCGTCGAAGGTCTCGGCAAACAGCCCCTTGTCGTAGAACGGCCGGCGGTAGCATCGATCGTGAATGCTCTGGCCGTAAAACACCTTGGGACGGTTGTACTGGTCCAGATCCGGAATACTGCCGAAGGTGAGGAAGTGGGCCAGCACGCCGGTAATCACGGTGGGGATCGGCGGACAACCGGAGACGTTGATGATCGGCTTGTCCGTGATGATATCGGAAACGGAGACCGCACCGGTCGGGTTGGGATTGGCCTGGGGCAGTCCGCCAAAGGCGGCACAGGTACCCACCGCCACGATGGCGGCCGCATTCGCGGCGGTCTCTTCCAGCATCTGCAGGTTGCTTATGCCGGCAATCGTGGAGTAGCCCGGGTCACCCAGGGGGATGGAACCATCCACTACCAGGATATAGTTGCCCTTGTTGTCGTGCATCGCCTCTTCACGGGCGGCCTCCGCGGCGTCGCCGGCAGCGGCCTGCAGAGTATGGTGATAGTCGAGGGAGATGTGATCAAAAATCAGGCTCTCCACCGAGGGAGAGTGACTACGGGTGAGCGATTCGGTGCACCCGGTGCACTCCTGGAAAGAGAGCCAGATCACCGATGGTCGCCTGGCCTTCTCCAGGGCTGCCGCGATCGACGGGACCATGGTTGGCGGGAGGGCCATCATGGATGCCGTGGCGGTGCAGAATTTCAGAAATCCCCGTCTCGATACCCCATGACGTCGAAGAGTGTCACCCAGGGTGTTGTTGTTGGCCATGTTCCCTCCCTATGTATAACCGTTTTATATCGTTATATTCCCAATCGCCAGTATAGGCAAAATTGCATGCTGTAGTGGTGCACTACTACTGCACCGAATGCCCCCCTTCTCCCTCTCCTGCCAGTTCCTGGCTGAGCATGGATTCCAGGCGCTGCAGGCTTTCGCTCATATCGTCATCCTGGGACCGTAGCAGGTCCGGGATATCGGTGATCTCTATCTGGAACGCGATGCGTTCATCCTCACTGTTGTAGTGATCCACCAGCCAGACCCCGGAAAAACCGGTCTCCCGCACCGTGGTCCGCCCCAGGGCATCCATGCTCGCCGTCACCTCGCCCTCCCCCAGCAACTGCAGCAACCGCGCCTCGTCTCCGGGGCCGAAGGGGATGGCGCGCAGATCGATGATGGTCCCCTCGCCGGTTTGTATCAGGCGCTTGAGGGCTTGGTTCACTTCATGCATCAGGGGAATCGTGTTATGGGACATGCCTGCTTCCTGCGAGCAGGGGGTGGAGGTCTGGTTTGTTGATCCGTATTCGCTCATATGCTTATTTATCCCTTGCCACTAAGCGTAACTCCTTGCCAGGAAAATCGGTGATGACTCAGATCATGTTAGCTTCACTGCGTCCCACAAACTCCCTCTCCCCCAGGGGCCTCGGTGCCGCTTGACGGTAGCAGGAGCGTACTAACTGCTTTTCCATTTCACACCCCTGCTGTTCCAAAAACTCCCTCTCCCCCAGGGAGAGGGTTGGAGTGAGGGGGACAAAATGAGCTAATTCACTAATTGTGAAGATCCCTCATCCTGCCCTTCTCCCGCAGGTAGAAGGAACGCACTAACTGCTTTTCCATTTCACACACTCCTGCTGTTCC
>JAPHTA010000010.1 GCA_026196475.1 Sedimenticola sp.
GCACAACCCGGCCAACCTGGAGGGAATCGAGGTGATGCAGCGGCTCTGCCCCGAGGTGCCCCAGGTGGCGGTGTTCGACACCGCCTTCCACCAGGGCATGCCGGAACACGCCTTCCGCTACGCCGTGCCGGATGCGCTCTACCGGCAACACCGGGTGCGCCGCTATGGCTTCCACGGCACCTCGCATCACTACGTGGCGAAACAGGCGGCGACACACCTGGAACGCCCGCTGGAACAGACCAACCTGATCACCCTGCACCTGGGCAACGGTTGCAGCGCGGCCGCCATCCAGGGCGGACGCTGCATCGACACCAGCATGGGCCTGACCCCGCTGGAGGGGTTGATGATGGGCACCCGCAGCGGCGACATCGACCCCGCCCTGCACTTCTACCTGCTGCGGGAGACGGGGATGGATCCACAGGCGATCGAACAGATGCTGAACCGGGAGAGTGGGCTGAAGGGGGTGTGCGGCAGCAGCGACATGCGGGAGGTGGCACAGCGGGCTGCCGCGGGCGACGCCGAAGCCTTGCTGGCCCGGGCCATGTTCGGCTACCGGATCAAAAAATATATCGGCGCCTACCTGGCGGCGCTGGGGTCGGTGGACGCCATCGTCTTCACCGGCGGCATCGGCGAACATGACGCCGATCTGCGGCGACAGGTATGCCACGGCCTGGAGGGGCTGGGGATCCAGCTGGCGGAAGCCGCCTCCAGCGGCGGGGACGGCATTACCCGGCTGCACCGTGCGAACTCCCCGGTAAAGCTGCTGGTAATCCCCACCAACGAGGAGCTGGAGATCGCCCTCAGTTGCAAGGCGGTGCTGCGGGGCGGGGAGTAGCCGCCCTATCTTGAAACCCTACCCGGCCGGCCTGAAAAGCGCATGCAGGGGAATTGATGGGTTTCGCCTTGCGGCTACACCCATCCTACGGAGCTGTGGTGACGGGAATGATCAACCAGGCCACGAAACAGCTCGTAGGGTGGGCACATTGTCCGTGCCCACGCGGATACCGAAACTCTTCGCGGTGGGGGCGCGGCTCCTGCACCCGATTCGACCGGTAGGAGGCCCGCCCCCGGGCCGATGGATTGAGCCTGGTTTCATCCGCTGCCACGGCGGATGGTGCTATCATCCGCCCATGGATTCCAACAGCGCACAGATACTCGACGCGATGGAACAGGCCGCCATGTCCGGCCTGTGCCGTGATGGCCAGCTGGAGATCGGTGTGCAGACCGCCCGCCCCCTCTACCCGGAGATGAGCGAGGCGGAGCTGATGGCCATAGCCGAGTCCCTCTACAAGCGCACCCTGGCGGGTGACTGACCCCTTCAGTGGGTCGCCTTCTCGCCCCAGATCTCCTTCAGCCGCTGATCCCGGCCGCAGTTCCAGCGGTAGAACTTGTAGCGCACCGGGCTCTTCTTGTAGTAGTCCTGGTGGTAGCTCTCGTCACCCTTGATCGGGTAGAAGGTCTTGGCCGGCAGGATCGGCGTCACCACCTGCTGGTCGGGAAACTGCGCCTGCACTGCCTGTTTCGTCTGCTCGGCAATCTCCCGCTCCTGGTCGTTGGCGACAAAGATCGCACTCAGGTAGCTGTGGCCCTTGTCGCAGAACTGGCCCCTGTCATCGAACGGATCGATATTCACCCAGTAGTAGTCCAGCAGCGCCCGGTAGCTCACCTTCTCCGGATCGTAAGTGATCTCCACCGCCTCGTAGTGACCCCGGTGATCGCCATTATAGGTGGGGTTCTCGATGGTGCCGCCGGTGAAGCCGGAGATCACGTCGCTCACCCCCTCCAGCTTCTCGAAATCCGACTCCATGCACCAGAAGCAGCCACCCGCGAGTACAGCGGTATCGGCCTGGGCGGTCGAAGCGCCGAGCAGCAGCCCGGTGGTCAAAACGTATGCCAGCTTGTGTTTCACTCTCTGTCTCCCTCTGTATTATTCGGCTGTATGAACGATCCGACAGCGGAATCCCTGAACCAACTATAGCGGGATCCGGTATCCGTATCGTCTTAAACCCTAAAGACCCCGCTTCCGGGAGAAATGCTTCAGGCGTTATCAAATAGTTACAGTTGAGGGTGGAGGTAACCTGACGGCCGACGATCCTGCCTGCGGGAACAGGACCGGTTCAGCCCGCATCAGCCAGGCAATACCAGCGGCTTCAGGGGCCTGCCCTCGGCTCGCAGGAAACGGATGAAGAACTCGAAGAAGACAAGGCGGGTAGTCTGGATGAATACAATCAGTCCTTCGATACAGATCACCAGCAGATGACCGAGAACGAGCGTAACAAGATAGCCCACCGGGTTGTCAAATTGTTCCGCGAGGGTGGAGACAGTAATAGTAAGCCCGGCATGGGCCAGTGCAAAAGCCCCTACACGAATGAACGAAAAGCTGTTCAACAGAAGCTCGAAAACGGTCTGCAACAGATTCCCCAGAGTCGTCGAAAACGCCACTTTTCCATGCCGGTACTGTATCCAGGTGCTACCGGCCAGGTACCAGGCCAGCAGAAACGGCATGGCCAGCAACGCCACGTTGAAAAATACCCCGACCGCAGCCGCAATATACAATCCCGTTATTGGCGCATCCCTGGCAAACCATTCGGACAGCAGCCCGCGCCACCTCGCCTCTATCGCGGAAAACATCATCCCGGTCAGAATCAAGCCGAAACCGAAAAACAGGGCAACTCCGAAAATCCGCAGTGGATCATCCAGCGGACGAAACCACAATGCCGGCAACAATCCCCCAACACCGAACAGATCACCAAAGAGGATTCCGAAAAACATCGAGGATACACCGCAGGGGATCAGGAAACGTATCGTTCTCAAGCGAGTCCCGAGAATCATCCCGATCAACAGCAGGATCAACCCGTGACCCACATCGGGAAACATGAAACCGAAAAGCAGGGGAACCACTATGGGAATGATAAAGGATGGATCCACCTCCTTGCTTCCCGGGGTACCTGAAAAGGCCTGGAACAGGTGAAAAGGCCGACTCCACCATGTCTCCAGGATACGCACCGGCGGCAACGTGGTCAGGGGTGGCATCGGATGACGGACGATTGCATGGATATTGGCTTTTTCCAGCACCGATTCCACTGAGTCGGCTCTATCCAGGGTACTCCATCCGGTGACGTGGCAGTAACGCCCGTGCTCGCTGATGTCCGCCGCATGGTCGACGAACCAGCGCAGGACAGCGGCATTGGCCAGGACCTCTTTCAGCCGGGTGCTGGCCCAGTGCAGCTCGATCCCGTGTTGGGCCTCGCGATAGAGGCGCTCGATCGTGCCGAGTCTCTCTGCAATAACCTGTTCCTGCGCTGACCTTCCCGAAGGAAGCCAGTCAGGGATCTCCACCTCCACGCAGGAGGTCTGGTCCAGCAGTTGTTCGATAACGGACTGCCGGTCCGGAAGTGCGGCAAACAGAAAAAACGCCGTGTCACCCTGAACCAGGGTGCGGGTTACGACCTCCTTCAAATCCGGGGGCAGCTGCTTGCTGAGGGGACAGGCGTAGACACCCTTGCACAGAAAGTCACCGTGGTGTGAAAACAGCTCGATTCCACTATCGTCGTCGTGGAGCGCATCGAGCAACTTCTGCAGCTGCTGCAGGTTCTCCTTTTCCTGCTGAAGAGCATGCATCTTCTCCTGCAGTGAAGTGAGTCTCTCGCCCCAGCGACGTACATAGGAGAGCGCCTCTTCAGCGGCAGCCTCCGGGGAAGAGAGCAGTCGCGAAGGTACGGACCTGAAATCCGGCAGGGCAAGCTGGCGTAGCTTGCAGTAGTCATCCAGTTCAATCAGGGCGCGGCGAATATTTTCCACATGAAGGTGGGACGCCTGTCGCACGCTGGGCTCCAGTTGAACCTCACCGGTTCCGGCGAGCGCTTCGATCGCATACACAGTCTGATCCCGGGGAACATACAACTCGAACCAGTTGGCCTCCCTGGGCCTGGCCAGTTCTCGCAAGTTATCCAGTATGCGCAAGCTGCTTTTCCTGATAGTGATCAAAACAGTCCGGGTTCAATCCTTCCGGTACAACAAGGGGTCAGTAAAACCCTATCCGCCCCTCCTGCGGGCTTTTCGGTATCCCGGTCCCCACCCGATGATACCCGGTATCGGTAGCGATCGCACAAGGACCAGGCCAGCCGGACGGTACCGTCCAGCCCTCAATTCCGAGACTCGCCGGGACCCGGTTTCCTCTCATCCGGATACGGGTTGATCCTTATCATCAATAAGCTCCAGCAACACCCCGTTCATCTTTTTCGGATGGATAAAGGCAAACTCACAGTCCCGAAACGGCCTTGCTCGACCAATAAACGGATAGCCTTGCTCCCCGAGCTCACCCATCGATTGGCGGGTACTGTCCACATTGAAACTGACCAGCATCACCCCTTCGCCATTCTTCTCGATGAATCGTGCCACATCGCCATCAGGAGAGGTGGACTCCATCAGTTCGAATCCCACCTCGCCCAGCCAGTAGCGGGCCACCCGGATCTTCTCGGGCTCGTCGATGTACTCCTCGTCCGGTCCACTCTTTCCCAGGACCGCCTCCCAGGTCCTGCGCGCCTGGGCCAGGTCCCTTACCGCGACGGAAATATGATCGATACGGTTAATTTTCATTTTGCCACCTTTAATCCGGTTACCCTTCATGACTTACCACTATGGCGAACCAGGCCATCCACTGTCCCCCTCAGATTTCAAGTACCTCTGTGATCGCGCCCTTGCGTGAAAGCATTGCATGGTGATTGAGCCATACCACAACGGCCGCCAGCATCACGAACAGCCAGGTATCATAGGGCTGTGCGTCCGGCCAAAGCGGATTGATGACCTGGAGATGAAATAGTGCGGCAAGCAGGATGCTGCCGCGGGAACTGTTGAACAGGGCGGTCACAATTACGCTGAGTGCCACGGTACCGATAAAAAACGGAGCCAGTGACCAGGCGCTCTGCGGGGTACCGCTGAGCAGAAACGCTGGCAGATGCCAGATCCCCCAGGCCCCTCCCAGTACCAGGGCCGCCCAGAGCGGCGCCATACGACGCTGCAGCATGGGCAACGCCAGGCCGCGCCAGCCGATCTCCTCAACCGGACCCTTGATGGACATTAGCAGAAGTGCCAGCAGATAGGCCTGCACCGACGAAAAAGGGAACAGGCTGTCATAAGCACCCTCCTTGAACAGTGCCGAGAGATAGAACACCATCGGTATGACGATGATCAAGAGCCCGTACCAGTAGTACGACGCTTTCCACAACAGCAGCCTGGACAGAAAACGGCGCACGCCTTCAACACCATGCCGGTAAACCACAAGGATCAGTGCTGCTATGGCTGGTGCATAGACTGCGAGATAGAACAGGGGATGCTCGCCGGTGAGGCTCCCGAACAGCCTGACCATGGTTTCCGATGCCAACAGGTAGAGCCCGAGGATACTCCAGGCAATCAGAAAAGTGATCACGAAGAACATCATAAGGTCACGTTGACGCATGCCAATTATTCCCGTTGCCTGAACAGATGCCAATTCTGCAATACTTCAATCTGAAGTAATGCACGCCGATAGATCATGCACCATACGTGTTTGGGAGTCGGCCCTACACCTGTCGATAGGCGAAACATCGTTACCTCCCGGCGGAGCCCGTGGATTGCTGGCACCACAGGGGTTCATGGAAATCGGGGACAGTATACCTATTTAAAAACATGCAATAGATATACTGTCCCCGATTCGCGCTGGGAAACAGGGTGCCAAATGGCAATCTCCCTTTTGCTCCACCGTTCCTTGCCAACCCGTTGGACTCAGGCGCCTTCCACCACGTCCGTGGGCATGCCAAATATCATTGGCGGAATCAGTTCCGCCCTCGGAATTTCCGTGATAGGCAATTTCTTCGCGACGATTATCCGAAGGGCCAGGCAATCCGTGAGGGTGCCGGCAACCTGCTTCGGCGCCACCTCGACCCGGCGAACATTCGGCGCCGCCAGCAAGGTCCCGAGCGTGGTATTCAGATCCCTGATTCCGGTTTGCCTGGCAAGGTCCAGGATCTCCTCCAGCAGCTCACGATCGGTACGCACTTCCCGCTGTTCAATGTGCTCAATCGTCTGCAACTGCTCCAGCAGGGTCGGCCACCACTTCTGGAACACCGTGCGCAGGGTCTCCTCCTCCGGCCAGGGGCGATCGAGAGCGTCATTGATGCTCCGGACCAGGCTGAGGGTGCCGGCCTCATCAGCAGCCACATCCTGAAACTGGGAAAGCGGCGGACTGATATCGGAACGTTCGAGCTGGAAGCGGTAGGGAATCACCCTGGAGCCTGCAATCGCAGTTGAAAGCGCGCCGGCCTCGAATGTCAGCCAGCGGGAGTCCAGACTTTCAGCGGTGAGGCAGATGACACCGAGCTTGCATTCGGCCAATGCCTGGCCAAGTTCCGCCCCCCACTTGGC
>JAPHTA010000074.1 GCA_026196475.1 Sedimenticola sp.
TCGATAGGGACGGCAGGAGGCCCGCCTCGGGCCAGATTCGTGGCGGGCGCATCGCTGCCACAGGTGCAGTCGGTTGGGGTGAGCCGGCAAACCCCAACATCCGGTGCTGATTGCGACCATCATTTGTTGGAGTTCGTTTTGCACACCCCAACCTGGGCGCACCATAAAAAAACCCTGCCCGGAAAAACGGGCAGGGTCTTTTCTGCTTCGGGCCGGGCCCGGGCGTTCAGGGCATTACATCATGCCGCCCATGCCGCCCATGCCACCCATGCCGCCCATACCGCCCATATCCGGGGCGCCACCGGCTGCATCATCGGCAGGCTCGTCTGCCACCATGGCCTCGGTGGTGATCATCAGGCCGGCCACGGAGATGGCGTTCTGCAGCGCGGAACGGGTCACCTTGGTGGGATCCAGGACACCCATCTCGACCAGGTCGCCATACTCATCGGTGGAGGCGTTGTAGCCGTAGTTACCTTCACCCTCTCTCACCTTGTTCACGACCACAGAGGCCTCTGCACCGGCATTGCTCACGATCTGGCGCAGCGGCTCCTGCATGGCCCGTGCAGCGATCTGGATGCCGATATCCTGGTCATGGTTGTCACCTTTCAGGCTTTCCAGTGCGACCAGGGCACGAATCAGTGCGACACCGCCACCGGGTACCACGCCCTCTTCGACGGCCGCACGGGTGGCGTGCAGGGCGTCTTCCACGCGGGCCTTCTTCTCTTTCATCTCCACTTCGGTGGCAGCACCCACCTTGATCACGGCAACACCGCCGGCCAGCTTGGCCACGCGCTCCTGCAGCTTCTCGCGATCATAGTCAGAGGTGGTCTCCTCGATCTGGGCACGGATCTGCTCGACCCGGGCCTTGATGTCACCATCGGTACCGGCACCATCGATAATGGTGGTCTCTTCCTTGCTGACCTGGATCTTCTTGGCGGTACCCAGGTGCTCCAGGGTGGCGCCTTCCAGGTTCAGGCCGACCTCTTCCGCGATCACGGTGCCGCCGGTGAGGATGGCGATATCCTGCAGCATCGCCTTGCGACGATCGCCGAAGCCCGGCGCCTTCACAGCACACACCTTGACGATGCCACGAATGGTATTGACCACCAGGGTGGCCAGCGCCTCGCCCTCGATATCCTCGGCGACGATCAGCAGCGGACGGCTGGACTTGGCAACGGCCTCCAGCACCGGCAGCAGATCACGGATGTTGGAGATCTTCTTGTCGTGGAGCAGGATGTAGGGGTCTTCCAGGTCCACCGACATACTCTGCTGGTTGTTGACGAAGTAGGGAGAGAGGTAGCCGCGATCGAACTGCATGCCCTCGACCACGTCCAGCTGGTTCTCCAGGGTGGAACCCTCTTCGACGGTGATCACTCCCTCCTTGCCCACTTTCTGCATCGCCTCGGCGATGATACCGCCAATGCTCTCGTCGCTGTTGGCGGAGATGGTGCCCACCTGGGCAATGGACTTGTCATCGGCGCAAGGCTTGGACAGGTCGGCCAGGGCATGGACCGCGGCAGTGGCCGCCTTCTCCATGCCGCGCTTCAGATCCATCGGGTTCATGCCGGCTGCAACTGCCTTCAGGCCCTCGCGCACAATGGCCTGGGCCAGCACGGTTGCAGTGGTGGTGCCGTCACCGGCCACGTCAGAGGTCTGGGAAGAGACCTCTTTCACCATCTGCGCACCCATGTTCTCGAAGTTGTCGGAGAGCTCGATCTCCTTGGCCACGGAAACGCCGTCCTTGGTGATGGTCGGCGCGCCGAAGCTCTTCTGCAGAACCACGTTACGGCCCTTCGGACCCAGGGTCACCTTTACGGCGTCGGCAAGGATGTTGACACCGCGCAGCATCTTCTGGCGGGCGTCATCGGAAAATTTCACTTCTTTTGCGGACATTGGTAATCGTTCCTTTTGAGATTCAGTAATTAAAAGAGGGATCGGGAAGGATCAATCAGCCCTCGATCACACCCATGATGTCTTCTTCGCGCATCACCAGCAGGGTCTCCTCGCCGAGCTTGACCTCGTTGCCGGAGTACTTGCCGAACAGGACCTTGTCACCGACCTTGACGTCCAGCGGGCGGCTCTCGCCATTGCTCAGTACCTTGCCGTTGCCGACTGCAATGACTTCACCCTGAGCCGGCTTCTCGGTTGCACTGTCGGGCAGCACGATGCCACCGGCGCTGGTGCGCTCCTCTTCCATACGACGAATGACCACACGGTCTTGCAGCGGACGAATATTCATCTACCGATTTCTCCTGATTTGGCTGTTTATATAACTGATGTTGTTATCGGCGGCGTTGTTAGCACTCACCGCGACTGAGTGCTAATAATAGGGTCGAATTATGGAGAGTCAAGAGGATGGAAGAGAAAAAAATCATGCTGCAGAGCAGCAATTCGCCCCCATCAGGAGAGATGGTCGCCATAGCGTTCCATCAGGTAGCACAGGCAGTCCTGGCGAATCACCCGGCAGTCCCGGGTGAGCATCGAGGGCATCACCGGCAAACGAAGACGGAGCTCACCCGCCTCCGCCTCCAGGTAACGGCCCGACACATCGGCCCCCTGGTCGTCCACAACACTGAGTCCAACACCCAGGCCCGACCGCACCCGGCCCAGCAAGGTGCCCCGGCTCAGCTCCCGGAAATTGAGCAGTTCCAGGTCGCCGGCAAGAGAGATATCGCTGTCCGGTGAATCGAAACCGAAGCTGACCGCCTCCGGCACCTTGACCGTGGCCACGGTATGAAACAGGTCCATCTCCCTGGTCGTCAGCGGGTGATCAGGATGGCGGGAGAGCTGCAGGCACGCCTCCAGGTACTCCATCACGTGCTGCATCCCGAACGGCTGGTCCGGCTTGCCGCACTCCAGCGTGACCGCAGGCGCCAGCTGCGCCATGGCCAGTGACTGCACCCCGGTCGGCCGGGTGAAGTAGACCACGGTACGGCCGAACAGGGCGGCAAGATGGAGAAAGGGTGAATCCAGGCTGTTGATACAGGCGTAGTGGGGATTCAGTCCGGTATTGTTGTGTACATCGACGCTGGCAAAGATGCCGCGTTCGGCCATCACGTCCACCACCTGCTGCATCAGGTGCGCCTCCGCCGAGATCGTGTCATCACCACCCGGCCAGACCCGATTGTAGTCGGGCTGCCCGGGCAGCCGGCGCAGCCCCTGGCTGGCCGCCGACACATTGCCGATAAAAAGGGAGAGCGCCCGGGGCAACTCATGCTCCCCACCCCCCGGCCGGTAGCGGGCAAGCAGCCGGCGCACCGCCTCCCAGCCGGTGGTCTCGTTGCCGTGCATCAGGATCGAGACAAACAGCGGAGGTGAACGGCGACCTGGCAGGTGGATCAGGGTGGGTGCGCCCAGAACCTGTTCCAGCTCCGGCGCCGGGCATCCCAGCAGGCCCTCCGGCAGATACTCAAGCTCCCGCAGCATCTCCACTCCTCAGCAGGATATCCAGCTCGGCAAGGCGCTGCGGGGTACCGATATCGAACCAGCGACCGGCATGGTGCTCCCCGCTCACCTCGCCGCGCTGCATGGCATCACGCAGCAGGGGGGCCAAAGGGAAAGCCCCTCCAGAACAGCCATCAAACAGGGCCGGGTGATAGATGCCGATACCGCTGTAGGTCAGCCGCTCGCCGTCAGCATCGTCGACCCGCCCCCCGGGCCGGAGCAGAAAATCCCCGTCCGGATGATGGGGTGGATTGTTCACCAGGACCAGGTGCGCCAGCGACCCGGCCGGCAGTACCGGGAGACGAAAGCGGTAATCGGTCCATATATCCCCGTTCACCACCCAGAACGGCTCCGGACCGAGCAGCGGCAGGGCATTGAAGATGCCGCCCCCGGTCTCCAGGGCGCCCTCCGGTTCAGCCGAGTAGCGGATCTCCACTCTCCAGCGGGAACCATCCCCAAGATAGTCGACAATCTGCTCGCCCAGGTGGGCATGGTTGATCACGAAACGCCGGATGCCGGCCTCAACCAGGGACTCCAGGTGGTAGACGATCAGCGGCTTTCCGGCCACCTTCAATAACGGTTTGGGTGTCTGGTCAGTGAGCGGGCGCATGCGCTCACCACGCCCGGCCGCCAGGATCATGGCCAGTGGGGAAGCGGTACTGTTCACGACGTCATGCTGCATCGGCCAAACGCTCCAGTTCGCCAGGACACTCACCGGTATTTGTTACTAATGCAACAGACTGGAACCGACACCCCGGGATTAAAAAAGGCTGTTGTGAAAACAGCCTTTTCAGTGAAGCCGTCTTACCCCTTCATGGAGGTGAAGAACTCGGCGTTGGTCTTGGTATCCTTGAGCTTGTCGAACAGGAACTCCATCGCCGCCAGCTCGTCCATCGGATGCAGGATCTTGCGCAGGATCCACATCTTCTGCAGATCCTCCTGCTTCATCAGCAGATCCTCGCGCCGGGTACCGGAGCGATTGATGTTGATGGCCGGGAAGATGCGCTTCTCGGCAATACGGCGATCCAGGTGGATCTCCATGTTGCCGGTGCCCTTGAACTCCTCGTAGATCACGTCATCCATGCGCGAACCGGTCTCCACCAGCGCGGTGGCGATGATGGTCAGGCTGCCGCCCTCCTCAACGTTGCGCGCGGCACCGAAGAAACGCTTCGGCCGGTGCAGGGCGTTGGCATCCACACCACCGGTCAGCACCTTGCCGGATGACGGGATCACGGTGTTGTAGGCGCGGGCCAGGCGGGTGATGGAGTCGAGCAGGATCACCACGTCCTTCTTGTGCTCGACCAGCCGCTTGGCCTTCTCGATCACCATCTCCGCCACCTGCACGTGACGCGCGGCCGGCTCGTCGAAGGTGGATGAGATCACCTCGCCCCTCACCGAACGGGCCATCTCGGTCACCTCCTCCGGGCGCTCGTCGATCAGCAGCACCATCAGCACGACCTCGGGATGGTTGTAAGCGATCGACTGGGCGATGTTCTGCATCAGCATGGTCTTGCCCGCTTTCGGCGGCGAGACGATCAGGCCACGCTGGCCCTTGCCGATCGGCGCGCACAACTCGATGGTGCGGGCGGTGATGTCCTCGGTGCTGCCGTTACCCTTTTCCAGGTTGAACTTCTCGTTGGCGAACAGCGGCGTGAAGTTCTCGAACAGGATCTTGTTCTTGGCGTTTTCCGGCTTGTCGTAGTTGATCTCACTGACTTTCAGCAGGGCGAAGTAGCGTTCGCTCTCCTTCGGTGGCCGGATCTTGCCGGAGATGGTGTCACCGGTACGCAGGTTGAAACGCCGTATCTGGCTGGGGGAGACGTAGATGTCGTCCGGCCCCGCCAGGTAGGAGCTGTCGGCGGCGCGCAGGAAACCGAAGCCGTCCTGCAGTATTTCCAGTACGCCGTCGCCGTGGATATCCTCTCCCTTCTTGGCGTGAGCCTTGAGGATGGCGAAAATCAGATCCTGCTTGCGGGAGCGTGCCATGCTCTCCAGCTTCATGGACTGGGCCAGTTCAACCAGTTCTGTGACCGGCATCTTTTTAAGTTCGGTGAGATTCATGATGTTATGCGTGCTTGAAAAAAGAACGGAACGGGACTTGGGTTCCCGCCTGGAACAGCGTTTTTCTGAAAAATCGCTCTGGGGTGATTGGTTTCTTGGTATTTAAGCACTCACGGGAGGGCTATTTGAGGATTTTAGCACCATCCCGGAGTACGTCCAGTGTTTAATCAGTTTTGTATCAGCGCTTAGAGGTTGCTGTCGATAAACGCGATCAGTTGGGATTTGGATACCGCGCCCACCTTGGTGGCCTCGACCTCGCCATCCTTGAACAGCATCAGGGTTGGGATACCACGGATGCCGTAACGGGGTGGGGTGTTGGGATTATCATCGATATTCAGCTTGGCAACCTTCA
>JAPHTA010000131.1 GCA_026196475.1 Sedimenticola sp.
AGGCGCAGCTCCCCGCGCAGGGGCTGCTGTTTACTCATGGCCATCATTGACATGCTTTTCCCGTAGCGATCTTGTTAACACCGGTTTTAAAGAAGCGTCACCGTCCTTGGTGTCGCCAGTGTGTGCCAGCCGGCGCACCGGCAACCGTCCCCACAATGACTCGCCACACCCCATATGCAGACGCCGTTCCGGTTGCTGACTGATCATGTCTCCTCCCGTTGCAGGGCCTGCGGCAGCGAGGCCGCCACCTGTCCGATATCGCCAGCACCCAGTGTCAGCACGATATCCCCATCCAGGAGCATGCCCTCGAGCAGCTGGGGAAGCTCCATGATGGGATCGATGAACACCGGATCCACCTGGCCCCGGGTGCGGATGGCACGGCTCAAAGAACGACTGTCAGCACCAGCGATCGGGCTTTCGCCGGCGGCGTAGACCTCCCCCAGAACCAGCACATCAGCCCGGGACAGCACCTGGGCGAAGTCGTCGAACTGCTCCTGGGTACGGGTGTAGCGGTGGGGCTGAAAAACCAGCACCAGGCGACGCCCCGGCCACCCATCGTGAACCGCATCAATGGTTGCCGCGACCTCCCTTGGATGGTGCCCGTAGTCATCCACCAGCATCACATCGCGGCCATCTGCAAGGCGACAGTCGGTGGCGTTGAAGCGCCTGCCGATTCCCTGGAAGCGCAGCAGTGCCTGGCGGATATGTTGCACTTCCACCCCCAGCTCCCGGGCCACCGCGATGGCCGCCATGGCGTTCAGCACGTTGTGCCGCCCGGGCATGTTGAGAGTGACATCGAATGCCGGCTCGTCACCGCTGTTGACCCGGAAATGGGTCTGCAACCCGGTCTGGCGGATATCGCTGACCCTCAGGTCCGCATCGTCCGACTCCCCATAGGTAATCACCGGCCGGGTCACCTGGGGCAGCAGGTTGCGAACCTCCTCATCATCGATGCATAGAATGGCCAGACCATAAAATGGCAGGTGGTGCAGAAACTCTATAAAGGTCTGGCGCAGGCGGTTGAAGTCACCGCCGTAGGTGGTCATGTGGTCCGCATCCACGTTGGTCAGAATCGCCATCATCGGCTGCAGGTAGAGGAATGAGGCATCGCTCTCATCCGCCTCCGCCACCAGGTACTCGCCGCCGCCCAGGCGGGCATGGGTACCGGCCGAGTTGAGACGTCCGCCAATCACGAAAGTCGGATCCAGCCCCGCCTCCGCCAGCAGGCTGGCCACCAGGCTGGTGGTGGTGGTTTTACCGTGGGTACCGGCCACCGCGATACCGAAATGGAAACGCATCAGCTCGGCCAGCATCTCGGCCCGGGGTACAACCGGTATTCTCAGTTCACGTGCCCGCACCACCTCCGGATTGTCATCCTTTACCGCGGTGGAGATCACCACCGCATCGGTCCCCTGGATATTGTCAGCGGCATGTCCGATATGCACCGTCGCCCCCTGCTCAAGAAGGCGGCTGATTGCCGGGTTCGTTTTCAGGTCTGAACCCGAGATACGGTAACCGAGGTTAAGCATCACCTGGGCAATGCCATTCATCCCGGCACCACCGATACCGACAAAGTGCAGGTGCCGGATACGCCCCATGCTGGCGGCCGCCCGTCGAAGCTGCTTGCGTTCGCCCTTTTTCATCGTCCAGCCATCTCCTCGCAGTAGTCGGCCACCCGCGCGGTTGCATCCGGTATCGACAGGGCCCGGGCACGAACCGACATCTCCATCAGTCGTTGCCGGTCATCGAACATCGCCACCAGCTCGGAAGGGAATCCCGAGCGCTCCAGCTCGCGCTGCGGCAGCAGCTTGGCCGCCCCCGCCTTCACCAGGTACTCAGCGTTGCGAGTCTGGTGGTCATCGACAGCAAAGGGGTACGGCACCAGCACGGCGGCCACCCCGGCAGAGGCCAGTTCACTCACGGTCAGGGCGCCGGCGCGGCAGATCACCAGGTCGGCCCAGGCGTAGGCCTCGGCCATATCGGCAATGAACGGCACCACTTCGGCCTCGACGCCGGCGTTGGCGTAGTGCTCCCGGGTCAGCTCAACCTTGTCGCGCCCCGCCTGGTGGCGAATCAGCGGCCGCCGCTGCGGAGCCAGGCCGCCGATCACTGCGGGAATCGACTGATTGAGCGCCTGGGCACCCAGCGAACCGCCAATCACCAGAATCCGCAGAGGACCTTCCCGTCCCAGCATCCTGACCGCCGGTCCTTCCAGCGCCGAGATCTCACGGCGTACCGGGTTGCCGCAGGCAACAGCACCTATGGAGGCCCTGAAACTGCCGGGGAAGGCCTCGAACACCCGGTTGGCAATCCTCGACAGCAGACTGTTGGTCATGCCCGGTATCGCATTCTGTTCATGGATCACCAGGGGAATACCGGACAGGCGCGCCATCAGGCCACCCGGACCGGTAACGAATCCGCCCATGCCAAGCACTACCCGGGGACGCACCCGGCGCAGGATGCGCCGTGCCTGGATCAGTGCACGACCGAGCCTGAAGGGGGCCACCAGCCAGCCGCGAAGGCCGTTGCCGCGCAATCCGCGGATCTGCATCAGATGAAGATCGAACTGATGCCCTGGCACCAGCCGCGACTCAAAACTGTCAGGGGCACCCAGCCAGGAGACCGGCACACCGCGGCTGCGCAGCTCCTCCGCCACGGCCAGGGCCGGGAACACGTGCCCCCCGGTGCCGCCGGCCATCACCATCACGCCACCGCTCATGACCTGTCCCCCGCGTCTGTCATATCGGGACGGCCAAGCTCGTAGTCGATCCGCATCAGCATGCTGACCACCAGGATGGCGACAATAATACTGTTGCCACCGTAGCTCATCAGTGGAAGGGTCAGCCCCTTGGTCGGCAGCAGGCCTACATTGACACCGATATTGATAAACGCCTGCATGCCGATCCAGAGTCCCAGTCCGTAGGCCACGTAGGCGGCAAAGCGACGCTCCAGCCGCTCGGCACGGGCACCGATCCTGAACGCCCGCCACACGATCACCGCAAACAGTCCGATTACGGTCAGGGTGCCCATCAGGCCGAACTCCTCGCCAATCACGGCCATCAGGAAATCTGTATGCGCCTCCGGCAGGTAGAACTGTTTCTGGATACCGCTACCGAGACCGACACCGAACCACTCGCCGCGACCGAAGGCGATCAACGCCTGGGCCAGCTGGTAACCGCTGTTCTCCACGTCGGCCCAGGGGTCCAGAAAAGCCGTAACCCGCTGCAGGCGATAGGGTGAAACCATCACCAGTCCCACCAGCACCGAACTGGACAGCCCGATCAGGATGGCAAACTGCCACACCGGAACACCACCCAGGAACAGCATCCCCATGGCCGTCGCCAGCAGCACCGTGGTGGTGCCGAAATCGGGCTGAACCATGATCAGCGAGCAGGCGATCACCAACAGCAGCATCGGCTTGATAAAGCCCCACACACTGTGTGCCACCTCCAGCCGCCGGCGCACCAGGTAGCCGGCCACGTAGACCACCATGAACAGTTTCATGAATTCGGAACTCTGCAGGTTGAAAGCACCCAGCGGAATCCATCGGGTAGCGCCGTTGGCCTCCCGGCCCACTCCCGGCAGCAACACCAGCACCAGGAGAAGGAGACCGACGAAATAGAGCAGTGCACCAGCCCTCTCCCACTGCGTCACCGGCACCTGGAACAGGAGAAAACCGCCGACGAGTCCAAGAACCATCGCGAACAGATGGCGATTCACGTAGTAGAACGGCGCATCACTGATCCGGTGCAGCGAGGCCGAGGCCACCATCACCAGCCCGATCCCCAGCAGTGCCACCGCCGCGAACAGCAGCACCCAGTCGAGATCAGGCAGCAGTCGTCGACCGCCGCCCACCGTGGCCTGCCTGTAGGTAAGGCTATTCATGGAATCAACCTCGCCACCGCGTCGACAAACTGTTCACCCCGATGCTGGTAGTTGCGATACATGTCGAAACTTGCACAGGCTGGCGAGAGCAGCACCCGGTCTCCCGGTTCGGCACAACCGGCCGCCAGCAGCACCGCGTCATCCATGTCACGGGCTTGAATCAGTGGCACCTCCTGGCCCAGCGCGTCGGCGATCAGGCCGGCATCCTGCCCCAGCAGGATCACTGCCCGCGCCCGTCGTGCGACCACCGGCTTCAATTGCGCGAAGTCACCCCCCTTGCCGACGCCACCGGCAATCAGCACCACTTTCGCATCGCCGTCCGGGAGCAGCCCCTCCAGCGCGGCGATACAGGCCCCGACGTTGGTCCCCTTCGAATCGTTGTACCAGCGAACCCCGTCCACCTCCTGCACAAACTGGGTGCGATGAGGCAGTCCGCCAAACTCGCGCAGTGCCTGCAACATCACCCCCTCGGGCAGTGACAGCAGGCTGCCGATCGCGAGGCAGGCCAGGGCATTGGCCTGGTTGTGCCGCCCCGGCATGCGCACTTCATCACAGCGGATCAGTCGCCGATCACCACAACAGAGCCACTCGCCATCCTCGGCGCACCGAATACCGAATACCCCGTCATCGGGCTCACCCAGGGTGAAGAGAGCATCCTGCCCCTTCCCTTCCGGCAGCCTGTGCATCGCCATCACCCGGGGGTCGTCCAGGTTGAACACCCGGTTCCGGGCATTGCGGTAGATAGACGCCTTGGTCGCGCTGTAGGCCTCAACATCGGCATAGCGATCCATGTGGTCCGGCGAGACATTCAGCACCACCGCCACCTCCGGCCGCAGGCTGTATGTGGTTTCCAGCTGGAAGCTGGAGAGCTCCAGCACGTAGCGTTCAACCCCGTCGTGCAGAAGGGAGAGCGCCGGGTCACCCAGGTTACCGCCGATCGCCACCCGCTGGCCGGCCTGTTGCAGCATGCTGCCCAGCAGGGTGGTCACCGTGCTTTTGCCGTTGGAGCCGGTAATAGCTATCACCGGCGCCCGGGCGGCCTGGGCGAACAGCTCGATATCCCCCACCACCGGGACACCCCGGGCCATCGCCTGCTGAATCAGCGGTTCACTCATGGGTACGCCGGGGCTCACCACCAGCTGCTCCGCCACCTGGAATGCGGATGCGGAGAAACCGCCGAGGAAGAGCGCGATATCCGGCAGTTCCTGGCGCAGTTCGTTGAGACCCGGGGGTGCCTCACGGCTGTCTGTTATGGCAACCGGCACGCCCCGTGCGGCGAAAAAGCGCGCACAGGAGAGCCCGGTCTTTCCCAGACCGACAATAAGGCTCTTTCTGTCACATGCTGTTGCCATGCTTACCGTCACTGTTGTCACTGCAAATGCCATGGATCTAACGAATCTTCAGGCTGGCCAGTCCTACCAGCACCAGGATTACCGTGATTATCCAGAAGCGCACGATCACCCTCGGCTCGGGCCAGCCGTTCAGCTCGAAGTGGTGGTGCAGGGGTGCCATGCGAAAGATGCGCCGCCCGGTCAGCTTGAACGAAGCGACCTGCAGCATCACCGAAACCGTCTCCATCACGAACACACCGCCCATGATCAGCAGCACCAGCTCCTGGCGCACCACCACCGCCACCACACCCAGTGCGGCGCCCAGGGCCAGCGCGCCCACGTCACCCATGAATACCTGCGCCGGGTAGGCGTTGAACCAGAGAAAACCCAGGCCAGCGCCGACCAGGGCGCCACAGAAGATCACCACTTCGCCGACACCCGGCAGGTAGGGAATAAGCAGGTAGCCGGAGATGCCGACATGGCCGTGGACGTAGGCGAATATGCCCAGCGCGCCCGCAACCAGCACGGTGGGCATGATGGCCAGTCCGTCCAGGCCATCGGTCAGGTTGACCGCGTTGCTGGTGCCGACGATCACGAAATAGCTGAGCAGGATAAACCAGGGGCCCATGTCGATCACCACGCTCTTGACAAAGGGGATGATCAGCTGGGTCTCGGCCGGCTGGACGGCGGTCGCGAACAGGACCCAGGCAGCGGCCAGGCCAACCACCGACTGCCAGAGATACTTGTAGCGTGCCGAAAGACCGCGTGAATCGTTGAGCACCAGCTTGCGATAGTCATCGTAGAAACCGATCACGCCGAACAGCAGGGTGACCAGGATCACCACCCAGATGTAGCGGTTGGAGAGATCCGCCCACAGCAGGGTACTGACCGACACCGCCACCAGCAGCAGGGTGCCGCCCATGGTGGGCGTGCCGGCCTTGGACAGGTGACTCTGGGGACCGTCATCACGCACCGTCTGGCCAATCTGGTGATGGGTCAGGCGGCGGATCATTACCGGCCCCACGATGAACGAGATCACCAGGGCGGTGAGGACGCCCAGGATGGCGCGCAACGTAAGGTACTGGAATACGCTGAATCCACTATCGAACTGGGTCAGGTATTGGGCCAGGTACAAAAGCATCTCAGTCTCTCTCCCCTTCGGCGAGCGCATTGACAATCCGCTCCATGGCGGCGAAGCGCGACCCCTTCACCAGCACCCGGTCACCGGGCTGTAGTACCTGCTGCAACTGATCGAGCAGCTGTTCCTGGCTCTCGAAGCCGGCACCGCCTTCACCGAAAGTGCGTGCTGCCTCGGCCGCGCCACCCACCGCGTAGAGGTGCTGAATTCCGGCCTCCCTGGCCTCGACACCCAGCTCGCGATAGAAGTCGAGGGTACCCTCGCCCAGTTCACCCAGCTCACCCAGCAGCAGGAAACGCCTGCCCGGCGCAGCGGCAAGTACACGGATTGCCGCCGACACCGAATCGGGATTGGCGTTGTAGCTGTCATCCAGCAACATCACGCCACCCCGCCCGGCCAAAGGCTGCAGGCGCCCCCTGACCGGGGCAATCCGGGCCAGGCCGCTTTCGATCTCAGACAGGGAGGCACCGGCCTCCTGGGCCACGGCGATTGCCCCCAGGGCGTTCATCCGGTTGTGCTCTCCGGCCAGTGTCAGTCTCACGTTCACCTCACCCTTCGGGGTCTGCACCGCGAACCGGCTGGCAAACCCGTTCCTGTCCCAACCTACCTCCACGTCACCACCGCTGCTCACGTCCGCCTCCTGCGACACACCGAAGGTCAGGGTGCGACGGCCGGCGGCCACGCCGCTCCAGAAGGGGGCGAAATTGTCATCGGCGTTGAAAACGAAACAGCCCGACTCGGCGAGGCCGTTGACGATCTCACTCTTCGCCTTGGCCACGCCTTCAAGCGAGCCGAAGCCTTCAAGATGGGAGCGACAGGCGTTGTTGAGCAGGGCGATATCGGGCATCGCAATCTTGCTCAGATAGCTGATCTCGCCGGGATGGTTGGCCCCCATCTCTATCACTGCAAACTGCTCCTCCTGCAACCGCAGCAGGGTCAGCGGCACACCGATGTCGTTGTTCAGGTTGCCGCGGGTGGCCAGCACCGCACCCTTCTGGCGCAGTATCGTGGCAATCATCTCCTTCACGGTGGTCTTGCCGTTACTACCCGTAACCGCAATGACCGTGGCATCGCTCTGCTGGCGCCATACGGCGGCCATAAGCCCCAGGGCCAGACGCGTATCCTCAACCAGCATGCGGGGAAAATCTCCACCCGTATCACGCTGTACCAGCGCCGCCACGGCACCACGTTGAATCGCCTGATCAAGGTAGTCGTGGCCATCGAAGCTGGGGCCACTCAGGGCCACGAACAGATCGCCCGGCCGCAGGGTACGGGTATCGGTGGAGACCGACGAGAAACGGGCATCCGCCCCCAGCTGGCGAGCCTCGATCTCCCGCGCCATCTTCGACAGGGTGAAGCTGATCATGGCCACACCTCCGCCAGGCACCGCTCGACCTGTTGCCGGTCGCTGAACGGGAGCACCCGGCCATCCACCAGCTGATAGTCCTCATGCCCCTTGCCGGCAACCAGCACCAGGTCACCCGGGCTCGCCTCCCGAATCGCCTGCCCGATCGCCAGGTCGCGCTGCCGCTGCACCTCCACCTGCGCGCTGTCGCTCATGCCGGCCAGAATCTCATCCACGATCCGATCGCCCGACTCGGTACGCGGATTGTCGTCGGTGACGATCACCTTGTCGGCGTATCGCTCGGCGATCGCACCCATCAACGGGCGCTTGCCCCGGTCACGATCCCCACCACAGCCGAAAACACAGACCAGGCGCCCGCCCACGTGCTCCTGTAGCGCCTTGAGGGCATGCTCCAGGGCATCCGGCGTATGCGCGTAATCGACCACCACCAGCGGCCGCTCACCGCCACCGAAGCGCTCCATGCGACCTCGTACCGTGGTCAGGGCAGAAAGCTTTTCAAGAGCGGCGTCGAAGGCCACGCCCCGCTCCATCAGCACCGCCAGAACCGCCAGCAGGTTGTAGACGTTGAAGCGCCCCAACAGGCCGCTTTGGAACTGCCCTTTTCCCCAGCTGCTCTCCAGGGTGACCGACAGCCCGTCATATTCAGGCAGGATATGGGTAGCGCGCACCCACTGATCCAGCATCCCGTCAAATCCTTCCCCGCAACCGTAGCCGACCACCCGGACGGATTCCGACAGATCCTGACGCACGCGCTCGGAAAACGGGTCATCCATGTTCAGCACCGCCACCTGCAGACCCGGCATCCGGAACAGACGCTGCTTGGCCTCGGCGTAGGCATCCATGTCCTGGTGATAATCGAGGTGATCCTGCGACAGGTTGGTCAGCACCGCCACGTCGAAGTGCACGGCGGCTGCCCGCCCCTGATCCAGGGCGTGAGAGGAAACCTCCATTGCCACCATGTCGGCGCCACGCTGTTGCAGGTCGGAGAGCAGGAACTGCAGCGAGATGGCGTCAGGCGTGGTATGACTGGCCGGCTCCAGCGCACCAGGCAGGCCGTTTCCGACGGTACCGATCACCGCGCAGAGGTATTCCGGGCTGAATGCCTGCGAGAGGAAATGACAGCAACTGGTCTTGCCGTTGGTTCCGGTCACCCCGATCACCGTCATCCTCTGGCTGGGATGAGCATGGAAACGACCCGCGATCAGGCTTACCCGGTCACGCAGCTCGGCAACCGGGTAGAGAGGTACCGAGGTGGTCTCCGACAGGGTCCGGATATCCGCCATGCTGAAATTCTCATCCGCTTCGCAGAGCACCGCGACCGCACCTCGACTGACCGCCTGGGGCAGATAGTCCAGGCCATGATGCAGGGTGCCCCGGCAGGCGATAAACAGGCTTCCTGGCTCCACCGCCCGGCTGTCCAGGGTCAGCGCACTGACCTCTTCCGGGCCAACCGCCCCGGCAGTCACAATTCCCTCCAGCAAACCGGCGAGGGGCATGGCCTGGCGATTGGTGACTGGAGCAGTCATCGATCTTCCCCCAGGGCTGCCATCTTCACCGTTTGCTCATCCAAAGCGTCCGGAGCGATATTGAGCAAGCGCAGCGCCCCGGTCATTACCCGCGAGAAGACCGGCGCCGCGACCGAACCACCGTAATACTTGCCTGCACTGGGCTCATCGATCATCACCACCATAACCAGGCGGGGATCACTGGCCGGTGCAATTCCGGCAAATACCGAGATGTACCGATCCTCCGCATAGCCGCCGGAGATACTCTTCTTCGCGGTGCCGGTCTTGCCCGCCACCCGGTATCCGGAGACGGCAGCCGCTGGTGCGGTACCCTCTTCCGAGATCACCGCTTCCATCATCCGGCGCACCGTGCGCGCGGTCTCGGCACGCATCACCCGCTCACCCCGGGCCGGCTCTTCGGCCTGCACCAGGGAGACCGGGTAACGAATACCGTCACTGGCGATTACCCCGTAGGCACGGGCCAGCTGCAGGGCGGTTACCGAAAGCCCGTAACCGAACGCCAGTGTCGCCTGGTCGATCTCGGCCCAGCGACGATAGGGAGCCAGTTGACCGGTCACCTCCCCCGGGAAGCCGGTGCTGGTCGGCTCACCGAAACCCATGCGCGAGAAGAAGCCCCAGAAGGTCTCTTTCGGCAGATCCAGTGCGATTTTGCTGACACCCACATTGCTCGATTTGAGGATCACCCGTGCCAGGTCGATACGGCCGTAGTCACGATGATCCTTGACCAGGTGCCGACCCACCCGGAAGGTTCCCGGGGCGGTATCAATCACGCTGTCACGGCTGTAGCGACCGGACTCCAGGGCGGCGGCTATGGTAAAGGGCTTCATGGTCGAACCCGGTTCGAAGACATCGGTCACCGCCCGGTTCCGGAAGCGCCCCACCTTGCCCTTCTTGGAGCCGTTCGGGTTGTAGGCCGGCTGGTTGACCATTGCCAGCACCTCGCCGTTGCGTGCGTCCAGGATCACGGCCGAACCCGACTTCGCCTTGTGCCGCTGCACCGCTCCCTTCAACTCCCGGTAAGCCAGGAACTGCAGTCGACGATCAATGGTGGTAACCAGGTCCTTGCCGGCCTCCGGCTCCAGGATGTGTTCCACATCCTTCACCGCACGTGCCCGGCCATCCTGGATCACCCTCTTGCTTCCACTGGTGCCCTGCAGCCACTCGTCATAGGCCAGCTCCAGCCCCTCCTGCCCCTCGTCGTCGATATTGGTAAAGCCGATCACATGAGCGAACACCTCGCCGTCCGGGTAGTAGCGCCGATACTCCCGCTGCAGGCCGATGCCGGCGATATCGTGCTCGCCGACATATTCCATTAGCCTGGCGGCACGATCCGGGTTGACCCGCCGTTTCAAGTAGACAAACGAGCGATCACTGCGCCGTGCCAACAGCTGGCGCAGCCGATCCAGATCCACTTCCAGGATCTCTGCCACCGGTACCAGCACGCGCCGATCGGGAGAAAGGGTACGCGGATTGGCCCATACCGAATCAACCGGCGTACTGATTGCCACCGGGTTGCCGGAGCGGTCCCGGATCATGCCACGGTGGGCCGGCATCTCCACCACCCTGAGGTGTCTGCGCTGCCCCTCGTTCTGCAGGAAATCTGTCTCGAAAATCTGCTGGTCTACCGCCCTCCAGACCAGAACCATGGCGGCCAGCGACAGCATACCCAGAAGCGTCCAGCGCCGGGCACGGTAGCTTGGCAGCGCCAGCTCCACCCGGCGCGCCTGCTTCTGTCTTTTCTGTCGTCTGTTCCCGCTCATTCTCAGGGCCTGACCACCACGACCTCAGCGGCCGTGGGAATATGCATGTCCAACCGCTTGCGGGCGATCTTCTCGACCCGCGCATGGGTTGCCCAGGTGTTCTCTTCCAGTTGCAGCCTTCCCCACTCAACCTCTATGGCATCCCGTTCGGCACGCAGCTGCTGCAGGGCCACGAACTGCTTGCGCGAGGCGTACTTCGAATAGACCACCCCGGTTGCAGTCATCAGCAGACCCAGCAGCAGCAGCAACATCACGATCAGCTGGCCGCGGGTCATGCCGTCCGCTCCGCCACCCGCAGCACCGCACTACGCGCCCTGGGGTTGGTCCCAACCTCTTCGGCCGAGGGCTTCCGCGCCTTGCCGATGAGACGCAGGCGCGAGTTGCGCTGCGCTTCGGTCACCGGGATTCCCGGGGGTATTGCGTCACCCCGCGACTGGTCCCGCATGAAACGCTTGACGATCCGGTCCTCCAGGGAGTGAAAGCTGATCACCACCAGTCGCCCCCCCGGTGCCAGCACCTGCAACGACTGCTGCAGGCACACCTCCAGGTCATCCAGCTCACGATTGATATGGATACGGATTGCCTGGAAACAGCGGGTCGCCGGATGCCGACCCTTCTCCCAGGCCGGGTGTGCGGCCGATATAATCTCCGCAAGACGTCGCGTAGTGGTGATCGGCGCCGACTTTTCCGCCTCCGCAATGGCGCGCGCTATGCGCCTGGCATAGCGCTCTTCACCGTAGCGCTTGAACACCTCTGCCATCTCCTCTGTCCCGGCCTGTTGCAGCCACTCCGCGGCACTGATACCTGAACTGTTGTCCATACGCATATCGAGTGGCCCATCGTGCAGGAAACTGAACCCCCTCTCCGCCCGGTCAAGCTGCGGCGAGGAGACACCGAGATCAAGCAGCAGCCCATCCACCCGACCACTGAGACCCGCCTCAACTGCCACCCGCTCAAGCGCGGCAAACGAACCCTGGTGAATCTCGAAACGCGGATCCCCGGCAAACCGCTCTCGGGCGTGGCGCACGGCATCCGGATCCTTGTCGATCGCCAGCAACCGACCGGTGTCACCCAGTGCCGCGAGAATCGCCCCACTGTGCCCGCCACGGCCAAAGGTTCCATCGACGTACATTCCGGCCGGGTGAATATTCAGGGCATCCAGTGCCTCCTGAAACAGCACCGGTTGATGTCTCTCTGCACTCGTCATTGCTATATAGAGAGTGTTTCGAGATCGGCCGGCATATCGAGGTCATCAAGATTCACCTCCTCCAGCCATCCGGCCCGGTGTTCGTTCCAGCGCTCTTCATCCCAGAGCTCGAACTTGTTGCCCTGGCCGATCAGCACTACGTGCTTTTCCAGCCGGGCGAAATCGCGCAGGGCCGGTGGCAGCAGCACCCGGCCCTGGCCATCCATTTCGACTTCCGTGGCGTGTCCAACCAGCAGTCGCTGCAGGTTACGGGCCGCCTTGTTGAAGGAGGGGAGTTTCATCAGCTTGCGTTCGATCTCCTGCCACTCCGGCAGGGGATAGACCAGTAGACAGTGATCCCGGTCGATCGTTACCACCAGTTCCGAGGCACAGCACTCCTGTAGCCGACCGCGAAAACGCGTCGGCACCGCCAGGCGACCCTTGGCATCCAGATTGAGTCTGTTTACACCCCGGAACAAATGAACGCTCCCCCCTCTTTTTGGAATTCCATTTTCCAGATTTTTCCACTTTTACCCACTTCTCCCCATAATAGGTACTCAAATTGGGCATTGTCAAGGAAATGAACCCACCAAACAGGGAAAAGTTCCTTTAAAGACAGGGGCTTAGAAGGCAGTTATGAGACAGGAAAGAGAACACAAGACAATACAAAACAGCGCGATAAAAAACGCACTTAAAGTGATTTATCAAGAGTGAGAGCGGAAAGTGAGTCGAACCCCGACTCCCACCCGCTCCGAGGGGAGTGGAAAAGTGCGGCCATCCGGAGACTCGTCCAAGGAGCCGAAAATAAAGCGGGAGCCGGCCTGTAAGCCGGGTTCTGTCGTGAATGGTCATTCATCTGGGATGCGCGTCACCGTGCACCTCGAGCGACCTACCCGGGGACCGTGCGGACCACACGCGGCGACCAGGTCGCCTGTCCCCCTATTTGGTCTTGCTCCGGGTGGGGTTTGCCCTGCCACTGCTGTTACCAGCAGCGCGGTGCGCTCTTACCGCACCATTTCACCCTTACCTGCGGACCGCAGCCCGATGGCGGTATATTTTCTGTGGCACTTTCCGTAGGCTCGCGCCTCCCAGGCGTTACCTGGCACCCTGTCCTGCGGAGCCCGGACTTTCCTCCACCGCATCTGCAGTAGCGACCATCCGGCCGACTCCCGGCGTGGAGAGTAGTCCCATCGCCAGCGCTCTGCAAGCAGAATATACGGGGCGGGATCTTGCTATCGCCAATCAATGCAAATAGTATTGACGGTTTTCTCCGATATTTGCGCCCGCCCCCCGGGGAGGCTGCACAAGACTTCCCGCTGGAGGGTAAGGATTAAGACCATGTCAGATGCTTTGATGGCCACCTACAACAGACTTCCCGTCGCTTTCGAACGGGGTGATGGTGCCTGGCTCTGGGACACCGAGGGGAAACGCTACCTGGACGCCCTCTCCGGCATCGCCGTCTGCGGTCTCGGGCATGCCCACCCCGCGATCAGGCAGGCGCTCTGCGACCAGGCCGGAAAACTGATACACACCTCCAATCTCTACCAGATACCGCTGCAGCAGGAACTGGGCGAAAAACTGTGTGCCCTTGGCGGCATGCAGCAGGTCTTCTTCGCCAATTCGGGCGCCGAGGCGAACGAGGCCGCAATCAAGCTGGCCCGCCTCTACGGCAACCAGAAGGGGATCCAGAACCCGGCCATCGTAGTGATGGAGCAAAGTTTCCACGGACGCACCCTGGCGACCCTTTCAGCCACCGGCAACCGCAAGGTACAGGCCGGCTTCGAGCCGCTGGTACAGGGCTTCGTGCGGATTCCGTTCGGCGACATCGACAGCCTCAGGAACGTGGCAGAGAACAGTCCCAACGTGGTCGCGGTACTGGTCGAACCGGTCCAGGGCGAGGGTGGCATCAATATTCCACCGGAGGGTTACCTGAAAGCGGTGCGCGAGATTTGCGACCAGCAGCAGTGGCTGATGATGCTGGACGAGATTCAGACCGGAATGGGTCGTAGCGGTCGCCTCTTCTCACACCAGCACGAGGAGATCGTTCCGGACGTCATGACCCTGGCCAAGGCGCTGGGCAACGGCATGCCGATCGGCGCCTGCCTGGCCGGCAAACGGGCGGCCGGCCTGTTCGGACCCGGCAACCATGGCACTACCTTTGGCGGCAATCCGCTCGCCTGCAGCGCCGCACTGGCGGTGATCAAAACACTGGAAAAACAGGAGCTGGTGGCACGGGCCGAGTCCCTCGGTGCCTCCCTGCTGGCGGACTTCGCCGACGCCCTGACCGATGTGGTGGGGGTGGAGGAGATCCGGGGCCAGGGGCTGCTGATCGGGATCGAGCTGGACCGGCCCTGCGCCGAGCTGGTCACCCGTGCACTGGAGAAGGGCCTGCTGATCAATGTCACCGCCGAGAGCGTCATCCGCCTGCTGCCGCCCCTGATCATGAGCGACAAGGAGGCCCGCCAGCTGGTCGAGGTCCTCTCCGGGCTGATCCGGGATTTCCTCAACGACATCGCGTAACCCCTTACAGGTATCGATTATGGCTACATCCGGAACCCGCCAGGTGAGGCACTTCCTGTCACTGCTCGATCTCTCGCCGCAGGAGCTGCGCGCCCTGATCAACCGCGCCACCGAACTCAAGCGGAGCCTGCGCGCGGGAGAGATCCACGAACCACTGAAGAACCAGACCCTGGGCATGATTTTCGAGAAATCATCAACCCGCACCCGGATCTCGTTCGAGGCGGGCATCACCCAGCTCGGCGGCCACGCC
>JAPHTA010000118.1 GCA_026196475.1 Sedimenticola sp.
GCCCACCACCCCGCCGGCGGGGCCGGAGAGGATCGCGTCCTTGCCCTGGAAGCTCCAGGCATCGGTCAGGCCGCCGTTGGACTGCATGAAGAGCAGGCGGCCGCCCGCCTCTTCCATCCCCTCCAGCTGACCCGAGACCTGCTCCACGTAGCGGCGCAGGATCGGCGACAGGTAGGCGTCCACCACCGTGGTGTCGCCCCGGCTCACCAGCTTCATCAGCGGGCTCGCCTGGCTGCTCACCGAGACCTGGCTGAAACCGGTTTCTCGGGCGATCTCCGCCACCCGCTGTTCGTGCACCGGCTGGCGATAGCTGTGCATGAACAGGATCGCCACGCTACGCAGGCCCCTGTCGTAGGCCGCCTGCAGGCCGGCCCGGGCCTGGGTCTCGTCCAGGGTCCGCACCACCTCACCGAGGGCATCCAGGCGCTCGTCCACCTCCAGCACCTCCCGGTAGAGCATCTCCGGCAGCTCGATATCCAGGCTGAACAGCTCCGGCCGGGTCTGGTAGCCGATCCGCAGGGCATCCCTGAAACCCCGGGTCACCACCAGCAGGGTCGGTTCCCCCCGGCGCTCCAGCAGGGCGTTGGTGGCCACCGTGGTGCCCATCTTCACCGCCTCGATCCGTCGTGCCGGCAACGGCTCGTCCGGGCCCACCCCGAGCAGCTCCCGGATGCCCTGGATCGCCGCGTCCCGGTAGCGGGCCGGGTTCTCCGACAGCAGCTTGCGGGTCACCAGGGTGCCGTCGGGACGCCGCGCCACCACGTCGGTGAAGGTGCCCCCGCGATCGATCCAGAACTGCCACTTTGTCTCACACTCGGCCAGGTTACTCATATTCAATACAACTCATCGATTCGATTGCAGGATAAAACCGCGTATCGGAACGTCACCCATGCCGAGCATACGAATTCACCCCGAAATGCACCCTGAGCCATCAGCGGCGAGCGGAGCCAGCCGGCCCGGATCGCAGGACAGGGTTCTGCGCTATTGAGCAGTATCCTCCCGCACCAGCGCGTAGTCGTCCTCCCGGGCACCACCCAACACCTCGTTGATATTACGGCTGTCGATCCCGAGAGATGTCATCACATCAGCACCAAGGCGCAGGCTGGCCTCCAGCGCCTCGGGGTGGGCCACGTCGGCACCGGCCTCGATGAGGGCAGCGCAGGCGGTGAGGTCGCGGGCACGGGCGATGATCGTGATTCCGGGATGGCTGCCGCGGATCAACGAAACGGCCCGCATCACCGTCGGCGGGTCATCGATGGTCAGAACCACGGTTTCCGCCTGGTCCAGGTTGATGGCGGCCAGTAAATCCGGATCCCCGATATCACCGTAGTAGACCGCATGACCGTCAGCCTGGCCCTCGGCGACATGGGCGACATTGGTATCAAACGTGATATGGGGAATATCGCTGGCCTGGAGCAGGGCTGCCACCGTGTGGCCGACCCGTCCATAACCGCCCATCACCACCCGGGGTTGGGGGTGGTCACCATCGAACTGGCGCAACAGGGATTGCTCTTGCACGCTCGGCGCCCGCATAGCCAGCGCATCCCCCACCCGCACCAACAGCGGGGTCAACAGCATCGAGGTGGAGATCACGCCAACCGCGAGGACGAAAGTCGCATCATCGATGACACCGAGCGCCTTCGCCGAGCCGAACAGTACGAAGCCGAATTCACCGCTCTGGGCGAGGAGGAATGACAGCCGGGTCGCAATCCCCCGGCCATGACCGAAAGCCCGTGCCAGCACGTACAGCACCCCGATCTTGAGTGCCAGCACCACCACTACGTGCTGGGTGAACAAAAACGGCCGTTCGGCCAGGGCACCAATGTCGATCGACATGCCGACGGCAACGAAAAAGAGGCTCATCAGCAGTCCCTTGTAGGGCTCAACCTGGGCCTGAATCTGAAAACTGTAGCGCGAACCGGAGAGCAACATTCCCATCAGAAAGGCCCCGAGGGCCATCGACAATCCGGCGAAATGCATGGCGGCACTGGCCGCGAACACCGCCAGCATCACCACCAGGAAAAAGGCCTCGCGGTTGTTCTTTCGCGAGAGCCGTTCCAGCGCGTGGGGGATCAGGTAGCGGCCGGTTCCACCTACCAGCAGAAGGACCCCCACGACGATCAGCAGTTGCACCCAGAGCGGAACCTCGGCGGAGAGAGTACCGACATCAGAAAGAAGCGGCACCAGGGCGAGCAAGGGAACGATAGCAAGATCCTGCATCAGGAGAACGGAAAACGATGTACTACCCAACCTGGCACTGAGTTCGCCCTTCTCCTGCAGCAGCTGAAGCACGAAAGCGGTGGAAGAGAGGGCGAGACTGAAACCGATCAGCATCGCCGTACCCCAGGACTCCTGGTAGAGAAAGCTGTAGGCACCGATAGCGCCACCGGAGAGGAGGATCTGCAGCGAGCCGAGTCCAAACACCTCCCGCCGCATCGACCACAGCTTGGTTGGACGCATCTCCAGGCCGATGAGAAACAGCAGCAGCACGACCCCGAGCTCCGTAAAGTGACGCACGTCCTCTACATTCGAAGTAATGGCCGGGCCAGGCGAATAGGGCCCGACCGCAATTCCGGCAACCAGCAGGCCCAACACGGCGCCGAGGCCGAGTTGCTTGAAGAGGGTGACCGAAACGGCAGCCACAGCCAGTAGCACGGCCGCCGAGATGACAAAACTGTCGAGTTCCATGAGCGTTGATCAGGTTCCTGGTAACCCTACCCGGGGCCATGCCGACGTCGACCTTACTGCCGCGCAACAGGGGGTAGGGGTGAGATATTAAGGCATTTCGTCGCGCGATGCAGGACGACAACCGGATACTACGATTTTCCGGGGGAGACGCATTCCCTATCCCACCCGGGTGACCTGCAGTACCAATGCCGGGGCCTGATCACTCTCCACCCGGGACAGGGCCCGGGAGAGGGTAAACAGCATCAACAGCTGCCGGGAGCGGGCCAGCCACAGGAAAGTTCCAGGCCTGCGCCTGACAGACTGGCGTTATATTCCGAAAAATATTACGGTAGCCTGCATCAACCCCGCAGAGAGTGAAGATGACAACAGCTTACAAACTCGGTGGACGGGTCTGGATCGAGGGACCGGAAGGGACCTTCCTCGGCTACGGCCGGGTCACCCTGCTGGAGCGAATCCGCCAGCACGGTTCCATCAGTGCCGCCGCCCGCAGCATGCAGATGTCCTACCTGCGGGCCTGGAAGCTGGTCGACTCCATGAACCGGCAGGGCCGGCAGCCGCTGGTGGAGAAGAGCACCGGCGGCCGGGGCGGTGGTGGGGCGCGCCTGACCGAAACCGGGGAGCGGTCGATCGAGCTGTTCTGGTCCGCCTACCGGGATTTCCAGCAGTTCCTGCAGCAGCGCTCCGGGCCGCTGCAGGGATAGCCCCATCTTTTTGACTCACGTTCACTGCTGCCCCATAAACCCTTGCATTCAGAATTTATAACTTATTGATTATTGATGATATTACAAACAACAAAGAAGCACGAAGACATGAAAAACGCGATTAGTGCGTCCCTTCTACCGTCAAGCGGCACCGAGGTCCCCCCGGGAGAAGGACAGGATGAGGGGGTTTATAAAACAGCAAGTTACTTTCATTTGATCCCCTCACCCCAACCCTCTCCCTGAGGGAGAGGGAGTTTGTGGGA
>JAPHTA010000249.1 GCA_026196475.1 Sedimenticola sp.
AAACAGCCTGTAGGTTGGGGTGAGCTTGCGAACCCCAACATCCAGCGTTGAACGCAACCATCATTTGTTGGGGTTCGTTTCACTCACCCCAACCTACGAGCTACAGATCACATCGGGTGTAGGAGCGGCGCCCCCGCCGCGAAGGACGGCTCGCCCCTACGACGCCTCAGCACACCCTCGCAGGCCACTGGCCAGGTCCGGGTAGCGCAACACCACCCCCAGCTCCCGGCGCATCTTTGAACTGTCCAGGCGGCGCGACTCCTGCAGGTAGGAGCGCATCCCGGCGGAAAGGGCATCAGCGGATTCGGCCAGGGGTACCAGGGGAGGCCGGGGCAGACCGGCCCAGTCCGCCACCCGGTTGAAGTAGTCGGTCATGTTGCCCGGCGTGCCGTCGCTGACGTTGTAGATCTCGCCGTCTCCGCCATGCTGCATCGCCGCCACGCAGACCTGCGCCAGGTCGTCCACGTGAATGCGGTTGGTGTAGGGGGCCTCCACCTCGGGCACCATCGGCTCGCCCCGGCGCAGCCGGGCCAGCGGCAACTTGCCGGGTCCATAGATGCCGGCCACCCGCAATATCACCAGCTCGCAGCCGTGTTCGCGGCACCAGGAGCGGAAACGCCGCTCTCCATCCCAGCGCCGCTGCGCCCGCTCCGCCACCGGCGCCACCGGACGGGTCTCGTCAACCCACTCGCCGGCACAATCACCGTACACCCCGGTGGTACTCAGGTAGAGTATCCGGCGAGGTAACTGATCGTTGCCGAGGGCTGCCAGGAAGCGCTCGACACGTTGCTCAACCGTGCCGCCGCGCGGCGGCGGAATAAAGTAGAACAGCTCGCAACCGGCCAGTGGCGGCAGCGTATCCAGGGGTTGATCCAGGTCCATCTGCAGCGCCGGTATTCCCGCCGCCTGCAGCACCCCGGCACTGTTGGGACTGCGCACCACGCCGGTCACCGTCTCGCCCTGTGCCTGGTACTGCCGGGCCAGACGCTGACCCAGGTAACCGCAACCGAGAATCACTTTGTTATGCATCATTTTTGTATTTCGCAGTAAAATAGTAGAGAATTTCCGAATACCCTAATACAAGCTAAAGGAATCCCATGAGTTTTAACGTGACAGTAGAGCCCAGTGGCCACACCTTCACCACCGAAAGGGGTGAGACCATACTCGAGGCCGCTGACCGCCAGGGGGTGTCACTCCCCTACGGCTGCCGCAACGGAGCCTGTGGCAGTTGTGCCAGCACCCTTGTCTCCGGCAGTGTAAGCTATCTGGACGGCGACGAGGTAATGACCGGCAATACCCCGGACGAGTACTGCCTGACCTGCCAGGCGATCCCCACCAGCGATATTGTCCTGCGCGCCCACGAGATCGAGAGCGAGGAGGACGAGGTGATCCGCAACCTGATGTGCACGGTTGAGCAGATGGACAAGCTGTCACACGACGTGATGCGGGTATTCCTGCGCCTGCCGGAGAATGAGCGGCTGATGTACCTGGCCGGCCAGTACCTGGATTTCATCCTGGAGGATGGCCGCCGCCGCGCCTTCTCCATGGCCAACGCCCCGCACGACGACGAGCTGATAGAGCTGCATATCCGCCACGTGCCCGGGGGCGAGTTCACCGATTACGTCTTCGACACCATGAAGGTGGGTGACCGGCAGGAGATCTGCGCCCCGATGGGCGGTTTCTACCTGCGCGAGGAGAGCGACCGGCCGATGATGTTCATGGCTGGCGGGACCGGCTTCGCGCCCCTCAAGGCGGTGATAGAGCACTGCTTCCACATCAACGACACTCGCCCGATCCACCTCTACTGGGGAGTGCGCAGCAAGCAGGACCTGTACCTGGGTGAACTGGCCGAGCAGTGGGCGCGGGAGCACCCCCATGTCAGTTTCAAACCGGTCCTCTCCGAGCCGGACCCAGACTGGCAGGGCGAAAGCGGCTTTGTGCACGAGGCGGTACTGCGCGACCACCCGGACATGAGCCCGTTTGATCTCTACATGAGTGGCCCACCGGTGATGATTTTCGCCGCCCGGGACGCCTTTGTCGCGGCCGGGCTGGATGCCACCCGGATGTACTCGGACGTATTCGAGTGGGCCCAGGACAATCCCAACAAGTAGCGGCCTGAACGGGAAAGGGGGCCGTTTGGCCCCCTCTTCGTATCTTGTTTGCAAGGCGCGTCAGCTCTTGCTCACTACCTCCAGCCGCGGCTTTTCGTCTTCTGAAGCTGACGCCCCGTTCGACTCTCCGGCGGGAAGTTTCAGCGAGGCCGGCAGCTCGATCGGCCGGGTGCGGTCGCTGCCCAGCTCCAGCCCGGCCTTGAAACAGGTCAGCGCCTGCTCCTGTTCGCCCATCCGTTCCAGCAGTGCGCCCAGTGCACGGTAGGCGGCGATGGTCGGTTCGATACCGATACTCGCCTCCAGGTAGGTGCGCGCCTTGCCCCACAGCTTGCTGCGCAGACTGAGCCGCCCCAGGGTCAGCAGCAGTATCGCGTTGCGTGACTGGTCCTTGAGCCAGCCCTCTGCCGTGCTCAGCTGGCGCGCCGACTCGTCCGCCGGCACCCGGCCGTAGAGCTCCACCAGGTCGTCGTTCCAGTTGCGGTTGATGCTGTCGCGCAGGATGTGCTCCACCTGGTTGTGCTCCTCCCGGTTCATCAGGTGGTTCACGTAGGTGGTGACCATCTCCTCTTTCGCCCGGATTGCCGACGGAATCCGGTTCCACACCGTCTGCAGCTGCGTCAGGTTCTCCTCCTGTGCCGCCTGCAGCAGCTGGTGATGGTAGACCCGCAGCTCCAGCTTCTGCAGCTCCTCCGGGTCAATCACCTTGCGCTTCTTCAGTTCCGGAAGCAGCTGGCCGAGGGCCGGCCAGTCGTCCAGCCGCACGTAGAGTTCCTTCAGCAGTTTCAGGACATGGGTGTGGCGAGGCGCGATCTCCTGCAGGTGCTTGAGGGTGGCCAGCGCCTGCTCCAGCTGGGCGTGGTCGAGCTGCAGCTCAGCCTGGGTCAGTCCCACCGCCACATCAGCCTCCGGCATGCTTTCGTGTGCCAGCTGCAGGTAGTGGTCGCGCCGCTCATGGGCATCCTGCTGCTGTGCTGAGCGGGCCGCTGCCAGATAGTTGAGCAGTGGGGTCTCAGACTTGCCAGCAAACCGGACCAGGTCCTTCTCGGCCCGTTTCCAGTTTCCCTCGGACAGCTCCACCAGGCCCTGGGTGAGCGCCTTCCTGGCCTTTAACGCCCCCCGGTGCTGGCGCCAGTCGTGCAATTTGCGCGGGGTCGCACTGACCCGGGAGATGATACGCAGGCTGAGGTAGAGCAGTGCGAACAGCACCAGATTCATGATCAGGAAGAAGGCCAGGCTGCCCTCGATGGTCCACTGTCCGTAGCCGATCAGGATATAGCCGTTGTCCGCCTTGATCGCCAGCGCCATGAGTACCGATGCGGCCAGGCCCAGGAGTCCGAGTATCAGTATCTTCATTGCGCCCCCTCGGCCTCGACCTGCTCCATCCGCTGCTGCAGGGCCGCCAGGGAGC
The DNA here is from genome assembly GCA_026196475.1 of Sedimenticola sp. Taxonomy (GTDB): domain Bacteria; phylum Pseudomonadota; class Gammaproteobacteria; order Chromatiales; family Chromatiaceae; genus Sedimenticola. The sequence goes on from JAPHTA010000249.1 coordinate 3,520, forward strand.
GGGAGATGTCAGGCAGTGCGGGACGCAACTCCACCCCCTGTAGTTCGGCCAGGGCCGCCTGCATCGCCCGGGTTGCAGATGTCTCCGGATCGAAGAACTCGCCGGTCCACTCGGCGGCCTGCTTCAGGCTACTGGTGTAGAGTGCCTGATCCCCTTTCAGCAGGGCCAGGCGGGCGGCCTGCAACTGCAGCTGCAGGTTCTCGTAGACGAAAAACTGCTGCTCCGGCGCCAGCATCGCGCTGACCGGCTTATCCCGGTGGCGAATCACCATCACCGACTTGAAACCTTCCCAGCCATCCTTGAGCAGGGTGTTGATGCTGCGCTCCTCGCCGCCCTGTTCCGCCTTGGCCGCCTCGGGCTGGCTGGGCGTGTACTGCAGGCCCACCATCTTCAGCTCCCCGACCTGCCCGGCAAGTCCGGAGAGGCGGGCCGAGAGACCGGTCAGGTCGAGCGGTTTGACCGCTTCCAGTTCGGCGATCTCGCTGGCCAGGACCTCGCGTACCCGGGTCCAGCCGGGGTCACCGGTATCCCGCAGCCGGGCATCTGCACCCTGCAGGGCCCTGATCGCGGTCGGCAGGTCGCGCTCCAGCTGCAGCCGGTGGTTGGCGATCCGCATCAGGTAGCCCGCCTCGGCCGCCATCCAGGCATTGCTGCTACGCCCGACCCGGCTGTAGACCGATTCCAACGTCTGCTGCATCTCCTCGGCCTGCTGGTCCAGTCGCTCGCGCTCCTGTGCCAGCTTGCTGTCCTGCTCCGACAGTGCCTGGCGTTGTTTCTCGATCTCCTCTTTCTGGGTCTGGAAGGCGGATTCAATCCCGCCCAGCTGCGCCTGCAACTGCTGTTGCTGTTGTGCGGCCTGCGCCAGGGACTGGTCCATCTGTTGCAGGGATACCTGCAACCCGCTTGTGTACTGGTAGCCGAGGCCGAGTCCGCCAAGCACCAGGAGAATGGCGACTACCGCAAGCACCAGGGGGATTCGGGAGGGCCCCCGCCTACTATCGGCAGCACGTCCGGGCGCGGGAGTCGACTCCACGATCTCGGCATCCTCGATCTGCGACCCGGTCTCCGCCGCCCGCTCCTCTTCTGAATCCTTGGGATCGTTGTTGCTCATTCACTCTTCCATCTGGCTTTTGGATTGGTCGCAGCCGCCACCGCGACTGCCGTTGAAACGCATCAGGCAAGGCCTCGGCACCCCGTACACACCGGCCTGAACTTGAAAACTGCGCCCATAACAGCAGTTTAGCAAAGCCCCGCCGATCAATGCAGCGACCGGTGACCACTTGCAGGAAACTATATCACGTCGCCTGTCGGCGCCAACTCAGGACCGGTTGCCGGCCCACACGCAGATCGCCTCCAGCAGGTCCTGTTCATCGGCACTGCGTGCCAGATAGATCTGCTGGCAACCGAGTTCCCGGGCATGCGCGCGCATGCGCTCACTGGCGACGATCATCGGCGTCTTCTGCAGACGCTCGCGTCCCGCCTCACCCAGCAGCTGGAACAGATTGTCCATAAGAATGCTGCTGGTCACCGTGACCACCTGCACATCGTCATCCCAGCGGTACAGCAGCGGTTCCGGGTCACTCTGCGGACAGCGCCTCTGGTAAACCTCGAAGAAGTCCACCGTGGCACCCCTCCGGGTCAGCTCCTCGTGCAACAGCTCGCGTCCACCATTCCCGCGCACGATCGCGATCCGTTTCCCCGATACCTCGGTCAGCTCGGGGGTCGCCAACAACCCCTCGCTGTCGAAGGAGTCCTCCGGTACCACGTCCACCGGGTAGCCGGACTCGGCCAGGGTCTGGGCAGTGCGCCGACCAACCGCGGCCAGGGCCAGGTTGTCGGGCAACTTCTGCGCGGGCGACAGCTTGATGCCCCACAGTACCGCGTTGGGACTGACAAAGATGGCGATATCGTAATCGGACAGCCGACCCAGCTGTTGGCCCACCTCCCCGGCTTGCGGCGGATCGGCAATTTCGACTACGGGAAAGCGCAGCGGCTGGCCGTCGCGGGACGCAATCAGGCGGCACAGGGTGGCGGCCTGGTGTGCCGCGCGGGTCACAAGGACGCCGATACCCCCAAGGTTGCACTCGGCTGGTGTGGAGAGAAAGGACATGGTTCCGGCTCAGCTTTCGTAAAGATGTTTCAGCACCTGGTCGGCACCCTGCCCCAGCAGATCCTCGGCCAGCTCGGTACCGAGCCGGGCCGCCTCGCTGGCCGGGCCGGAAATCTCCGCGCGCATAATGCGACTGCCATCCGGCTCACCCACCAGGCCGCGCATGAACAGGCGGTCGTGGTTGAGGATGGCATGTCCCGCGATCGGCACCTGGCAGCCCCCCATCAGGCGGTTGTTCATGGCCCGCTCGGCCTCCACGCAGTAAGCGGTCTCGGTATCATGCAGAGCGGCGATCAGCTCGTTGACACGGACGTCGTCGACCCGGCACTCGATACCGATGGCACCCTGGCCGATCGCCGGCAGGCTCTCCTCCGGCTCCATGCAGGCGCTGATCCGCTCCCGGAAGCCGAGCCTCTTGAGCCCGGCCGAGGCCAGGATGATGGCATCGAACTCGCCCTCGTCCAGCTTGCGCAGGCGGGTATTGACGTTGCCGCGCAGGGTCAGAATCTTCAGATCCGGGCGCCGCTCCGCGGCCTGGCACTGACGTCGCAGGCTGGCGGTACCGAGAACCGCCCCCTGGGGCAGCTCGTCGAGCCTTCCGTAGCGGTTGGAGACGAAGGCGTCCCGGGGATCCTCGCGCTCCATGATCACCGGCAGATGCAGCCCCTCCGGCAACTCCACCGGCACGTCTTTCATCGAGTGCACGGCGATATCCGCCCGGCCGTCCAGCATGCCCTGCTCCAGCTCCTTGACGAACAGCCCCTTGCCACCGATCTTGGCCAGCGGGGTGTCCAGGATCTTGTCGCCCTGGGTACTCATCCCGACCAGTTCGATCTCCAGGTCTGGATTGGCCTGCTTCAGCAGGCTTGCGACATGCTCTGCCTGCCACATGGCGAGAGGGGACTTTCGGGTGGCAATTCGGAGGCGCTGGGACATGTTGACTATCTCGGATCGGGAAAAAGGGGAATGCTATAACCTATGGCTGACACAGGCAAATCAGTAGCCGCCATTTTTGCCCCCAGGACCCGGAACCGGGCGGCGAAATCGGAAAACAGCGACTTTTCGTCCCAAATTCCAGCGCTGACATCATTTTCCACAGCAAAACCCTCAAGTAAATAGAGGTATGGCCGATAGGGGTTGGCAATCCCTTGTAAACAGCTGCGACATGGCAATCGACTTGATCAACAACGAACTCGCTCTCATCTGCCCGGATCCGATCATCGGCATCGACCGCACGGGCATCATCACCCTGTTCAACCCGGCGGCGGAGAGACTCCTCGGCTACCGTAAATCGGAGATGGTGGGACGCTTCCAGATCGCCGATCTCTACTCCTCCCCGGAGAGCGCCCGGGAGATCAAGCGCCTGATGTACCAGGAGAACAAGGGCGCGCGGGGGCAGATCATCGACCACAAGACCCAGCTCCGGTCGAAAGACGGAAACCTGGTACCGATCCAGCTCTCCGCCTGCCTGCTGGAAGAGGCGGGGCAGGAGGTGGGCAGCGTGGGCTTTTTCCACGACCTCACCGCGCAACTGGCGCTGGAAAAGTCGCTGAAACTGCTCTCGGTGACCGACAGCCTGACCGGCCTTTTCAACCAGCGCCATTTCCACGCCGTGCTGAACAGCGAGATCGAGCGCTGCCGCCGTTACCAGCACGAGTTGAGCCTGGTCTGCATCGATCTGGACAAGTTCAAGTCGGTGAACGACGCCCTGGGCCACGTGGAGGGCGACAACGCGCTGCGCTTTGTGGGCGACGCGATCCGTTCGGTGCTGCGCAACAGTGACTACGGTTTCCGCTATGGCGGCGACGAGTTCATGATAATCCTGCCGGAAACCTCCCAGGAGAACGCAGCCAGCGTTAGCGAACGGCTTTCCGACTACTTCGAGCGCAACAAGCCGAGCACCCTGATCGAACTGGCCCAGGAGGCGGAGCCGGTGGCACTCAGCATCGGCATCGCCCAGTACCGGGACGAGGAGTCGGCCAGCCTGTTTGTGAAGCGGGCCGACCTGGCCATGTACCAGGCCAAGAAACAGACCGGCAACACCACCATCGCCGCCTGACACAGGGCTTCTCCAGCTCGAACCACTCTGGCATCCGGTTTTCCGGCAACCGGGTCGGATTTGCGGCCTACTCCCTGCCGCGCAACAGGCGCCGCACTTCCGCCAGGTGGCGCCGGCTCACCTCCAGTTGGCTGTCGCTGCCGGCCAGTGACACGGCGCAACTGCCAGAGGAGAGCTTCTGCAGACCCAGCAACCTCTCCCGATTGACCAGGGCGTTGCGGTGGATACGCACCAGGCGCTCCGGAAAGCGCTCCTCCAGTGACTTCAGCGACTCCTCAAGCAGTCGTTCACCGCCACTAAAGCATACCGTGACGTACTTCTGATCGGCCTGGAAATAGATCACCTCGGAGAGCGGTATCCGCTGCAGGCCGCCCCGGAAACTGGCGCTGATATACGCCTCGTCGGTGCCCTGGCGCAGGTTCCGCAGCGCCTGTAACTGGGGTCGGTTGAGGGTGGCCGCCTTCTCGATCGCCTGCTGCAGGCGCTGGCGGCGGATCGGCTTCAGCAGGTAGTCCACCGCATGTCGTTCGAAAGCGGCCAGTGCGTGCTCATCGTAGGCGGTTACGAAAACCACCGCCGGCGGGGTATCGAGGGTGGAGAGTTCGGCCGCCGCCTCCAGTCCGTCCATCACTGGCATCCGGATATCCATCAGCACCAGGTCCACGTCCCCTTGCCGGCAGCGCTGCAGTGCCTGGTGTCCGTCCGCCGCCTCGGCCGCCACCGCGCAGGGCGGGCCGATCTCGTCGATCAGGCTGTGCAGCCGGCTGCGCGCGTGCGCCTCGTCATCGACGATCAGAATCTTCATTGGCCACTCCAGGGATGGGGGAAGACCACCCGCACCTGGTGTTCGCCGTCAACCTCGGACACGCTGAGCGAAGCCTCTTCGTCAAAGAAGCCGCGCAGTCGCTGACGGATATTCTCCAGCGCCATGCTGTTGCCGGGTCGTCGGCTCTCCGCGCGCCCTGCCGGTTGGGTATTACGGATACTGATGTTTACCTGGCGGCGGCGATAGCGACCGGTCACCTGGATCAGTCCCGGTCCGGTAGCCGGCTCGATGCCGTGGTAGATGGCATTCTCGAACAGCGGCTGCAGGATAAGGGCAGGCAGTTGCGCCTCCTCCGGCAGGGTGTCCAGGTCCCACTTCACCTGCAGCCGGTCACCCAGGCGTTGCCCCTCGATCCGCAGGTATCCGCGGCACAGCTCCAGCTCCTCGCCCAGGGTGGACATACGCTGGGCATTGGAGAGCGAGGCGCGAAACAGGTCCGAGAGGTCATACACCACCTCCTCGGCCAGCGCCGGATCACTGCGCGTCAGGCTGGCGATGGTGTTCATGCTGTTGAACAGGAAGTGCGGCCGGATCCGGGACTGCAGGGCCTGCAGGTGGGATTTGGACTCCGCCTCAATCTGGATCCGCCAGCGGTACTGGACCGACAGGTAGTGCATCAGCACCGCGCAGACGATGGCGCTGATCACCAGGCTCTTGAGCAGGAAACCGGGCGCATCCGTCAACTCCAGAATCCAGACCGAAAGCAGGGAGATCAACAGGGTTACCAGCATCAGCAGCAGCCAGGCAATGAACCCCACCAATCCAGCGGCAAGACGGATGGTCCAGGGGCGCAGCAGGCAGAGTACCGCGCTGCCGACCAGGGCGATCCACTGGATGTAAAGCGATCGCAGACTCAGCTCACCGGAAAAATCATGAAACGAGTCGATCGAGGCCAGGGTCAGTACCATCGCCAGCAGCTCGGCAGAGATGACCACGCCGAAGACCATGCGGATGCTGCAGAAGTTGGGCAGGTAGCTGACCTGCGTCCTTTCCAGCACCGCCCTGTTCTCGCCTTTCTGCGTCATGCTCCCCCTGTGCACTTAACCCTGGACGGAATCCTGATACAATTGGCCTGCCGCGGCAGGCACACCCCCTTTCGTTCGGGTGGCACTGTACTATCTTACACTCTCGATCAATGATCCATCTGATTCTTGGTTCTCAAGCAGGAAACTCTATCTCATGAGCGATAAAAAACTCTGGTCCGGCCGTTTCAACGAACCCACCGACGCCTTCGTCGAGGCCTTCACCGCCTCGGTGGAGTTCGACCAGCGCCTGTACCGCTATGATATCGAGGGTTCCATCGCCCATGCCACCATGCTGGCACGGGCCGGCATCCTCAGCGAGGACGAGCGGGACCTGATCGTTGATGGGCTGAAACAGATCCGGCAGCGCATCGAGGAGGGCCAGTTCGAATGGTCGGTGGAGCTGGAGGACGTGCACATGAACGTGGAGTCCCAGCTGACCACCGCCATCGGTGATGCCGGCAAGAAGCTGCACACCGGCCGCTCACGCAACGACCAGGTGGCCACCGACATCCGGCTCTACCTGCGCGACGAGATCGAGCTGATCCGGTCCGAGATCCTGCGCCTGCAGCAGGCCCTGCTGGATACCGCCGAGCGCGAGGCAGAGACCATCATGCCCGGCTTCACCCACCTGCAGACCGCCCAGCCGGTCACCTTCGGCCACCACCTGATGGCCTGGTTCGAGATGCTGGAGCGGGACCGGGAGCGTCTCGCCGACTGCAACAAGCGGGTCAACGTGATGCCGCTGGGCGCCGCCGCCCTGGCCGGCACCACCTACCCGATCGACCGCCACTACACGGCGGAGCTGCTGGGCTTCGACCGCCCCAGCGAGAACTCCCTGGACTCGGTCAGCGACCGCGATTTCGCCATCGAGTTCAGCGCCGCCGCGGCCCTGATCATGATGCACCTGTCGCGCATGTCCGAGGAGCTGATCATCTGGTCCTCGGCCCAGTTCAATTTCGTCGATCTCTCGGACAGCTTCTGCACCGGATCCTCGATCATGCCGCAGAAGAAGAACCCGGACGTGCCGGAACTGGTGCGCGGCAAGACCGGCCGGGTGTTCGGTCACCTGGTAGGCCTGCTGACCCTGATGAAGGGCCAGCCCCTGGCCTACAACAAGGACAACCAGGAGGACAAGGAGCCGCTGTTCGACACCGTGGATAACCTGAAGGGGTCGCTGAAGGTGTTCGCCGACATGATACCGGCCATCACCTGCAAGCCGGAGAACATGCGCCGGGCCACCCTGCAGGGCTTCGCCACCGCCACCGACCTGGCCGACTACCTGGTTCGCAAGGGCACCCCGTTCCGGGACGCCCACGAGGTGGTGGGCAAGGCCGTGGCCCTGGGTGTCAGCAAGGGCTGCGACTTGGCCGAGCTGAGCCTGGAGGAGCTGCAGGGCTTCTCCTCGCAGATCGAGGAGGATGTATTCCAGGTGCTCACCCTGGAGGGTTCGGTGGCCGCCCGGGATCACATCGGCGGCACCGCCCCGGCCCAGGTTCGGGCCGCCATCGGGCGGGCGCGGCAGCGGCTGGGTGGGGAGTAGGTACTTACTCGCCGCGGTTGGGTTCTATGCATTCCCACGCAGAGCGTGGGAACGAGGGCGCTGCGCATGACTGCCGGGTCGTGCCAGACTCATCGCGGCGAGGGCGCCGCTCCCACACCCGATTCGACCGGTAGGAGGCCCGCCCCCGGGCCGATGGCGGATGGGCAACGGGTTGCAGCCGTTGGCGTGAGTGAAATAAATCCCAACCAATGAGGGCCACGTTCTGGGCAGGTATGCATTCCCACGCAGAGCGTGGGAACGAGGGCGCTGCGCATGACTGCCGGGTCGTGGCAGATTCATCGCGGCGAGGGCGCCGCTCCCACACCCGATTCGACCGGTAGGAGGCCCGCCCCCGGGCCGATGGCGGGTTGGCAACGGGTTGCAGTGAAGTAGGTTGGGGTGAGCCTGCGAACCCCAACATGGTTATTTGGAGATAGCCAGGAGAGGAGTAGGTGCTCACTTGCCGTGGAAGGATTGGTTGCGAATCCTCGCTCCCAAATGAACCCCAACAAATGAGAAGCGCGTTCAGGATGGGTATGCATTCCCACGCTCTGCGTGGAAACGAGGACCCGGCCTACACGTCGGCCGGTGCTTGCATGTATAGTTACCGCAGCAACCGACAGGAGATTTCCCGATGACAGAAAGCACCCGGACCGCCACCGAAGAGCCCCTGGTCCTGCGGGAGGACAAGGAGGGCATCGCCTACCTGACACTGAACCGGCCGAACCAGTTCAACGCCCTCTCCGAGGAGCTGCTGGAGAGCCTGCAAAACGAACTCGGCCGGATCGCCGACGACCGCGGCGTGCGGGTGGTGGTGCTGGCCGGCAACGGGCGCGCCTTCTGCGCCGGGCACGACCTGAAACAGATGCGCACCCAGAGCGAGCGCGACTACTTCCAGCAGCTGTTTCGCAAGTGCGGCGAGGTGATGACCGCAATTACCCGCCTGCCCCAGCCGGTGATCGCCCGGGTCCATGGCATTGCCACCGCCGCCGGCTGCCAGCTGGTCGCCTCCTGCGACCTGGCAATCGCCGAGGAGGGCGCCCGCTTCGCGGTCTCCGGGATCAACGTGGGCCTCTTCTGCGGCACCCCCAGTATCCCGCTGTCCCGCAACGTGGGGCGCAAGCAGGCAATGGAGATGCTGCTCACCGGCGGCTTCATCTCGGCCCAGGAAGCGGCCAACGAGGGATTGATCAACCGCAGCGTTCCCCTCGACCAACTGGACACCGAGGTGGAGAAACTGGCACGCACCATCTGCGGCAAGTCCGCCGCCTCCATTGCCCTCGGCAAGTCAATGTACTACAAGCAGCTGGAGATGGGGGTCGACCAGGCCTACCAGTTCGCTGCCGGGGCGATGGCCGACAACATGATGTTCGAAGACGTGGGCGAGGGCATCGACGCCTTCACCGAGAAGCGCCCGCCCAGCTGGAAAGACCGCTGAGCCGTGTCCTTTACCCTCCATCCCCGCCTCGCTGGAGATACCTGGCCGGTCTGTGGGCTGGGCCTGTGCGAGGTGCGGCTGATGGACGATCGGCGCTTTCCCTGGTTGATCCTGGTTCCGCGCATCGAGGCGGCCACCGAGTTGCACCGGATCCCGCTTGAGGCGCAACAGCAACTGCTGGCGGAGAGCAGCCGGGCAGCCAGCCTCCTGCTGCAGGTGACCGAGGCTGAGAAGATAAACCTTGGTGCCCTGGGCAACCTGGTGCCACAACTGCACTGGCACGTGGTGGCACGCTCCCGGGATGATGCCTGCTGGCCGGGGCCGGTCTGGGGTTGCGGCGAACGGGAGGGCTACCCGGAAGCAGAACGGGAAACGCTGATCCGGACACTGCAGGAGGCACTGGGGCATGAATGACGATAGCAGGGATTCACTGCAGAAACTGAATGAACGGCTACTGGCCTTCGCCCGGGAGCGGGACTGGGAGCAGTTTCACTCGCCGAAGAACCTCTCCATGGCGCTGATCGCGGAGTGTGCCGAGCTGGTGGAGCACTTCCAGTGGCTGACCCAGGAGCAGACCCGAGCGCTCTCCCCGGAGAAGCATGAACAGGTGGCGATGGAGCTTGCGGATATCCTGATCTACCTGGTACGTATCGCCGAGCGGCTGGATATCGATCTTATCGAGTCGGCCAACCGGAAAATCGACATCAACCGGCAGCGTTACCCGAAAGACCGGGTCTACGGTGACTCCCGCCGCGCCGACGAGTATGACGATTAGCCGGCCGGGCCAGCCCTTAGCGTTGCCACGGTAACAGCCGCCGCAGGACCCCGCCTGTTCGCGAACGCCGCTGCATGCCGTGCAGTACCTCGGCCTGGCTCGCCACCAGCACCGCCTCCGGCACCCGCTCGCGGATCGACTCGAACAGTCCCAGGGCAACCCCCTTGCCTTGCTGGTGACTGATCCAGAGCAGGTTCAGCTTCACATTCAGGTCGGCAAATACAACCCGTTCACCGTGTGCATCCAGCAGCTCCCGCAACACCGCGCAGACCCGCTCCCTCCGTGCATCCGGCCACTCCCTGAAACCGGGAATCAGCAACATGAAATCATTCAGGTTGGAACCGCTCCCGGAGCGGGTCGGCAAGCGTCGCCACAGCGGTGGCGCCGGATACAGTCGCCGCTCGGGATCGGGAACACGCAGGCTCATGCCGCCTCCTTGAAGCCCTGCTCAGGGAATGTAAATCTAAAGTTTAGAGCATAGTGGACGAGTTATACTCTGTTAAGGGGAATATAATACGAAGCCGAGTCTCGTCTTGGTGAATAAGTACGGAGGATCGCAGTCTTGAACCAGGCAAGCAGTTTTACCGACTACCTGCAGGCCAGCCCCTGCGGGGTACTGATACTCGATCAGGCCGGCACCATCCGCTGGCTCAATCCGGCGCTGGAGGCGATGCTGGAGCTGAGTGCGGAGCAGTTGCTGGGCACCCGGGAAGAGGGCTTCCCCTTTGCCACCCAGCGCAGCCTGTTCAAGGGGCCCGGCCTGCATCAACTGGTCGGACCCGGGATCAGCCGGGAACGTTGGCTGCTGTGCAGCGAGGCGCAGCCGGAGTCGGCGGATCCGGAGGCACACACCATCCGATACTTCCAGGACCTGACCGAACAGGTACGGCTGCAGGAGGAGAACCAGCGTCTGCAGCAACAGGTGGAGGAGTTGGCCATCACCGATGAGCTGACCGGCCTGGCCAACCGCCAGGCCCTGACCCGGGCCCTCAACACCCAGGTCGCCCGCAGCCGGCGCTACCAGAACCCGCTCAGCGTAGCGGTGGTCACCCTGCTGCAACCGGGCAAAACCGGGCAGATCGCGGATGAGGTGATCCTGGCCGTCAGCCAGTACCTGCGCGACCGCCTGCGCTGGGTTGACGTAATCGCCCGCTGGGAACACAACCAGTTCATCATCATTCTTCCAGAGACCACCCTGCAGGACGCCTCCGACCTGATGGAAAAAATGCTCTCCACCTTCTCGGAGATGGTACTCCCGGAGCAGTACACCGGTGTTGACCTGCAACTGCAGTACGGCCTGGCCGAGTGGCACAAGGGACAGGATGCGCGACTGTTGCTGAAAGAGGCGTTCAACCACCTGGCCGGCAGCGACAGCCGCACCGTCTCCTCCTGAGCATGAACCGATGGCCGATGCGGTAACATACAGTGACGGCATCGGCCGGCGGGAACTGCGCACCGTTCGGCGCCGTTTCACCGCCCTGCACCGGGAACGGCTGCGCAACATCAACCGGGAGTTGACGTCCAACCAGCGGGTCTTTCTGGAACTGCTGCCGCTGCTGTTCCATATCAACCATCCAACCCTGCCCGGCTTCGCCGGCAGCGATGCACCGATAGGCATCCCCGACTACACCCCTTCGCAGCCAACCCTGCGCAGTGCGCGCAAGCTGAGCCGCAGCTTCGAGTACAAAAAAAGGGCCCGACGCCGTTTCCACATCCAGGCGCTCTACCTGATGGGCAGCATCGGCAGCATCGCCCACACCAGCGGCAGCGACTTCGATATCTGGCTCTGTTACGACCCGGAGCTGGATACCGCGCAACGCCAGCAGCTACGGCAGAAGGCCCGCAAGATCGAGGCCTGGGGCAACGAACTGAACCTGGAAGTGCACTTCTTCCTGATGGACGTGGAGGCCTTTCGCAACGGCACGGTGGACGCCCTGTCCCACGAGAGCAGCGGCACCACACAGCCACACCTGCTACTGGAGGAGTTCTATCGCACCGGCGTCCACCTGGCGGGGCGCTATCCGGTCTGGTGGCTGGTGCCCCCGGAGGAGGAGAGCAACTACAACCAGTACGTCGAGATGCTGTTTCACAAGCGTTTCGTCGACCCGCTGGACTGCCTCGACTTCGGCAGCCTGGAGTCCATTCCGGTGGAGGAGTTCCTGGGCGCCGCCCACTGGCAGCTCTACAAGGGCATCGAGTCGCCCTACAAGACCATCCTCAAGCTGTTCCTGACCGAGGCCTATGCCCAGGAGTATCCGGATATCCGCTGGCTATGCCAGGAGGCGAAGAGCGCCATCTACAGCGGCGACGTGGATCTCTACCGGCTCGACCCCTACCTGCTGATGTACCAGCGGGTTGAGCAGTACCTGCTGGCTCGCGGTGAGCAGGAACGGCTGGCACTGGCACGGCGCTGCCTCTACTTCAAGTCGGAACAGACCCTGAGCCACGAGACCCGCCGCCTGCGTGACGACTGGAAGCGGGACATGCTGCAGGGTCTGGCCCGGAAGTGGGGCTGGCAGCGAGGGGAGCTGGTCAACCTGGATGCCCGCCAGAGCTGGAAGATCGACCAAGTGATGGACGAACGCAACCACCTGGTCCGGGAGCTGAACCACAGTTACCGGCTACTGACCGACTTCGCCCAGGAGTACGCATCGACCCAGGCGATCGATCCCCAGGAGCTGAGTCTGCTCGGGCGCAAACTCTACTCGGCGCTGGAGAAGCGGCCGGGAAAGATCGACAGCATCAACCCGGGCATCACTCGCAGCCTGTTCGAGGAGCGGGTCTCCCTGCACTACCGGC
>JAPHTA010000222.1 GCA_026196475.1 Sedimenticola sp.
CTACATGGGAGACCGGCCCTGTCCGGTGGAGCTGGGCAGCCAGACCCAGAACAGCATCATGGTCGGTGAAGCCGGCCGGATCATCAGTCTCTAGGGGGTGGCAATGGCAAACAAACAGCTTGTGGTACTGGCGCGGCGCAACCACGCGGAGGCGATGCGGGTTGCGGCGGGACTGACCATCGCCGGGCACCAGGTACGCCTGGTGTTCATGGACCACCCGGTGGAGGACAACGAGGAGAACCGGGAACAGGCGGAGACCCTGGAGCTTTGTGATATCGAACCCGAGACCACGCTGAAGGGAGAGGAGTTGCCTTACCTGGACAGTGCGGGCCTGTCGATGGCGCTGCTGCAGGCCGATGGCGTCATCAACCTGTAGGGAGATCTGAAACGAAATGAATATCGCGGTACTGAAGACCGGACTATTTCCGGACAACGAAACGGTAGAGGCCGGAATCAACCACCTGTTGCCCAGTTGCAATGTCTATTGCTACGACGCGACAGGAGATGAGCTTGCCGACAGCGACTGGGATCGGATGCTGGACGAGATCCTCTCCGCTGAACGCTTGATTGTGCTCTAAACACCAGGAGGATAGAGATGAATATAACCAAGAAACTGATCGTGGGACTCGGCCTGATCGGGCTGAGCTCCCTGGCCATGGCGGTGGAGCCGCTGGTCGACGTGGCCTGGATCAAGGCCAACAGCTGCAACGACGGGGTGCGGGTTCTGGATGTGCGCAACCCGCTTGATGGCGGTTCCAAGACCGACTACCTGCGGGGGCATATCCCCTGCGCGGTACACACTGATTACCTGAAGGGTGGCTGGCGTGCCAAGGTGAAGGATGTCCCGGGTCAACTGCCCCCCACCGACAAGATCGCCAAGCTGATCGGTGACCTGGGTATCGACAACAACACCCACGTGGTGGTCTACCATGCCGGCAAGAACGCCCTCGACCTGGGCAGTGCGACCCGGGTCTACTGGACCTTCAAGGTGCTTGGCCATGACAAGGTGTCTATCCTGAACGGCGGACTGGCGGCCTACACCAAGGACAAGAAGAACCCGCTGGAGAAGGGCAACCAGAAGCCGGAGGCGAAAACCTTCCAGGCCAGCCTGAACAGCGACCTGCTGGCAACCAAGGAGGATGTCAGGAAGGCGGTCGACGGTGGTGCCGTGCTGGTGGACAACCGGCCGGATCACCAGTACCGGGGCATTAACCGTCACGGCAAGGCGAAGCGCAACGGCACCATTCCGAGCGCCCACAACCTGCCGGAGAGCTGGATGACCGAGAACGGTGGCGGTGCATTCCGCGATGTGGCGACCCTGAAAAAACTCTACAACCTGGCCGAGGTACCGACCGAGGGGGATGCCATCAACTTCTGCAATACCGGACACTGGGCCTCCGTAGGCTGGTTTGTCGGCAGTGAGCTGATCGGCAACAAGAAGACCCGCCTCTACGACGGCTCCATGGTGGAGTGGAGCTCGGATGAGGCCATGCCCATGACCCAGGAGATCAAGCTCTGACAGGTCGACTTTGCAAGTGGCTGGCGGCCGGGATCCTGTTGCTGATCCCGGCCGCCATTTTATGTGCCGGCGAGCACCAGCGACGGTTGGCGGTGGAGCTGGCCCTGCTGGCGGGTGACAGCCGCCTGTTGCTGGATGACGGGTTGTCTTCGGGTCAACGGGCCTGGATAGAGGGCCGGGTTGTTAGTGAACTCAACCTGTTGCCGTTGCTTGCCCGCTATGCGGCCCGGGAGCAGGGTGAAGCGCTGGATGCGCTGTCGCGGGAGATTGATCGCCTGCAGCAGATGCGTCAGCAGCCGTCTGCACTACAGCGGGCGGCGACGGCGTTGAGTGAGCGTTACCCGGTCAACTTTCCGGTTGATCTGCAACAGCCGCTGCAGAGCGACCGGCAGGCCCGCACCGAATCCCTTTATAACCGCCTCTGTCTCGGCTGCCACGCCACCCCGGCAGGCGAGCACTCGGTTATTATCGGAACCCTGGGCAGTTTCAGTCGTTCGATGTCGGACCGGGAGTGGCTGGCCCGGATGCTGGGCGGGCTGCGCGGGGACCCCTACACCGGCCTTGAGAACCCTTTCAGCGACAGCGATATCGCCCGCCTCTTCCGCTATACCCGGGACTCCCTGCGCTGATCCTGAGCCCCGGTGGCGGCTCCCCTGTTCAGAACGGAAACGAGATGTTGATGGCGCCGAACTGCACCGGTTCGGCCTGGCCCTCGAACTCCCGGCTGCGCCAGATGTTGCTCACGGCGACGCGTATACCCCGGACATGGAAAGCGACGCCGAACTGCAGATCGGCCACCAGTGGCTCCCGGTCCACACGGTGGCTGTCACGGAAGGTGTTGCCGTCGAGAAAGATATTGCGTGCCAGCGCCCGTCCCTCGATACCGGCGAACAGGTACCAGCTGAGACGGTCGTCGGAATGGAAGTAAGGGATCCCGGGAAAGCCGGGACGGATGCTGGGCGGCGCGATATCGTTCTGCAGTCCCTGGCCGATGCGCAGCATCATACCGCCGCCGGCGTAGGTGTAGATGTTGCCCAGGGCGCCCACCAGGTGCGGTGAGGTCTCGAACTCCAGCCCTCCGGGAAGGTCGTGGAAGTACTGCCACTTGCGGGTGTAGGTGAGCAGCAGGCCCGGTTCATCCTTCAGCTGGTTGTCCCAGCCCTGCGCTCGGTTCACGCCGATCAGGTCGTGGTAGCCGTTCTGGATATCACCGGCCAGCGAGCTGGGTCCGACCAGCCCCAGGGTGACACCCAGCACGTTACCGACCTGGTAGCGGGGCCCGGAACGGTAGCGCGACAGCAGCTTGGCGCTGGCATAGAGCCAGCCGGCATAGGGGCGGTCGTCAGTCACCAGTCGGCTGGTTTGCGTATTCTGCGGGGTGAAGATCTTCTGCCCGAAGCTGTATTGCAGGGCGTTGACATCGCCCATCCGGAAGAGGGGAATCCCTCGGCCCAGGTCCAGTAGCCAGCCGGGTGGATCATCCAGTGACAGGTAGGAGAGTTCGCTGCCGTGGCTGTAGAAGCGGTCGTCGCCGCTGCCCCAGAGGTCGTTCTCGAACTGTATGCTCCAGAACCCTCCATCCTGGTTCCGGACCAGCGGGGTGGCCGCCGGCAGCTGTTCGAATACCAACAGCGACAGAAGCAGAAACGGAACAAGCCGGGAAACGGCGTGGCAATTCCGGGCGGTTGCAACGGTTTCCGTGGCTTCAATGCTCGGGTTCATGTGCAAGGGGTTCCCTGTTCGGTTGCAGCACTCATCCTCTATTGAAAGACCCTTGCTGGCAACTCCCCGAAAGCGTTCAGGGAGGCATCCAGTCGTTCAGGGTGACCGGACTGGCCAGGGAAATATCCCGGTTGCGGGGTTGTCGGGGAGAGCGGGTAGAGGGCGTATTTAGTTAGTTGTCTAATTAAAAACCTTCCGTTTTCGAGGCTATATTACGGGAGCCGATTGACGCATCGGCAGTTTGTCGAAGAGGCTGGCGTTACTGTGGTCGTCCCTGGGTTGGCGAGTCGATATCGAGCATGGGTGCGGCGTCGATCGACTCCGCATCCATCATGGTGGCAACCCGCTGCAGGGAAGACAGCACCTGGGTCTTCTCCCACTCCTCCAGCGCTTCGAAACGCTCGATGAACTTCTCGTGCAGGAGCGGTGGCGCGCTGGCCAGGACCTCCTGCCCACTCTCGGTCAGCCGGGCGTTGACCACCCGCTTGTCCAGCGTGCTGCGAACCCGCTCCACCAGCTTTTTGTCCTCCAGCCGGTTAAGAATGGTGGTGACGGTGGCCTGGCTCAGGGAGACATCGTCCGAGATCCGTTTCACCGTGACGTCGCCCAGCGAGTAGATGGCCCGCAGCACCATCACCTGGGGGATGGTCAGGCCGCAGCTCTTGACCATGCGCTTCGACTGCAGATCGGTGGCGCGGATGATCCGGCGCAGCGAGATCAGCACATCATGCCAGTAGTGGGTTTCGGACATCAGTCGGTTCAGCTCGTGTCGAAGGGATGCGGAAGTATATCCAGTTTTCATATCGGGAACCAATTAAGAACAAAAGATTTGAATACTAAACATTAGAAGTGTAATAATATTGGATTATAATTTCCATGAGTAGTGTGCCGAATCCTGTATCGTGCAGGGTGGCGGCTGAAAGTTTTTATTACCAGGAGTGCGTCTATGTGTGGTTTTGCCGGGATCTATTCGCCCGGATCGCGGGAATCGATGGTGGCGAGGGTTGAGCGGATGGTGCGTCGCCTGGCACCAAGGGGACCCGACGGCGAGGGAGTGGTCACCCGTAACGGGGTGGCCCTGGGTCACCGGCGGCTCAAGATCATCGATCTCTCGGAGCATGCCCAGCAGCCGATGGTGGATGCCGATCTGGGCCTGGACCTGGTGTTCAACGGCTGTATCTACAACTACCGCGAGCTGCGCGAGGAGCTGAAAGGCAAGGGTTACCGCTTCTTCTCCCACAGCGACACCGAGGTGGTGCTCAAGGCCTATCATGCCTGGGGCACCGACTGCGTCAAGCACTTCAACGGCATGTTCGCCTTCGCCATCCATGAGCGCGACTCGGGCCAGCTGGTGCTGGCACGGGACCGCCTTGGCATCAAGCCCTGCTACATCGCCGAGCGCCCGGGGCGGATCGCCTTCGCCTCGACCCTGCCGGCGCTACTGGAGGCGGGGGAGATTGATACCTCGATCGACCCGGTGGCACTCAACCACTACATGAGTTTTCACGCCGTGGTGCCGCCCCCGCACACCCTGCTGAAGGGGGTCCGCAAGCTGCCTCCGGCCACCATCCGGGTCTACCAGCCGGACGGCACCGAGGAGAGCGAGACCTACTGGCACCTGAAGGTGGGCACCCGGGACGAGGAGCGCTCGGTAACCGCCGAGGAGTGGCAGGAGCGGGTGCTGGATGGACTGCGCCAGGCGGTACGCCGGCGCATGGTGGCGGACGTACCGGTGGGCGTGCTGCTCTCCGGGGGGCTGGACTCCAGCCTGATCGTCGGCCTGCTGGCGGAGCAGGGCCAGAGCGGACTCAGCACCTTCTCGGTCGGCTTCGAGGAGGCGGGGGGCGAGAAGGGTGACGAGTTCCAGTACTCGGACCTGATCGCGGAGCACTTCCAGACCAACCATCACCAGATCCGGGTCCCCTCCAGCAAGCTGCTGGAGACCCTGCCGGAGACCTTCTCCGCCATGTCGGAGCCGATGGTCAGCTATGACAATATCGGCTTCTACCTGCTCTCGAAGGAGGTCTCGAAGCATCTCAAGGTGGTGCAGTCGGGACAGGGGGCGGACGAGGTGTTCGGTGGTTACCACTGGTATCCGCCGCTGCTCGACAGCGAAGCGACCGCTGCCGCCACGGACTACAGCCGCCTGTTCATGGACCGGGACTTCGCCGAGTACAGCCAGGCGGTGGCGGCGGAGTACGTGGAGTCCGATTACGCCAGCGAGTTTATCCGGCAGCGCTTCGCAAGACCGGATGGCGACAGCCCGGTGGACAAGGCGCTGCACATGGACACCACGGTGATGCTGGTGGATGACCCGGTAAAGCGGGTCGACAACATGACCATGGCGTGGGGGCTGGAGGCGCGGGTGCCGTTCCTGGATCACGAGCTTCTGGAGCTGGCGGGCCGGGTGCCGGCTGAGCTGAAGGTGCGCGACGAGGGCAAGTGGGTGCTCAAGGAGGCCGCGCGGCAGGTGATCCCGCACGGGGTGATCGACCGGCCCAAGGGCTACTTCCCGGTACCTGCGCTAAAATATATCGAGGGGCCCTACCTGGATTTCGTACGCGACGCCCTGAGCGACCAGCGGGCGGTCAACCGGGGACTGTTCCAGCGTGACTACATCGATCACCTGCTGGACAACCCGAAGGACCATATCACCCCGCTGCGGGGCTCGAAACTCTGGCAGGTGGCCCTGCTGGAGCTTTGGCTGCAATCTCACGCGCTGTAGGGACAACGGGCTCCGGGGCAGACGTTATGAACAAGTCGGACAAGGGAAAGGACGGTAACCTCAACATAGAGGAGATGGGCTCCCTGAAGCACTGGGGGGAGCCACCCAGCTCGATTGCCGACGAGCTGGACAAGCAGTCGGTGGTGGATTGCGGTTGGGGGCGGCTGATTTTCGGCCAGACCTTCAGCTCCAGCAGCCAGCTGGCGGACCAGCTGCGCAACGAGAGCCAGGGGCACCGTGACGTGGCGTTGTACAGCCGGGACCCCCAGGTGGTGGTCTCCAAGGCACCCCAGGAGCTGTTCATCGATCCCTCGCTCACCTACCGCCTCAACCTGGAGCGGGCCGAGCTGCCGGTGCTGGAGCAGCACGGCTTCGAGATCCGCCCGATGAGCGGCCCGGAGGATGTGTACCACATCAACCGCATCTACAAGGCGCGCTCGATGGTGACCATGCGTGACACCTTCAACGAGTACCACGACGCCCATCCCGAGCTGACCATCCTGAAGGCGGTGGACCTGAACGACGGTGCGGTGGTCGGGTGCGTGACCGGGGTGGATCACTACAAGGCGTTCGCGGACCCGGACAACGGCTCCAGCCTTTGGGCCCTGGCGGTGGACCCGCAGTGTCTGCATGCCGGGGTTGGCGAGGCGCTGGTGGTGGCCCTGGCTAACCACTTCAAGCAGGCGGGGCGCTCCTTCATGGACCTGTCGGTAATGCACGACAACAGACAGGCCATCGGTCTCTACGAGAAACTGGGTTTTTTCCAGGTGCCGGTCTACTGCATCAAGAACAAGAACGCCATCAACGAACAGCTCTACGTCGGCCCCAAGACCGAGGAGCACCTCAACGTGTACGCCCAGATCATCGTCGACGAGGCCTATCGCCGGGGCATCGGGGTGGAGATCGTGGATGCCGCCGGCGGTTTTTTCGATCTCAGCCTGGGGCGTCGCACCGTCAGTTGTCGCGAGTCGCTGACCGAGTTGACCAGCGCGGTGGCGATGAGTCGCTGTGATGACAAGGCGGTCACCCGCCGCTTCCTGGCCCGTGCCGGCCTCCGGGTTCCGGAGCAGGAGCTGCTGCAGAGCGAGGAGCAGGCGCTGGCGTTTCTGGAGCAGTACGAAAGGGTCGTGATCAAGCCGGCGCGGGGCGAGCAGGGGGTCGGTGTCTGCGTCGACCTGACCGATGAGAAGCAGGTCGCCGAAGCCTACCGGGAGGCCGCCACCTACTGCGACCGGGTTATTGGTGAACAGTTTGTGACCGGAAAGGATCTGCGCATCATCGTCATCAACGAGGCGGTGGTGGCGGCCGCGGTGCGCTGTGCCGCCGCCGTTGTCGGGGATGGCGTGCGCAGCATCGGAGACCTGATCCGCAAGCAGAGCCGGCGGCGATCGGCGGCAACCCAGGGCGAGAGTAAAATTCCGATTGACGGGGAGACCGAGCGCTGTGTTGCCGATGCCGGCTACGACATGGACCAGGTGCTGCCCTACGGTGAGCAGCTACAGGTGCGCAAGACCGCCAACCTGCACACTGGTGGCACGCTGCATGATGTCACGCCGAAACTGCATCCGACCCTGGTGGATGCGGCGATTCGTGGTGCGAAGGCCCTGGACATGCCCCTGGTCGGCTTCGATTTCATCGTCCCTGACGTTGAGAAGCCCGAATACGTGATCATCGAGGCCAACGAGCGTCCGGGACTGGCCAATCATGAGCCCCAGCCGACCGCGGAGAAGCTGATCGACATGCTGTTTCCGCAGACCGCGCTGGCACACAGATCAGAGAATTTAAAATGAAGAACCTCGATATTGACCGACAATATCTGCGTGCCACTTTACTGGAACTGCTCAAAATACCGAGCCCCACCGGCATGACCGACGTTGTGGTGCAGATGGTCTGCCACAAGCTGGAGGCGATGGATATCGAGTATGAACTGACCCGGCGCGGCGCGATCCGTGCCAACCTGCCGGGCAAGGTCCACTCCCCGGACCGGGGGATCGCCGCCCACCTGGATACCCTGGGGGCGATGGTCAAGAACCTGAAATCGAACGGTCGCCTGGAGGTGGTTTCGGTCGGTACCTGGCCGGCCCGCTCGGCGGAGGGTGCCCGGGTTACACTGTTCGCCGATCACGGCAAGCACTATAGAGGCTCCCTGCTGCCCCTGAAGGCGTCGGGCCACGTTTTCGGCAAGCAGGTGGATACCCAGGAGTCGACCTGGCAGAACCTGGAGCTGCGCCTGGACGAACCGGTGGAAAACCTGGCCGACCTGGAGCGGCTGGGCGTTCATCCCGGCGACATGCTGGCGGTGGATCCGCAGCCGGAGTTTCTCGATAACGGCTTCTGGGTCTCCCGCTTCCTGGATGACAAGGCGGGGGTGGCGGCCCTGCTGGCGGCGGCCAAGGCGGTGACCGATGCCGGCTGCCCGCTGCCGATGGATTGCCACCTGCTGTTCACCATCTCGGAGGAGACCGGTGCCGGTGCCTCCCATATCCTGCACGGCGACGTAGCGGAGCTGCTGGCGGTGGATAACGGCACCTCGGCACCGGGACAGAACACCTCCGAGTACGGCGTTACCATTGCCATGCAGGACTCCAGCGGTCCATTCGACTGGTACCTGACCCGACGCCTCATTTCGCTCTGCGAGAACTACGGTATCGAGCACAAACGGGACGTGTTCCGTTTCTACCGCAGCGACTCGGCGGCGGCGGTGGAGGCCGGAAACGATATCCGTACCGGTCTGATCTGTTTCGCCCTGGATGCATCCCACGGCTATGAACGGACCCACGAAAAGTCGGTCACGGCAGTGGCGCAACTGCTGGCCCTGTACATGCAGAGTGGCCTCCTGTTCGAGCGCGACGAGCACGCCCTGGGTCCGCTGGAGGACTTCCCGGAGGATCCCTCCGACTGGGATGACAGCGAGTTTTGCGCCATCGACTCCACCGGTCCTTCCGACTGACAAGCCAGTCCGGATACTGTCAATGGGCGGTACCCGGCCAATACTCGCTGAACAGCGTACCCCGCCCACCTGAATCGGTTTACACTCTCGGGGTGGCCGATTCCTATTTGCCAGGGTGATAGCAATGAACAGCAAGACACACCAACAGGTGGCCCTGATCAGTGACGCGCTGGAGCGTGCAGACGAGGAGACCGCCATCTCCCATCTGGAGGGGCTCTCGCCGGCCGAGATCGCCAGCCTTCTGGAGTCCCTGCCGCATAGCCTGCGACCCGCCCTGTGGCCCCGGGTGCCCTCCGCCGAGAAGGGTGAGGTGCTGCTCGAACTGCATGGTGATCTGAGGCGGGCGCTGATCGAACTGACCGACGAGGACGAGCTGGTGGCCTCCCTGTCGGCGATGCAGATGGACGAGCTGGCGGACCTGGACGAGGATCTGCCGATCCCGATCATCAACGCCATGGTCCAGGCCATGGATACCCAGCGCCGCCAGCGCTACGAGGCGGTGCGCGACTACCCGGACGACAGCGCCGGCGGCCTGATGGATGTGGATTTCGCTGCGGTAAGGGCCGATGTCACACTGAAGGCGGTACTGCGTTTCATGCGGCGCATCCGACGTCATGACGACCAGCTGCCGGAACATTTCGACAGCCTGATGGTGGTGGATCGTACCAACCGCTACATCGGGGTGCTGCCGTTGGGCGACCTGATTTCGCTAAACCTGGAAGCGACCGTGGCCGATGTGATGGTCACCGGTGTCCCCGGTATTACCCCCCTGACTCCGGCGCGGGAGGTGGCGCGGCTGTTCGAGGATCAGGACCTGCTTTCGGCACCGGTTGTTGACGAGCAGGGGCAGTTGCTGGGTCGCATCACGGTGGATGACGTGATTGACGTGTTGCGGGACGAGGCGGAGCAGGAGATCCTGAGCCGGGTCGGCCTGGAACAGCACGAGGATATGTTCGCACCGGTGGTACGAAGTTCGGTACGGCGTGCGGTGTGGCTTGGCATCAACCTGTTGACTGCTTTCGCCGCCGCCTGGGTGATCGGCCTGTTCGAGGCGTCGATCGAGAAGGTGGTCGCGCTGGCGGTGCTGATGCCGGTGGTGGCCAGCATGGGTGGGGTGGCCGGAAGTCAGACCCTGACCCTGGTCACCCGGGGCATGGCCCTGGAGCAGGTGGGGCGCGGCAACGTGTTGCGCCTGCTCTGGCATGAGCTGGGGATCGGCCTCCTGAACGGCCTGTTCTGGGCCGTGGTGGTGGCGGCGGTTGCCGTGTTCTGGTTCGGCGATCTGCTGCTGGGGATCATCTTTGGCGTCTCCCTGATTATCGGCATCCTCACCGGCGCCCTGGCCGGTACCGTGATCCCCCTGACCCTGAAGCGGATGGGGGTCGACCCGGCCCTGGCCGGTGGCGTGGTGCTCACCACTGCCACCGATGCGATCGGCTTCTTCGCCTTTCTTGGCCTGGCCACCCTGCTGCTGCTATAGCAGTGGGTCCAGCGGCCACAGGCGCCAGAACCAGAGGCGGCTCCTCTTCCACAGCCCCACATCCGCCTCCGGGTCCTCCTGCGCCGGCTGCCAGCTGTTCTGCGGTTGCATGTCCCTGAGGATCGCCTGCTCCACCAGGCCCGCCACCTGCCGGTCGTCGATGATCACCCCCACCTCGGTGTTCAGGTTCGATGAGCGGGGGTCGAAGTTGAAGGTGCCGATATAGGCCAGCCTGCCGTCCACCACCAGGGACTTGGCGTGGAGCGCGAACACGGGTACCTTCCGGGGCAGGGGCACGCTGCGCTGCATCAGGCTGCGGGCCACCGCCGCGTCCGGCCTGAACTCGTGTAGTTGAATCCCGCTATCGATTATGGCCTGGCGCTGCTTGTGGTAGCCGGAGAAGGCTTGCAGGTTGTCGGTGGAGGCGAGGGAGTTGGTAATGATCCGCACCTCGATACCCCGCCTCACCAGGTCCCGGAACAGCTCCAGCCCGCCCTCCGGCATAACCAGGTAGGGGCTCTGGATGGTGATCCGCTCCCGGGCGCCGGAGAGCAGGGTCGTCAATGCCGAGGTAGTGGCGCCCCCTCCCCCCAGGCCCTGTTTACCGCTGTTCTTGCCCGGTGCGTCGCTGATGAAAAGGACCTCGGTCCAGACCAGCTCTCCAGCCAGGGTGTGGATCTGCCGGTCGATGTCGGCCAGGGCCGCACGTACCTCGGGGGCAAAGTTGGTTTCGTCCTGTGCGTAGGCATGCAGCCAGGCCCGGTAGCGCTCCGGCTGCGCGGGATCCATCTCCTGTAGTTCGTCCTCCAGCAACTGCTGCAGCGGGACCGCGAGATCGCTGTTCCAGAAGCGCTCGAAGCTGGCTGACATGGGTATCACCACCGGGCCGGTCACCAGCACATCCCGGTCCCGGAAGTTGTAGTCGTGGTCGTAGTCGTAGTACTCGTCGGCCATGTTGCGGCCACCGGTGATGGCCACCCGGCCATCGTAGATCACGCTCTTGTCGTGCATACGCTGGTTGGACGCCCGGAACTCGCTGAACAGCTGCCACAGGCGCTCCCACCAGGAAACACCCACCGAGTGGCGGGGGTTGTAGATACGGATCGAGACATTGGGGTGGTCGACCAGGGAGAGCAGGGTCTCCGGCTCGGCGTCGATCAGCAGGTCGTCGACAATGATGCGGACCTTGATTCCCCGCTCGGCGGCCCGCAACAGGGCCTCACTGGAGAGGGTGCCGATGTTGTCGGTACTCCAGATGAAGTACTGCACGTCGATGCTGCGGGTCGCCTGCTCGGTCAGCCAGGCCCGGGTCAGCAGGGACTGTTCGCCCTGTTCCAGCACCAGCACGCCACTTTGACCGGAGTGCTTCGCCGACTCTTCGGCAAGCTCCTGGAGTATCGGGACGGTGGCGCAGGAGAACCCGGGCAGCATGAGCAGGAACATAAGCCACTGCAAACTGAAGCGATAGGATCGACGGGGGAGGGCACTTGTGGATGGGGGTTGTTGTCTCATGCTGTGGTGATCGCACACTGTGTTGTTATTTCTGATTGTTCGAAGACTGCCGGTTACCGATGCCCTGTAAACCGACACGCACTGGCCGGGAGCCGGGTTGTCGGGGCGATTATGTCCTATTCGGTGAATTTGCTCACCCCGTCGGGGACGCTGGATTGTCGATTTACCCGGCCCGATTTTTGTTATAGTGTAACAATCTTCTGACACGGAGGGGGCGGCATGCCGGCTGCCTCTGCAACCATAATGCCCCTGCTCTACAGGAACCCGTTCCGTTGGAAATGACAGAGACAGCACAGATTCTGCGCTATCGGCGGGTGGTTGTCCCGCTGCTGGTTTCGCTGTTGCTGTGGGGAATCTGGGCATTCTCCCTGCATCACCATCACCAGGATGCCACGGTTGCCGATAGCGTGTGCCAGCTGTGCCAGTTCGGCATGCTGGGTAATGGCATTCTGCCAGTAACCGGTCTTACGCTGCTCCCGGTATCCCGCTGGAGCCTGGTTATCCTGTTTACCCCCTACCTTTTGGATACTCTCCCACTCCCTGCCCAGCTCGCCCGCGCCCCGCCGCCGGTCTCTCCCGTCTGACCGATCCCGGTCCTTTTTTATGAATTTCCGGGCAGCACGCCAGCGCTACATTACGTGGATGGCGGTTGTCCGTAGTGGAGAGACAGATTTATGCGATATTCCACCCTTGCGGCCCTGCTCCTGGTGGCCGCTGGTAGCCCCGCCCTGGCACAGGCGGAAACAGAGCGCCAGCACGCCGCCCATGAGCACGGTGCCGGCCAGCTCAACGTGGCGCTGGATCAGCAGACCCTGTTGATCGAGCTTTCAATGCCGGCGATGAACCTGGTCGGATTCGAGCATGCCGCGACAAATGAGAGCGAACGTCAACGGCTATTGAGTACCGTGGAACAGTTGAATGACGGGCTACACCTGTTCGGGCCGAGCAGGGAAGCGCAGTGCTCGCTGTTGCGGGTGAACGTGGAGTCGGAACTGCTGGGCGAAGATGAACACGCGGAGCGCCAATCGCATGAGGCTGGGGAGCATTCCACTGATCATGCCGCCGACAACCATGATGAGGCGCATGCCGATTTCGAGGTCAGCTACGAGTTCAGATGTGCTTCACCGTCGCGGCTGGAGTCGCTCAGCCTGGGGCTGTTCCGCGTGTTTCCCGGCACCGATCACCTGCAGGCACAGGCGATTACACCGGCCGTTCAAACCGGTACCACCCTGAGTGCGGATTCACCTGTACTGAAACTGAAGTAGGGCTGGCTGCAGGACCGGAGCAAGGCGTTTTTCGGGTCATTAGAGGTCACTATGGAAAGGGGAAAACATGCCATCGAGATCGAGAACCTGCGCTTCCAATGGCGACAGGGGGTGCCGGTGCTCGATCTGCCCCGGCTTTGTATCGGGCGCGGAGAGAGCGTGTTCATCAAGGGGGCCAGCGGCAGTGGCAAGAGCACCCTGCTGAGCCTTCTGGGCGGGGTGCTGCTGCCCCAGGCGGGCACTGTCTCGGTGCTCGGCCAGCGGTTGGATGAGCTGGGGAGTACCCGGCGTGATGCCTTTCGCGCGGAGCATATCGGCTTCATCTTCCAGATGTTCAACCTGATTCCCTATCTCTCGGTACTCGAAAACGTGCTCCTGCCCTGCCGCTTCTCCAGCCGCCGCCGGCAGCGCATCGCGCAACAGGGGCTGCAGCCTGAAGACGAGGCGGTACGACTGCTGGAACACCTGGATCTTCCGGCCATGCTGTTGCACCGCTCCGTGACCGAGCTGAGCGTCGGACAGCAGCAGCGGGTGGCAGCGGCCCGGGCACTGATCGGCAGCCCGGAGCTGGTGATTGCCGATGAGCCCACCTCGGCCCTGGACGCGGACCGCTGTGGCAGCTTTTTGCGCCTGTTGCTGAAGGAGTCTGCAAGCCGGGACTCGACGGTGGTGTTTGTCAGCCATGACGCCCGGCTGGAGGGCTATTTCAGCCGCAGCGTTGATCTGACCGGCATCAATCGCGCGGCGCTGGAGGGATAACAGCAATGTACATCCTCACCCTGGCCCTGAAGAGTATTCTCAACCGACGGTCCACCGTGCTGCTGACCATCGTCTCCCTGGCCCTGAGTGTCATGCTGCTGCTCGGCGTGGAGCGGCTGCGCGCGGACATGCGGGAGAGCTTTGCCAACACCCTCTCCGGAACCGACCTGGTGGTGGGTGCCCGAAGCGGCTCGGTGCAGCTGCTGCTCTACTCGGTGTTTCGCATCGGCAACCCGACCAATAACGTCTCCTGGGAGAGCTACCAGGATATCCGCAGCCACAAGCTGGTGGCGTGGACCGTGCCTCTCTCCCTGGGGGATTCCCACCGTGGTTTTCGCGTGCTGGGCACCACGCCGGACTACTTTCGCCACTACCGGTACGGCGGGGGGGAGGCGCTTCAGATCGGCCGTGGAAGGGTGTTCGACGATCTCTATGATGCGGTGATCGGCGCCGACGTGGCGCGGGAACTTGGCTATGAAGTCGGGCAACAGATCGTGCTGGCCCACGGTGCCGGGGATGTCAGCTTTGTGCAGCACGATGACAAGCCGTTTCGGGTTGTCGGCATCCTGGAACGGACCGGTACCCCGGTCGACCGCACGGTCCATGTCAGCCTCTCCGCCATCGAGGCGATACACCTGGGATGGGACAGTGGTGCACCGGTGCCCGGCCGCCAGGCCGGCGCCGCCAGGATTGCCGGACAGGACCTGGAGCCGAAGAGCATTACCGCCGTGCTGGTGGGTCTGAAGTCCCGGATTGCCGCGTTTCGGGTGCAGCGCTTTATCAACGAGTACAGGGAGGAGCCCTTGCTGGCGGTGCTGCCCGGGGTAGCGCTGCAGGAACTCTGGGATACCCTGGGGATCGCCCGCCAGGCGCTGCTGGCCATCTCGGCCCTGGTGGTGCTGGTGGGCATCAGCGGCATGACGACGACCATCCTTACCGGCCTCAACGAGCGGCGACGGGAGATGGCGGTTCTGCGCTCGGTGGGTGCCAGGCCGTGGCATATCTTCGTGCTTATCGTGGGTGAGTCCGGCGTTGTCATGCTGATAGCATCGGTGCTGGGTGTCGGCGCCCTGTACGCGGTTCAGTGGATCGCACACCCCCTTATTCAAAGCGCGTTTGGTCTCTCCCTCCCCGTGCATGCGCTATCAGCGCACGAGTGGAAACTGCTGGCGGCCGCTTTGACGGCGGGCCTGCTGGTCGGCCTGGTTCCGGCCTACCGGGCCTATCGTTATTCCCTGGCGGACGGCATGACGATACGGATTTGAGGAACAGAACCTGAAGAGGCAATCCCATGTTGATGGCAAGAAACGTTTTATCCCTGAGCCTGTTTTTCCTGCTCGCCTGCGCGTGTGCAGGCAGCCTGTATGCCGCAGATGAAAGCGCTCGGGAACTGGAGTGGACCGACCTGGTGCCGGAAGACTACAACCCGGACGCCATTTTCGAGCAGTACCAGGAACAGTACAACCTGGATCAACTCGAGGACGACGACCCGGTGGTTGTGGAACTGGCGAAGAAGCTGGACGAGGTGTGGAAGCAGGCGCCGGTGAATCCCGAATTGAACGGGCAGAGGGTAAGGCTTCCCGGTTTCGTTCTGCCGGTGGAGACAGACGGTGAAGCCACCTCGAGTTTTCTCCTGGTACCCTACTACGGCGCCTGCATACACGTGCCGCCACCACCCGCCAACCAGACGGTGTACGTCACCATGCAGGCGGGTAAGGGAGCAGTGATCAGAAAGCTCTTCGATACGGTGTGGGTAACCGGGGTGATACGGACCGAGCCACTCAGCACCGACCTGGCCGAAGCCGGCTACACCATGGAGGCGGTGCTTGTCGAACCCTATGATTGACGGTGCCCGGACTTGTACCGGTACGGGAAACCCGGGGACAGGACAGATCGACCCCCTGCCAGGGGCCGATCCTGCTGCTGTAGCTACAAGGCCTGCCCCAGGGGCACCGGTTGCGGGCGACGCGCTTCCCGCAACTGCTGAAAGAAGTAGCTCTTTCTGCGTTGGGTCTCCTCCCGGCTGTAGAGTTCGCTGATCAGCCAGCGGAAGTTGGTTTCCAGCGCCTCCACGCTCATCCGGTCCGGGATGAAGTTGACGTCGAACAGGGTACACAGCTCCCAGGCTTGGTCGTGGATGATACGGCCGGAACCCTTCAGACGCTGGTAAAGCGGGGTGTTGGGAAAGGCGGTCTGCACGGTCACCTGGACGTCGTGCAACCCGCTCTCCCCGACAAAGTCCCGTACCGCCTGGAAACTGTTCACCCCGGTGCCGTCCAGGCCCAGCACGAAGCAGCCGTTGACGCTGATACCGTGGCCCTGGATACGTTCGATCGCACTCATGTACTGGTCGTACTGGCGGGCTTTCCAGTCGTTCCTGATCTCTACCCCGTGCAGGGTTTCGCGAGAGGGGCTTTCAAAACCGATCAGGACCTGGGCACAGCCGCTGTCCCGCATCAGTCCCAGCAGTTCGTCGTCCCGGGCGATCGAGAGATCGGACTCGGTGAACCAGCGGACATCCTCCTTTGCCAGTGCCCGCAGCAGCTTTTTTGAGTGGTTCCGATTGACGAA
>JAPHTA010000174.1 GCA_026196475.1 Sedimenticola sp.
ATCATGACCGACCCGGACAGCGCCGATGCGGTCTACATCGAGCCGATCACCTGGCGCACGGTTGCGAGGATCATAGAGAAGGAGCGGCCCGACGTGCTGCTTCCCACCATGGGTGGCCAGACCGCGCTCAACTGCGCCCTGGACCTGGTGCGGGAAGGGGTGCTGGAGAAGTATGGCGTGGAGATGGTCGGCGCCTCCCGCGAGGCGATCGACAAGGCCGAGGACCGGGACCTGTTCCGCAAGGCGATGCAGAAGATCGGGCTCGACATGCCACGCTCCGCCATTGCCCACAGCATGGAGGAGGCGCTCCAGGTGCAGGCCCAGATCGGCTTCCCCACCATCATCCGCCCTTCGTTCACCATGGGCGGCTCCGGTGGTGGCATTGCCTACAACAAGGAAGAGTTTGTTGAGATCTGCGAGCGCGGTCTGGACCTTTCGCCCACGCGTGAACTTCTGATCGAGGAGTCCGCGCTGGGCTGGAAAGAGTACGAGATGGAGGTGGTGCGGGATCACAAGGACAACTGCATCATCGTCTGCTCGATCGAGAACCTGGACCCGATGGGGGTGCATACCGGGGACTCGATCACCGTGGCGCCGGCCCAGACCCTGACCGACAAGGAGTACCAGATCATGCGCGACGCCTCGCTGGCGGTGCTGCGTGAGATCGGGGTGGATACCGGTGGCTCCAACGTCCAGTTTGCGATCAACCCGGATGACGGGCGCATGATCATCATCGAGATGAACCCGCGCGTCTCCCGCTCCTCGGCGCTGGCATCGAAAGCGACCGGTTTCCCGATTGCCAAGGTGGCGGCAAAGCTCGCGGTCGGTTTCACCCTGGATGAACTGCGCAACGAGATCACCGGTGGCGCCACCCCGGCCTCCTTCGAGCCCAGCATCGACTACGTGGTGACCAAAATCCCCCGCTTTGCCTTCGAGAAGTTTCCCACCGCGCCGGATCGCCTCACCACCCAGATGAAGTCGGTGGGAGAGGTTATGGCCATCGGCCGTACCTTCCAGGAGTCGTTGCAGAAGGCGCTGCGTGGCCTGGAGACGGGCAAGAGCGGCCTCGATGAGGTGGTGGACCTGGAGAGCGAGGAGCTGAAAACCATCCTCCGGCACGAGCTGCGTGAACCGGGTGCGGAACGGTTGTGGTACGTCGCAGACGCCTTTCGCTCCGGCATGACGATGCAGGACGTCTTCGAGGTAACCAAGATCGATCCCTGGTTCCTGGTGCAGATAGAGGAACTGGTGAAGATCGAAGGCGAGGTGCGAGAGGGCGGTGTCCAGGCCCTGGACGGCGACCGGTTGCGTTATCTCAAGCGGAAAGGCTTCTCCGACGAACGGCTGGCCAAGCTGGTGGACGTGAAACAGGACCGGATTCGGGAGGCGCGCTGGAACAGCGGGGTGCGACCGGTGTTCAAGCGTGTCGACACCTGTGCCGCGGAGTTCGCCACCAGCACCGCCTACATGTACTCCACTTACGAGGAGGAGTGCGAGGCCGTGCCTACCGGAAACCGGAAGATCATGGTGCTGGGCGGTGGACCGAACCGTATCGGCCAGGGTATCGAGTTCGACTACTGCTGCGTGCACGCGGCCTTCGCGATGCGCGAGGATGGTTACGAGACCATCATGGTCAACTGTAACCCGGAGACCGTCTCCACTGACTACGATACTTCCGACCGACTCTATTTCGAGCCGCTCACCCTGGAGGATGTACTGGAGGTGATCGAGGTGGAGAAGCCAGCGGGGGTAATCGTGCAGTACGGTGGACAGACACCGCTCAAACTGGCGCGCGACCTGGAGAAGGCGGGAGCGCCGATTATCGGCACTTCGCCCGATTCGATCGACCTGGCGGAGGATCGCGAACGGTTCCAGAAACTGGTCCAGAAGCTGGACCTGAAACAGCCGCCGAACCGTACCGCCACCGACCCGGAGCAGGCGGTAGACCTGGCCGAAGAGGTGGGTTACCCCCTGGTGGTGCGTCCCTCTTACGTGCTCGGCGGACGCGCCATGGAGATCGTGCACGATGAAACCGATCTGCGTCGCTACATGCGCGAGGCGGTCAGTGTCTCCAACGATTCGCCGGTACTCCTGGATCGCTTCCTGAACGACGCGATCGAGGTCGACATAGACGCGATCTGCGACGGCACGGATGTGCTTATCGGCGGCATCATGGAGCACATTGAGGAGGCCGGGGTGCATTCCGGTGACTCCGCCTGCTCGCTGCCACCCTACACCCTCTCCGCTGCCATACAGGATCGCATGCGGGAGCAGATCCGGCGCATGGCGCTGGAGTTGAAGGTGGTGGGCCTGATGAACACCCAGTTCGCGATCAAGGACAACGAAATCTACCTGCTTGAGGTGAACCCCCGCGCCTCCCGCACGGTTCCCTTTGTCTCCAAGGCTACCGGCGTGCAGCTGGCCAAGGTGGCGGCACGCTGCATGGTTGGTGTCTCGCTCCAGGAGCAGGGTTTCACCAAAGAGGTGGTGCCGAAGCACTACTTTGTAAAAGAGGCGATCTTCCCGTATGTTAAGTTTCCCGGTGTGGACACCCTGCTGGGGCCGGAGATGAAGTCCACCGGCGAGGTAATGGGGATCGGTGCCACCTTCGGCGAGGCGTTCGCCAAGGCACTGGAGGGTGGCGGAGACCTGCTGCCCCGCTCAGGGCGGGCGTTGCTTTCAGTACGGGAACAGGACAAGGTACGTATCGTCTCCGTGGCACGTGACCTGACCCAGCATGGGTTCCAGCTGTTCGCCACCAGCGGCACCTGCAAGGTGATTACCGACCACGGTATCGAGTGCGAGCGCGTGAACAAGGTTGCCGAGGGGCGCCCCCATATCGTGGACATGATCAAGAACGACGAATTCAATCTGATCGTGAATACCACCGAGGGCAAGAAGGCGATTGCCGATTCGGCAGCGATTCGGCGTGCTGCGCTCCAGCACAAGGTGTCCTATACCACAACAATGTCGGGCGGAGAGGCCATATGCCTGGCGCTGAAGCAGGCAGACAGTACCCACGTCAACCGACTGCAGGATCTGCACTGACCCCGGGTGTCGGGCCACTGTCGACGATGCGAATAGAGATGAGGTTTGTTTTATGAGCAAGGTACCCCTGACCGTCAGAGGTGCGGAGGCGCTGCGAGCCGAGCTTAACCGGCTGAAGCGAAACGACCGGCCAAAGGTGATCCAGGCGATTGCCGAGGCGAGGGCGCACGGTGATCTGAAAGAGAATGCCGAGTATCACGCAGCCCGCGAACAGCAGGGTTTTATCGAGGGCCGGATCAAGGAGATTGAATCCAAACTCTCGCATGCACAGATCATCGATGTCACTACCATCAATGCGGACGGCAAGGTGATCTTTGGCGCCACCGTGGATGTCTACGAAGAGGAGGCGGATGCAGAGCATACGTTCCAGATCGTGGGTGATGACGAGGCGGATATCAAGCAGGGGCTGATTTCGGTCAGCTCGCCCATGGCCAGGGCCCTGATCGGCAAGTCGGTGGACGACGAGGTTGCCGTGGAGACTCCGAACGGGCTCCGGCACATGGAGATCCTGGACGTACGCTACGAATAGAGTAGTGGATTGTTGCGCGAAAAAAGGGGCGTCAGCCCCTTTTTTGTTCGGCTTGTCAGGTTGGGATTCGCGTCTCTCACATCAACTTATGAGCCACCAGCAGTAAACGGCGATCGCGGCTGAAGCCGCTCCTAATGTCCGAAAGGATCTGTAGGAGGCCCGCCCCCGGGCCGATGGAACTGCGTACAGCTGCCGGATCGTGGGAATTTCTTCGCGGTGAGGGCGCCGCTCCTGCATCCGTTTCGACCTATGGCTGAGTATCAGGCTGTGTGGGGTGGGGGAAGCTTGGTGTTGCATCCAAACCCGTTCGTTGATGCCCCGCTCAGCCTTGCTCCAGGGAGATGACCGGCTTGTCGGGATTGCGCCGGTAGAAAGCGGCAACATGGCCGATGGTGCTGACCAGATCGGCATTGCAGCGCTGGCAGATGGCGTCGATCATCTGCTGTCGTTCATCCCGGTCACCCGCGTTAAGGCGTACCTTGATCAGCTCGTGGGTATCGAGGGTAATCTCCAGTTCCTTGAATACGGCGTCGGTGAGGCCGTTCTGACCGATGATCACCACGGGATTGAGGTGGTGGACCCTGCTCTTGAGCTGTCTGGCCTGCTTTTTGGTGAGGGGCATTCCGGGCTCCCGATATACGTGAAGGGGCGCGCATTCTAACGTAGTTGGGCGATGCCTGGCACGCTTTTTCGAGTTGTGCTGGCAGCTTTGCCCTGATTCAATGCCAGTTCGTACCCGAAGTACCGTTTTTCGACAGGTTATTAATGAAAAAGAGTAAAAGCAGCCACCAGTGGCTGGATCGACACTTCAAGGATGAGTATGTGAAGCGGGCCCAGGCCGAGGGTTATCGTTCCCGGGCCGCCTTCAAGCTGCTGGAGTTGCAGGAGAAAGACCGCCTGATCCGACCGGGGCAGGTGGTGGTGGACCTGGGGGCTGCACCGGGCGGCTGGTCTCAGGTCGCCAGGGCCCTGGTTGGGGAGAAGGGCCTGGTATTCGCCCTGGATATTCTGCCGATGGATCCCTTGCCCGGAGTCGAATTCATCCAGGAGGATTTCAGGGAGGATGCCTCCCTGGAGCGGATGAGAGTCCTGCTCCAGGGGCGTCCGGTGGATCTTGTAATCTCCGACATGGCCCCCAATGTGAGTGGTATGAACGCCGTGGACCAACCCCGGGCAATCTATCTCTGCGAGCTGGCGCTGGAGTATGCGAGGGAGGTACTGAACCCCGGGGGCGGTTTTGTGGTCAAGGTGTTTCAGGGGGAGGGTTTCGATCAGTACCTGAAAGCGGTGCGGGAGACTTTCTCCAGGGTTGTGACCCGCAAGCCTGCCGCCTCGCGACAGCAGAGCCGGGAGGTCTACCTGGTGGCGACGGGCTATAATGTATAGTACTGTACGGTGCGAAATATTTGTTAACGTATTGAATTTCGTCTGATTCCGGCTGTCGATAGCGGGAGAGGCGGGAAAGCGCCAAGGTCGCTGGGTCGGTTGCCGGCTTCAGCACGAAATAGAGGGTATTTACCTTGAATGATATGGCAAAGAATCTGATTCTCTGGGTGATCATCGCGATCGTCCTGATGTCGGTATTCAACAACTTCTCATCCCAGACCTCGCAGACCAATGCGCTCTCCTACTCGGAGTTCCTTGCCCAGGTGAATAGCGGGGCCGTACAGAAGGTCAAGATCGACGGCCGCGAGATCAAGGGTACCCTGACCTCGGGCGCCACCTTCTCCACCTACAGCCCGGGCGACGACGGCCTGGTGGGTGATCTGCTGAACAACAACGTGCAGATCGAGGCTACGCCGCCGGACAAGCCCTCGATCCTGATGACCATCCTGATCAACTGGTTCCCGCTCTTCATCCTGATCGGCCTGTGGATATTCTTCATGCGCCAGATGCAGGGTGGCGGTGCCGGCCGGGGTGCCATGTCGTTCGGCAAGAGCAAGGCGCGGATGCTTGGCGAAGACCAGGTCAAGGTCACCTTCGCCGATGTGGCGGGTGTCGAGGAGGCGAAGGATGAGGTCTCCGAGATGGTGGAGTTCCTGCGTGACCCCTCCAAGTTCCAGAAACTGGGTGGCAAGATTCCCAAGGGTGTGCTGATGGTCGGTTCACCCGGCACCGGTAAGACCCTGCTGGCCAAGGCCATCGCCGGTGAGGCGAAAGTGCCCTTCTTCACCATATCCGGTTCCGATTTTGTCGAAATGTTCGTCGGTGTCGGTGCCTCCCGTGTACGCGATATGTTCGAGCAGGCGAAGAAGCACGCGCCCTGTATCATCTTCATCGATGAGATCGATGCAGTGGGCCGGCATCGGGGTGCCGGACTTGGCGGCGGTCACGACGAGCGTGAGCAGACACTCAACCAGTTGCTGGTCGAGATGGACGGATTCGAGGGCAACGAAGGGGTAATCGTGATCGCGGCCACAAACCGGCCCGACGTACTCGATCCGGCGCTCCTCCGACCCGGTCGGTTCGACCGCCAGGTGGTGGTGCCGCTGCCCGACGTACGGGGACGTGAACAGATTCTCAAGGTACATCTGCGCAAGGTGGCTGCCTCCGATGACGTGGTACCGGCGCTGATCGCCCGGGGTACACCCGGTTTCTCCGGTGCGGATCTCGCCAACCTGGTGAACGAGGCCGCCCTGTTTGCCGCTCGCGCCAACAAGCGCATGGTGGAGATGGCCGAGATGGAACGGGCCAAGGACAAGATCATGATGGGCGCCGAGCGCAAGTCCATGGTGATGAGCGAGGACGAGAAGAAGCTGACCGCCTACCACGAGGCAGGACATGCCATCGTCGGGCGCCTGGTGCCGTCTCATGACCCGGTCTACAAGGTCAGTATCATTCCCCGTGGTCGGGCCCTCGGTGTCACCATGTTCCTGCCTTTGGAAGACCGCTACAGCCAGAGCAAGGAGCACCTGGAGAGCCAGATATCCAGCCTGTTCGGCGGGCGCGTGGCAGAGGAGCTTGTGTTTGGCAAGGATATGGTAACCACCGGTGCGTCCAACGATATCCAGCGTGCCACCAGCATTGCACGCAGCATGGTCACCAAGTGGGGACTGTCAGACCGTCTCGGCCCCCTGATGTACGGCGAAGAGGAGGAAGAGGTCTTTCTCGGGCGTTCCGTGACCCAGCACAAGAACGTATCGGACGAGACAGCGCACGCCATCGACGAGGAGGTACACAACTTTATCGATCTCAACTATATGCGTGCGAAGCGAATTCTTGAGGAGAATCTCGAAAAGTTGCATATCATGGCGGAAGCCCTGATGAAGTACGAGACTATCGACGCTGATCAGATCAGCGACATCATGGATGGCAAGGTGCCCCGTCCGCCCAAGGACTGGATGGATGATTCTGACTCCGACCTTACCTCCGGTGGAGACGGCTTGAAGACGGATGTGGACGAGGTGGGCAAGCCAAAAGGTGACTCACCGGACGGAATCGGCGGTCCCGCCGGTCAGCACTAAACTGGCCCGGACTGCCGATCGTGACGCTGCTGGATTGCGCCGGTAAAACTGTCAATCTGGTGCGCCCCCAGGTAATGGGGATACTCAACGTCACCCCCGACTCCTTCTCGGACGGGGGTGATTTCATTTCGCCAGGGGCAGCACTGGAACACGCCCGTGAGCTGGTTGCGGAAGGGGCGGATATTCTCGATATCGGTGGCGAATCGACTCGTCCCGGCGCGGGCGCGGTGTCTGACCAGCAGGAACTAGATCGTATTATCCCGGTGATTCGGGCGATTGCTGCCGAGCTTCCCGTTCCCCTGTCGGTGGATACCAGTAAACCTGTCGTCATGCGGGAGGCGGTAGCCGCAGGTGCAGGCATGATCAATGATGTCCTTGCGCTGCGGGCCGAAGGTGCCCTTCAGACAGCTAGCGACCTGGGAGTGCCGGTCTGCCTGATGCATATGCAGGGTGAACCCCGCACCATGCAGCACAATCCACGCTATGATGATGTGGTGAGCGAGGTGGCCCGGTTTCTGTCCAGACGTGTGGATGCCGCCGTGGCCGCAGGGATTCCGCGCGATCGCTTGCTGCTCGATCCCGGCTTCGGTTTTGGCAAGAGCCTGGCCCACAACCTGACACTGCTGCATCGATTATCCCGTTTTGAATCGCTGGGATTGCCGGTCCTGGTTGGCGTCTCCAGGAAATCGATGATAGGTGCCCTGCTCGGGGATGTACCGGTCGATCAGCGCCTGCACGGCAGCGTGGCTGCTGCTGTGATGGCGGTGGAGCGGGGGGCATCGATCATCAGGGCGCACGATGTGCGGGCAACCGCAGATGCTCTCAGGGTCGCCCATGCTGTGATGCGGGCGGAGTGAGCGACTGGTTCCGATTTCGCGGACTCCGGTGGTCAGCGCATTGCCTGCGGTTAAAGCCGGGACCCTGTCGTGCCGCTACAGGTGAGGTCCAGAGAGCGTCAGCGTTCCGTTGATCGGAGCGCGGGTGCTGAACAGATAACATGGTAGAGAGAATGGGAATGGGGTCAAAAAGGAAGTATTTTGGTACAGACGGGATTCGCGGGCGCGTTGGTGAGGGTAAGATCACACCTGAATTCGTGATGCGACTGGGCTGGGCCGCAGGCCGGGTACTGGGAAAAGGGCGTGGCGGAAAGGTGCTGATCGGTAAGGACACCCGGATTTCCGGATACCTGCTCGAATCGGCCCTGGAGGCTGGCCTGGTGGCTGCTGGAGTTAATATCCACCTGCTGGGTCCAATGCCGACACCGGGAATCGCCTACCTGACCCGTACCCTGCATGCCCAGGCGGGAATCGTGATCAGTGCCTCGCACAATCCACACTGCGACAACGGCATCAAGTTCTTCTCCAGCGAAGGGAAAAAGCTGCCCGACGAGGTGGAGTGCGAGATCGAGCGGGAGCTCGACAAGCCGATGACCACGGTGGAGTCCGAGCAATTGGGCAAGGCCTACCGGGTAAGTGATGCCGCAGGGCGTTACATCGAGTTCTGCAAGAGCACCATCCCCTGGACCATGAGCTTTTCCGGCCTGAAGGTTGTTGTTGATTGTGCCCATGGGGCCACCTACCACATTGCGCCACACGTATTCCGTGAGCTGGGGGCCGACGTGGTGGCAATCGGTGACAAGCCGGATGGACTGAATATCAATGCCGGTGTGGGATCGACCCATATTGAAACCCTGCAGGCGGCGGTGCTGGAGCACGCTGCCGATATCGGTGTTGCGCTGGATGGCGATGGCGATCGGTTGATCATGGTGGATGCTGCCGGAGAAGTGCTGGATGGTGATGATATCCTCTACATCATCGCCTGCTCCCGGTTGCGGCGTGGTGTACTCGAGGGTGGTGTGGTCGGTACCAGGATGACCAATCTCGGGCTGGAGCAGGCGCTTAACGAACACGGGATAGACCTGGTGCGCACCGACGTGGGTGACCGCTACATACTGGAACGGCTGCAACTCGAACGCTGGACGCTGGGCGGTGAGCCATCGGGACATATCATCTGTCTGGATCGAACCACTACCGGTGACGGCATCATATCGGCCCTCCAGGTTCTGGCGGAAGTGGTCAAGAGCGGACGTTCGCTGCAGCAGCTGCGGGAGGGATACCGCAAGTTTCCCCAGATCACGCGGAACGTCTGCCTGGGTAGTGCCAGTGCCGGGGAGTTACTGTCCTCGCGGTCGGTGCAGGAGGCGGTTTCCGATGTTGAGCGCGAACTGGAGGGGACCGGCCGGGTACTGTTGCGGGCATCCGGTACCGAGCCGCTGATCCGGGTGACAGTGGAGGGACGCGAAGCAGAAAGGATAGAGGCGCTCTCGCTGAGGATTGTCGACTCCCTGCAGCGTCAGTTGGCGGAAAACCACCAGGGGCACGCGGCCACGGCCTGACCTCATCATAGGAATATCTGATCCCAGCGATACCATTTCCTGATTTGCTTTCAGTTAAAGCGCTGGATAGACTTTTTTGCTTGTCACCACCCCCCTGGTGTCACCATTAAGTCGTGGAGCTTTGCAGGAGAGATCGAATGCGTCAGCCACTGGTAGCGGGTAACTGGAAGATGAATGGCTCCCTTGAGAGCATCGGCGTACTGCTCGATGGTATCAAGGCCGGTATGGAAGATGTAACGAAGGCTGCAGTTGCAGTCTGCGCACCCGCCATCTATATTCCCACCGTGCAGCAGCAGTTGCAGGGCAGCGCGATCGCCTGGGGCGGGCAGGATGTCTCGGCCGAGAGCGCTGGTGCCTATACCGGCGAGATCGCAACCTCCATGCTTAAGGATTTTGGTTGTACCTATGTCATCGTGGGTCATTCGGAGCGTCGTGCCTATCACGGAGAGAGCGATCAGCTGGTGGCACGGAAGTTCGCTGCCGCCCGTGCTGCCGGACTGGTGCCCATCCTGTGCGTGGGTGAAACCCTGGAGGAGCGGGAGCAGGGCATCACAGAGCAGGTTGTTGCCCGCCAGATGGACGCGGTCATCGAGCTGGAGGGCGTTGCCGCGCTGGCCGACGGGGTGGTGGCCTATGAGCCTGTGTGGGCGATCGGTACCGGAAAGACCGCAACACCGGAGCAGGCGCAGGATGTTCACGGGTTTATCCGTGGTCGTGTTGCCGAACTCGATGGCGGTGTTGCCGAGGGGCTGCAGATTCTGTACGGCGGCAGCATGAAACCCGGAAACGCTGCCGAGCTGATCGCCAAGCCGGATATTGACGGCGGATTGATTGGTGGTGCAGCACTGAGTGCCGAGGATTTCCTGGGTATCTGCCGGGCCGCCAACTGATTCGGCGGGCATGGTGTCAGGGTTTTAGGATGCCTGTCTGGTAAGTGCCAGGAAAAAACACCGAAAAAACTGCTTTTATAATGTAGTGGTGACTTCTTTCTCCTGTCGTCATCATGTACAATGCGCGCTTTGAATTTTCTGGTTGTTAACGGAATCCCGAATGCATACAATTCTGGTGGTGGTTCATCTTTTCCTGGCGCTTGGTGTCATTGGCCTCGTGCTGATGCAGCACGGCAAGGGTGCTGATGCCGGCGCCGCTTTCGGTTCCGGTTCTTCAGGTACCGTTTTTGGTGCCGCTGGTTCCGCCAACTTCCTCAGCCGGGCCACCGCGGTCCTGGCAACCCTGTTTTTCCTGACCAGTCTGGGCCTGGCCTGGTTTGCCATGCAATCTGTTGAACGGCCTGGGCTGATGACGGAACCGCAGGCACCGGCAATCGAGATTCCTGCTGCACCCCCTGCGCCAACGTCCGAGGTTCCGACGGTGCCGGGTGCGGCAACAAGCGGATCCGGTGTTCCGTCGATTCCTCCTGCGCCGACCGGTGCAGCGGAGTAATTAATTGGAGTTGGGTTATACTCAAAACAGAAATGCCGATGTGGTGAAATTGGTAGACACGCTATCTTGAGGGGGTAGTGGCGCAAGCCGTGCCGGTTCAAATCCGGCCATCGGCACCATCAGAAAAAGACGGCATCACCCGTTGGGGTGGTGCCGTTTTTTATTAATAAAATCAAGCATAAGTAACTGATTATAAAGTTTTTTATTGTCGCTATAAGCTTGACAGATCACTCCTGCTGCTCTACCATTGCGCCCCGTTAAAGTCACGGCTGGGACCACTTGAAACCTGCGAACCCGGTGAGAAGGACGCGAGCATTATGTTAGAGAACTATCTTCCAGTTCTGGTGTTTATCGGTGTCGGCCTGGTGGTCGGCGTTGTCATGGTGGCGCTTGGTTTCGTACTGGGTACCCGTCGTCCCGATGACGAAAAACTGTCTCCATACGAGTGTGGTTTCGAGGCCTTCGAAGACGCCCGAATAAAGTTCGACGTCAGGTACTACCTGGTCGCAATCCTGTTTATTATTTTCGATCTTGAGATCGCATTTCTTTTCCCCTGGGCCGTCGTCCTGGACCAGATCGGCATGGTTGGTCTGGTCGCTATGACCGTTTTTCTGGGCGTTCTGGTTGTCGGGTTCATCTATGAGTGGAAGAAAGGGGCCCTCGAATGGGAGTAGAAGGCATACTTGAAAAGGGTGTCATCACCACAAGCGCAGACAAGCTGATCAACTGGGCGCGGACCGGTTCCCTCTGGCCAATGACCTTCGGTCTGGCCTGTTGTGCGGTCGAGATGATGCATGCAGCCGCGGCCCGTTACGACATGGACCGCTTCGGCATTATTTTTCGCCCCAGCCCGCGGCAGTCCGATGTGATGATCGTCGCCGGTACCCTGGTCAACAAGATGGCGCCCGCCCTGCGCAAGGTTTATGACCAGATGGCGGAGCCACGCTGGGTTATCTCCATGGGCTCCTGCGCCAACGGCGGTGGTTATTACCACTACTCCTATTCTGTAGTGCGTGGGTGCGATCGTGTAGTGCCGGTCGATATCTATGTCCCCGGTTGTCCGCCCACTGCGGAAGCGCTCCTGTACGGCATTATACAGCTTCAGGAAAAAATCAAGCGCACCAGTACCATAGCGCGCCAGGATTAGGTCGGGGTTATGAGCGAAACAGTGAAAAACAGGTTTCAGGATCGCCATGCGGCGCTGGCTGATAATCTCCGGCAGCGGTACGAAAGTCAGGGTTGTGACATCAGCCTGGCGCTGGGAGAGGTTACCATGGTGGTGCCGCGCGACCAGCTGGTTGCCATTGCCACCGAGTTGCGTGACGACGAGAGTTTCCAGTTCGAAGAGCTGGTGGATGCCTGTGGCGTCGATTACGCCGGGTATGGTGATGACGAGTGGATGACCACCGAAGCGTCGCTGGAAGGTTTTTGCCGCGGCGTGGACCGCCATCCCATCG
>JAPHTA010000371.1 GCA_026196475.1 Sedimenticola sp.
CAACGAAGAGATCGAATACGATGGCGAGGTGCATACCGCGGCCAACCTCTTCGACGCCCTGAAAGAGGGATATTACGGTAAATTCTGAACCCCCACCGGGCTTCAGAATACAACCTGGCGACAACATTTAGCGGGTCAGTGGGCTACTGGCAGGATAAGACAAAATGACAATCAAGATTGACAAGAAAATCGTAAGCTACAACGTGGCGAAAGAGGATGAAGAGGCCGCTGCGAAAGAGGTGGAGCAGCAGGACAGCAACATCATCCACATGCATGAGAAGGTGGCGCGCCCGGAGATGCTGTTCGGCTCCACCTACAAGATCAAGACCCCGCTCTCCGAGCATGCGCTGTATGTCACCATCAACGACATCATCCTCAACCACGGCACCGAGCACGAGGTACGCCGCCCCTACGAGGTCTTCATCAACTCGAAGAACATGGACCACTTCCAGTGGATCGTGGCACTCACCCGGATTATCTCCGCGGTCTTCCGCAAGGGTGGCGACGTCACCTTCCTGGTGGAAGAGCTGCGTTCCGTGTTCGATCCCGCCGGCGGCTACTTCAAGAAAGGCGGTAAGTACATGCCCTCCCTGGTGGCGGAGATCGGTGATGCCATCCACTGCCACCTGGTCATGATCGGCCTGCTGAAGGAGGACGGCCCGGACGAGCACCAGCAGAAGCTGATCGACGAGAAACGGGCCCAGTACGAAGAGTCGATCAACCTGCAGGACAAGGAGCACAACAGCGAGTTCCCGGACGGCGCCCAGCTGTGCAAGAAGTGCAACACCAAGGCCGCGATCATGATGGACGGCTGCCTGACCTGTCTTAACTGTGGGGATTCGAAGTGTGGCTAAAGTCGTCATTGACAGGCCGTAGCCGGTTATCGATTCGGGTATCAGCTACGAGTCAGCGCACATGAGAAGCAAGTACTGAAAAACTGAAAAGGCGGGCGTTGAAGCCCGCCTTTTTTCTTTTGGGTGAGAGAACGCTTCAATTTTTTTTGGAAAACGGCCATTCGCTACATAACGCCCAGATCCGTAGGGTGGGCACGCCGTGTGTGCCCACGCGGTAATTCTGGAGCATACGCGTGGGCACAAAAAAACGTGCCCACCCTACCTA
Organism: Sedimenticola sp.; assembly: GCA_026196475.1. Lineage (GTDB taxonomy): Bacteria > Pseudomonadota > Gammaproteobacteria > Chromatiales > Chromatiaceae > Sedimenticola. Next base: position 1,120 of record JAPHTA010000371.1, read on the forward strand.
GCTGCCTTGCTTGCCGAAAATAGATGTGTCCCCCTTATCAGTTGAAGTCAAAATCAACGACATTGACCCCATTGTTTTTCTTGGCTAAAGGGCTGAAACCATCCAGAAGCCGACATTAACTTTGCCAGTGGATAAAGTAAAATATTCGCGCATTACTCGACTATTTGATAATCCCATTTGTAACTTGTATATAAATGCTTTGAGTCGTGACTGTCTTTTGGGTATTTTTCTACTACCCGTATTTTTACTCTAGTACCAACAGGCAGTTTTCTTAATGCTTTGGAACATTCAATAAACATTTTCTCTGAGTATTGCTGGCCTGGCGCAGGGCATAAGCGAATTCTATTTAGCTCACAGTCTTCTGTCACCACAGCAATTAGTTCACTATATTCGCTTGGATCTCTTCGGCCGATCATTTACCCACCTCTTTATGCAGTTGTTTGATCGAATCTAAGTCACAAATTATTTTTCTGTCCTATTCTCCCATACGCCCAGGCCATAGTAATAATTAGCGCTAATACCTCAAGCTCTTCAGCCAATTCTAACGGGCTTTGGAGATCCCACAATAGCCAAACTAAAAGCCCTACCCGCTCAAGCCATATGAGGGGATTTTTTGTTAGAAATTTTTCTGTAAATAAGTCGATGACGAAAAGGATGGTAAAACACCATGCAGGAACTAAGTCGCCAACCAAGATTATCAGTATAAACCCTGCAAAGTAGATTAGTTCTATCATATGGTTTGCGCGTGAACTGAAAAAAATAATTTATTGTTTTGAGTATTGTCATACTGCCTGTATTCCTAGAAGGTTTCTATATCTTCTATTTGGGTGCAGGCAAGGTCCATCCAAAAGCAGACGTTAATGCCTCATATCCGCCGGCCGCGAAAGCAGAGCAAAGCGGCGCCTATGTGGGTCGGCTGGATATGATTGTAAATATTTAACTAATTTAGCTCGTAGTTCACGTAGTTGTTCCATTCGTCTATAGCCTCTTCAGCCGCATCTTGATGTTTTCTTGCGGCATCATTCTGTTCTTCTACAAAATCTTCAATGCACTGCTGGTAAAACTCTACCTCGCTCCTAAAACTATCCAGTTCATATTGATCATTGAACTCATATGGCTTGTATGGCTTTGAGCAAGAATGAGACGGAGTAAACATATCTGCCAATACTGGAGCTGCCATGCCCATCCAGAATGAAACCATCATAACAACCAATATTTTCATACTATTTCCCTTCAGCAATCGTATTGATCTTTGATGTGCTGATGATAAAAGCGACCAACGGAACTTGCTGATATAAATTGCTTTACAACATGCTGCGGTACATTGCAGAACGTGTAATACGGGTCACTATCTTCAAAATCGATATACATTTTTCTTGTTAATGGGTCGTAACCGATTTTTCGGATGGCTGTTGAACTTACCGAAGTCCATTGAATCATGGATCCCTCCTTCACATTTCTAATGTTTCGAATAAGCCACACTGTTTTTTTGCACCGGTTTGATTTTAATATTAAACATTGTTTAATCTTTTCCTGTCCATGCTGGTAGTTCGCCTCCAATTTCATCAACAACTCGCTTATTGAAGTTATCGCGCTCTTCTATCTTATTACGCACAAATTCAACTGCTTCATCTGGTGAAAGGATTGTGAGTATATTCTTGAGCTTGACTCGATTACCAAGCATCCCACCTGGCTGGTTTTTTGAGCCCCCATCACCAGTGACAAGAATGGCTGCGTATTTCGCAGCCTCAATTATAATTTTTATGTCGTTTTGTTGGTTTTCGTTTTTTGCACCGTCCGGAAAAATAGCTTCTTCTATTTCCTGATAAAGAGGTTCGCGAGCCTCTGCCGGTGGCGTAATTGTATGGATTTGAGCGTCTGCCTTCCGGATTCTATTAAGATTTTTACCAGTACGTGCTTCGGTTCGGGCGGTACATGACATATTCATACAAATGATTCCATCATCTGCCCACTTTTCTAGCTGATTTACCGTTTCCAGTTTCTGGCGGGCGTTGATAAGATTTGCATCGATATGCAATACGGGCATGTAGAGTGCCCTGCGTTGCATTTTGTTTGTCATGAATCTCTCCCCGATATCTAACGCCTGAGTTCAGCGGCGTTTGACCCGCCACAATGATTTTGTTAGCTGCTGGCTGACTCATGCTCACTGCTTTTTTCGGAAAGTACGTTGATACCATGAACAAGGGTGGGAAAGCCTGTGAAAAAGAATATTACAAAGATCCAAATTTCTTCTTCGTCGAAATCCAGTCCGTTATCGTAAGATCGGACCAAGAAACATAGTGCTATTAGGGAAAGAGCCATGCCTACCGTGAATGGGATTGCCCTGAACCAGACTTTAATGAATGTCTTCATCCGTTTACCACCTTCCTCTGCGTTCGAGATCATCAACTCGATCATCGACGTCTGAAACTATGTAGTCGAGATCATCCACACGACCTTCAAGGTCATATACCCGATCATCTGCGGACATGCTGAAGTTCAAGCTCAACAGCATGCCGAAAACCAGAAAAGTCCCCGCTGAGAGCAGTGCCAGTAATTGTTTGGTCATGAATTCTCCTCGAAGCAGCTAATGCTGATTATACGTCTCACGCCACAGCAGATTTATGTGGCTCGCACATAAATTGAAAAATGAGACTTATTATTCTGGGTAAGACTATACCACCTATATTCCTTAAACGCTTCTAGGTCTAGTATTGGGATGATTCTTGACAAATATCGGGGTTGGCACCCAAGTTTAAGCTGGCCGAACCAAGAACCCTCTGATTTAGCAACCAGCAACCAACGTCCGCTTAATGTCGGAACTTGCCATTGACCAGCACCTGAATACTGTCTCCTTAATTCAAATACCAGCCAGAACACACCCCCCTCCCCCCAAGACTGTGACCCACCCTCAAACACCCGCCATCAAGTCATGGAAAAATAGGCCGCTAACAGCCAAACTATGCTGCAAATCGGGCCGATGGCCCATTTTAAAGAGAAAAACAAGGAGTACCTAATCATGAAGAGAGTGGCACTTTGCTGCCTGCTGGCCTCCGGCGTCCTGCTCCAGGCCTGTACCACGGTTGATCCCTACACCCGGGAGGAGAAGACTTCCAGCGCCACCAAGGGGGCCGCCATCGGCGCCGCCGTGGGCGCGGTTCTTGGGATCGCCACTTCGGATGACAAGAAGGATCGCAAGGAGCGGGCGCTGAAGGGCGCCGGTATCGGCGCACTGGCCGGAGGCGGCGTGGGTTACTACATGGATGTGCAGGAGGCGAAGCTGCGCCAGCGCCTGGAGAACACCGGCGTCAGCGTGACCCGCTCCGGCGACAACATCATTCTCAACATGCCGAGCAACATCACCTTCGAGGTGGACAAGTCCTACGTCAAGCCGGGCTTTGTGGATACCCTGGATTCGGTATCGCTGGTTTTAAACGAGTACACCTCGACCATGATCGAGGTGGCCGGGCACACCGACAGTACCGGCTCCGACGCCTATAACCAGAGGCTCTCCCAGGAGCGGGCGGATGCGGTACGGCAGGTTCTGATCAGCCAGGGCGTGCAGGCGGTGAGAATCGATACCGTCGGCTATGGCGAGTCCCGGCCGATCGCCAGCAACGGCACGGCTTCGGGCCGGCAGCAGAACCGGCGGGTGGAGCTGACCCTGCTGCCCTACGTGGAGCGCTGAGCGGGAAACGAACGGGGCCGCGTTATCGCGGCCCCGTTTTGGATTACCTCTCATTCACTGCTGTCCCAAAAACTCCCTCTCCCTCAGGGAGACGACTACAGGGATGTAGTCGGTTGGCCGCGTCGGGAACATGCGGCCCAGGGTTGGGGTGAGGGGATAATAAGAGTTAACTTACTGATTGTTAATATTCCCTCATCCTATCCTTCTCCCTGAGGGACCTCGGTGCCGCTTGACGGTAGAAGGGACGCACTAACTGATTTTCTATGTCACATTGCCTGACTGTGAACTATATCCTCATGTTTAATCAGTAGGTTATAAACAACCAAAGTGTTTCTTAATGGGACAGCAGTGCCTCTCCTTAAACCCGGCCGTTAACGAACAGAGGGCACCTGCTCCAGGCCCGCCCGGCTGCTGACGAAGGCGGCGGCACCGGCCCCGATACGCTTGGCCAGGCGGTCCAGCAGGTCCTCGGCCTGGGTGTAGTCGACCAGGGTCTCGGCCCCGATCAGCTCCCGGGCGACATAACTGCTGCTGCCGGTGGCATCGGCCAGGCCCAGCCGGATACTCTCCTCGCCGGACCAGAACAGCCCGCTGAACAGCTTCGGGTCCTGCTGCAGACGATCACCCCGCCCCTCTTTGACCGCGTCGATGAACTGCTGGTGCACCTGGTCCAGCATGGTCTGGATATGGGCCTTCTCGTCCTCTTTCAGGGGTGAAAAGGGATCCAGGATGCCCTTGTGCTCGCCGGCGGTGAGCAGGCGCCGCTCGATGCCGAGCTTCTTCATCCCCTCCTCCAGGCCGAAGGTGCTCATTAACACCCCGATGGAGCCGACGATGCTCGCCTTGTCGACGTAGATCTCGTCGGCGGCGGCGGCGATGTAGTAGCCACCGGAGGCGGCCATGTCGGTGACCACCGCGTAGACCGGTATCTTCTCGTGCTTCTTGCGCAGGCGCTTGATCTCGTCGTAGATGTAGCCCGCCTGCACCGCGCTGCCGCCGGGGCTGTTGATGCGCAGGATGATGCCCTTGGTCTTCTTGTCCTCGTAGGCGGAGCGCAGGGCGGTGATCACGTTGTCGGCGCTGGCTTCCGTGTCATCGGCGATCACACCCTTGACCTCGATGATCGCGGTATGGTCCTTGGCGGCCTTGATCGCGGCATCCGTAAACAGACCCGGCGTCCACAGCAGCAGCAACACTGCCAGGTAGGTAAACCCCAGCAGCTTGAAGAAGATGCCCCAGCGCCTGGCGCGCCGCTGCTCTTTGATCGAGGCGGTCGCCAGCTGCTCCAGGAGATCCCGCTCCCAGCCCTCTTTGCGCTTCAGTTTTTCCTGTTCAATGCTATCCATTATCACCACTCTGAAGTATCAGTTAATGCTCTCTTTCCGTGTTTCCAGCCAGCCGCGCAACTGGGCAATATCATCCAGGCAGCCGAGTGGCTCCAGGGCCTGCAGACGCCCCACTTCGTGCACCCCGTAACTCACCGCCAGGGAGTGGGTCTTGGCGTTGATCGCCATCTGCAGGTCATACTCGGTGTCGCCGATCATCAGGGTGTCCCCGGGCTCCACCCCCAGTTCGTCCATGATCTGCAGCAGCATCTCCGGGTGCGGCTTGGAGAAGGTCTCGTCGGCACAGCGTGTGGCGTGAAAATGCTCTTGCAGTCCGGTCTCGACCAGTACCTTGTTCAGCCCCGGGCGCCCCTTGCCGGTGGCCACCGCCAGCATGTAGTCACCACTCTCCGCCAGTTGCTCCAGCGCCTCCCGGGCGCCGGGAAACAGCAGCGAGGGGGTGCTGTCTTCATGCAGGAAATAGCGCCGGTAATGCTCGATAAAGCGCTCCTTGAAGGCTCTCTCCGAGCCCGGGAACAGCACCTCCAGCGCCTCCATCAGGCCAAGGCCGATAATATTCCGGATCGCCTCGTCGGAGGGCGACTCGATCGACATCGACTCCGCCGCGGCCCGGGCACAGGCGACAATCCTCGCCTCCGAATCCATCAGGGTGCCGTCCCAGTCGAAGACCAGGAGCTTGAACTCTCTACTCATCTCTCTTCCGTTACCATGCTGTGTCGAGCCTGCTCACTTCAGGCTGCGAAGCAGTTCATCCAGTGCCGGCTCCAGCGGCGCGTTGAAACAGGTATCCTGTTCCTCGTCCGGCCAGCGGAAACGCAGTGACTCGGCGTGCAGAAACAGCCGCTTCAGCCCTCTCTCCCGGGCCCGCCGGTTGGCCTCGGCGTCCCCGTACTTCTCGTCACCCAGGATCGGGGTGCCCAAATGCGCGGCATGGACCCGGATCTGGTGGGTACGGCCGGTCATCAACCGGGCCTCCACCAGCATGCTGTCACGGTAGCGATGCCTGACCCGGAACCGGGTCAATGCCTCCTTGCCGCGCGGGTCCACCAGCACCATCCGCTCCCCGCCCTGCAGGGTGTTCTTCAGCAGGGGGGCATCCACCTCCACCCTATCCCGGCTCCAGTTGCCGCTGAGCAGGGCGACGTACCGCTTATCGATCCCGTTTGTGCGCATAAGTTCATGCAGAGTGCGCAACGCGCTGCGCCGCTTGGCTACCAGGAGGCAGCCGGAGGTCTCCCGGTCCAGGCGGTGAACCAGCTCCAGCTGCCGCTCCTCGGGACGCAGCTGGCGCAGCATCTCGATAATGCCGAAGCTGAGCCCGCTGCCGCCGTGAACCGCGATCCCGGACGGCTTGTTCAATACCAGCAGGCGCTTGTCCTCGTACAGAATGGCCGATTCGAGCCGCTTCAGCCGCCGCTCATCGATCGCCTTCCCCTCGGGTCTCTCCGCCACCCTGACCGGCGGAACTCGCACCTGGTCCCCCGCCTGCAACCGGTAACCGGCCTTGATCCGGCCCTTGTTCACCCGCACTTCACCCCGGCGCAGGATGCGGTAGACAAAGCTCTTGGGAACACCCTTCAGGTAGTTAAGCAGAAAGTTATCGATTCGCTGGCCTTCATAACCCGGGTCGATAACCAGCATCTGGACGGCACTGTTGGTCTGGGGCTTGTTTGACATCCGGCCAATGATACCAGCTTCATTCCGCTCGCCGGTAGACTATATATATGGGAACAGGCAGGCAGACCATTTGCTGCACCTGCTTAAGACCGCTATAATCGCGCGGTGGTGGAGAGTCCGTCCGAATGGCCGATCAAACCCGCCTCACGCAAACTGATCATCGAACATCCGCCCTCGGGGTGGAGTTCGGTTATCCACGGGGATCAGATCTCCCGCAAGTCGGGATAGATCGATCAGCAACACGCATCATCCCGTGAGATAACCAAAGAACGCATCGCACTCTACACAACTGCGGTGTACACATTATTAACGGCGCGCTTCAAAGATGTTGCCGGGCTGAGCTGGCCGATCCATCGCCCTCAGCTACCGACAATCTGACCTCCGACAGGAACCAGAATACTGGGAGTGATCCGTCCATGCCGGACGAAACAGCCCCGCTGGTCTCCTTGCAGAGAGAGCGCACCCAAGGAATATCACAATATGAAACGCATGCTGATCAACGCAACTCAGCCTGAGGAGTTGCGTGTTGCCATCGTGGATGGCCAAAAACTGTACAATCTGGATATTGAAACCGCTGGTCGCGAACAGAAAAAAGCCAATATTTACAAAGGGAAGATAACCCGGGTCGAACCCAGCCTCGAAGCCGCCTTCGTGGAATACGGCTCCGAGCGACACGGCTTCCTGCCACTCAAAGAGATCTCCCGAACCTACTTCTCGAAGTCCGCCCGCGAGTCCGGCGGCCGCGTGCCGATCAAGGAGGCAGTACGAGAGGGTCAGGAGGTCGTGGTCCAGATCGAAAAAGAGGAGCGTGGCAACAAGGGTGCCGCCCTGACCACCTTCATCTCGCTGGCCGGCCGCTACCTGGTGATGATGCCCAACAACCCGCGCGCCGGGGGCATCTCCCGCCGCATCGAGGGCCAGGAGCGGAATGATCTTCGCGACGCCATGGCCAACCTGGAGGTCCCGGAAGGGTTCGGACTGATCGTACGCACTGCCGGAATCGGCAAGAGCGAAGAGGACCTGCAGTGGGACCTGAACTACCTGAAACAGCTGTGGGAGGCGATCGAACTCTCCGCCAAATCGAAATCAGCTCCGTTCCTGATCTACCAGGAGAGCAACGTCATTATCCGCTCGATCCGGGACCACCTGCGAAACGACATCGGGGAGATTGTGATCGACCACCCCGAGGTCTATGCCGAGGCCTGCGAATTCATTGAGCAGGTGATGCCGCACAACCTGCGCAAGCTGCGTCACTACACCGACGAGGTGCCGCTGTTCAGCCGCTACCAGATCGAGAGCCAGATCGAATCCGTCTTCCAGCGCGAGGTACGGCTGCCCTCCGGTGGCGCCATCGTGATCGATCACACCGAGGCGCTGACCTCGATCGATATCAACTCGGCCCGCTCCACCAAGGGCGCGGATATCGAGGAGACCGCCCTGAATACCAACCTCGAGGCGGCGGACGAAATAGCCCGCCAGCTGAGGATGCGCGACATGGGCGGCCTGTTCGTGATCGATTTCATCGACATGACACCGACCCGCAACCAGCGCGAGGTGGAGAACCGCCTGAAAGAGGCGATGAAGCAGGATCGGGCCCGGGTCCAGCTGGGACGAATCTCCCGTTTCGGACTGCTGGAGATGTCGCGCCAGCGGCTGCGCCCCTCCCTCGGCGAGTCGATGCTTCACGTCTGCCCGCGCTGTGACGGACACGGCTTTATCCGCGGCGTCGAATCCCTCGCCCTGTCGGTGCTCCGGATCATCGAAGAGCACGCCATGAAGGAGAACACGCTGCGCATCAACGCCCAGCTGCCGGTGGACGTGGCCACCTTCCTGCTCAACGAGAAGCGCCAGTCCATCTACGACATCGAACGCCGGCAGGATGTCAGCGTGGTGCTGATTCCCAATATTCACCTGGAGACGCCACACTACGAGATCGAGCGTATCCGGGAGCAGGACTTGCCGGAAGGTGCCAGTGAAGAGGCCAGCTACCGGATGATGGCGGAGCCTGAGGCCAGTACCCCGGACTTCGCCAAGCCGGCCGAAATCAAGCCGGAAGAGCCGACCGTCAAGCGGGTGATACCCTCCTCCCCGGCCCCCACGCCGCAAGCGAACAAGCCGGTGGCCACGGAAGAGAAGCTGCCGGAGCCAAAAGCGGTCCGGGAGACCGGCTTCTTCAAGAAGCTCTGGAATGCGATTATCGGTGACGAGGAGTCGGGATCAGGGGAGAGCGATGCCCGGAAACAAGCTTCCGGTAAAGACTCCGCCAGAACCGGGGGTGGCCAGGATCAAGGCGCTGGCGGTAGCCGAAGCCGGCGGGACTCCGGCAAGCAGGACGACGGGCGCGGCAATGGCAACAAGCGAAGCGGCAAGCCCAAATCATCTGCACGCAAGAAAAGTGACGAAGGCGACGGCGCCCGGCGCAAGAGCGCACAAAAGCCTGAAAAGCGGAGCGTGGCAGAGAAGCAGGAACCGGAAAAGGAGCAGAAAAAGCAGACGCGTTCGGATGAGAGCGGTGGCGACTCCGCATCCGGCGAGGAGCAGAAGCGCGGTTCCCGGCGTGGTCGCAGGGGCGGTCGGCGGCGGCGCAAGAGTCCCGCAGGCACACAGCAGGAGAATGCAGCTGTCGAGAACGGCGCAAGCGAGGCCCGTACCCAGGACTCGGGCCAGACGGCTCCGGAAAGGGATTCGGGAAAGCGCGATGACGAGCAGGAGAAGCCGAAACGGCGTACAGGGAAAAAACAGGCCAGCCGCAGCAAAACCGACGAAACGGACAAGCCGGGCAGTGACGGGAAGAGTGTAAAGCAGGCTGGCGAGGACACGGACGGCGGAAAGAGAGCACAGGATGGTTCCGCTGCCGAGCAGAAAAAAGACGCAACACCGGCCCGCGAATCCGGCGCAACCGCTGAGCGGTCAGGCCAGTCGACGGAACGCGCTTCCACCCCGCCTGAAGCGTCGAAAGCAGCGCCGGCAGCGGCAACCGAGAGCGGAAATGTCGCGACACCCGCTGCGAAGAGAGAGGATTCGAAACCGCCTGCGGCACCCGTTGCCCCCAAAGGGCGTGGTGAGAGCCAGCCTGCGGAGAAAGCGGAATCCGTGAAATCTTCGCCGAAGGCGACCGAGGCCTCGCCCGAACCCAGGGGCAACGCCGAGCACAAACCGGGGGACGGCCCCAAACAGACGACAGCCGAAGCCCCCAAACCGGAGCACGGGAAAGAGCCCGAACTGCGCCAGGTGGTCACCGACCCTGGCAAGGCCAAACCGGTTGATGCGACACCGCCAAAACCGGCAGCAAAGCCGGTGACGCCGCGCCCGGTCCCCGAGGTAAAAGCGGAGCCGAAACCGGCTCCCGAACCTCAGGCACCGCTGCGACAGGTGGAGACCAAGCCGGAAGCCGTGAAGCCCGCCACGGCCCCGGAAACGCCCCCGAAACCGGCGGCAACGCCGGACAAGCCCAAACCGGCACCTGCGCCAGCGGAAGCGAAGAAAGCGGAGCCACAGGCACCGTTGCGCCAGGTGGAAACCCGCCGCGAAAATGATAGCAGCGGAAACAGCAGCGCTGACGCCCGGCCAACGGAAGAGCGTGCGAAAAAGGAGAGCGCAGCGGGAGAGAAACCTGGCGCGGAATCCAGGCCGACCTCCGGAAGTGAAGAGTAAACGGCATCTTGCCGGGGGGCATTGCCCCCCGGTATCAGGCCTAGCGGTCCCGTAGCTGCAGTAAAAAGGCGTCCCGGCAGGGGCAACCCTGAATCATGCGGCCTCTTTGAGCACGGCAAAAACCGGCTTTTTAACCCTCCAGATCGCGCCGGATAACCTCGAGCATGCGCTCCGAGGCCGTGGTAACCAGGTCAAAGACATCATCGAAACCCCTGGCCCCGCCGTAGTAGGGATCGGGAACCTCCCGCACCCCCAGCTCCGGGGCAAAATCGAGCAGCAGGTGCAACTTGTCCAGCCCTCCGGGAGGCGCCAGACGCGACAGGTTCTCTAGATTGTCCAGATCCATCGCCACGATATAGTCAAAGCGCTCAAAATCCTCCGCCAGCGCCTTGCGGGCACGTTGCCGGCTCAAATCGACGCCGCGCCCCCGGGCGGTCTCCTGGGACCTGGGGTCCGGCGGATTTCCCACATGGTAGGCATGGGTGCCGGCGGAGTCGACATCGACGAAGGGGTGCAAACCCTCCCTTTCAACCATCTGCTGAAACACGCCATGAGCCGTCGGTGAGCGGCAGATATTGCCCATGCAGACGAACAGGATTGATACTTTTTTCATAATTGTCTGGTACTTCCGTTAATTTCAAGTGTTCTTGCCTTATCCCGGACCCGATCCCGCCCGGTACGCTGAAAAGACCCAGCCGTCGCCGAATCTTTGCACCTTTTCCCGATACCGTGCAATGCCAAACCGGGTGACAACCATTCTGGTTAAACTATAATGAAACCAGAGGCAAGCAACAGGCGGGTGGGATTTTGATGAACTGGTTATCGAGACAGACGGAACAGCCCCTGGACTATAATCGCCAGCGTGAATCCCAGCTGAAAAAAATCGGCAACTACAACCGTTTCATCCTGTTGCGGGTCACCCGTTGCGGTTGCAAGGCGGCGATCCGGCAGATGGACCGGGTCTATCCTGTCAACGAACCCCCTGAACTGCCTTTCGAGGGATGCGACCAGCCGGAGTGTCACTGTGTGTACGAAGGGATAGTGGACAGACGCAGGGGCCAGTCCCGGCGCTACCGGGTCGAACGCCGCCGCTTTATCCGTGACCAGGGCAGCGACCGGCGCATGAACCATGGACGGCGCAAGGGCGATCAGCTGATGGGCTACCGTCATTTTTGACGCCTGGTTTCACCAATCCGGTTTCGTGTCATCCCCGACACCACGCTCCCCTTCCCGCTTTCCGGCCAGTTGAGACCGGCACCGGGATGGCCGCGGCAGGTCGCCCGGAACAGGATTCTCCGCGCTGCACTGGATCTACCATGCGATGCAGGAAAAAAGGACCCATCCATTGAACGATAGAGATTTCATACAACGAATACGTCCCCTGATCGGCAACCATTTCATGCACCTGGGGCGGGAGTGGGAACTGATCGAGATACTTGCGGACGAGGGCACAGTGGTATTGTCTGACCCCTCAAGGCGGTCTGTGATCCAGACCAACCTGTTTGGCGAACCCTCCAGAAAGGGTCCGGAAACGGTTCTCGTTCCCCTCTACGGAAGCGATCAGGAGACCCTCTCCGAAGAGCTGATCGAACTTCTGGCCAATCGTATCACCCCCTCGTAACCCTTCCCTCCTGGCCGGTAGAGCTGAAGTTCCGTCTGGCTTTCTCCAGATCCTCTGGCGTATCGATTCCGATCCCGGGCAGCTCACTCGCCCGGCTGACATGAATGCGTTCGCCCTGCCATAGCACGCGCAGCTGTTCCAGGGACTCGACCTGCTCCAGGGGAGCGGGCTCCCAGGCCACGTATCGGGAAAGGAAACCGGCCCGGTAGGCGTACAGGCCGATATGCCGGGAGTAACCCTGCACCTGTTCCGGCAGACCACCCTCCGCTGAAAACCGGTCCCGGTCCCAGGGGATCGGCGCCCGGCTGAAGTAGAGTGCATACCCCTTGGCATCGGTCACCAGTTTCACCACGTTGGGGTCGAACAGTTGCGCCCCTTCGGTCAGGTCGGCAGAGAGCGTGGTCATCACCGCATCGGTGTGGGACTGCATGTCCCCCGCCACTTGGCGTAGCAGGCTGGCGGGCATATCCGGTTCGTCTCCCTGCAGGTTGACCACGATATCATCGGCCTGCCAGCCATAGTGCCGGACCACCTCGGCGATACGATCGGTACCACTCTGGTGTTCCGGGGAGGTCATGCAGACCTGGCCGGAAAACCCCTCCACCCGCTCGGCGATGCGTGCATCGTCGGTGGCCACCACCACCTGCTCGGCACCGCTTTCAAGCGCGCGCTCGTAGACATGCCGGATCATCGGCTTGCCGGCGATATCAAGCAACGGCTTGCCCGGCAGGCGGCTGGATGCATAGCGTGCCGGGATTACGACCTTGAAGCTGATGGCAGGCCGGTTCACGTTCAATCCACCTCCTCATCCGCCGGCAGCTTCCTCGCCTCATCCTCCAGCATCACCGGGATGCCGTCACGAATCGGGAAGGCCAACCGGTCCGCCTTGCAGATCAGCTCGGACGCCTTTTTATTGTAGGTAAGCTTGCTCTTGCAGAGCGGGCAGACGAGGATATCAAGCAGTTTCTTGTCCATTTCTCAACTCTCCGAGCTTTCGCTCCAGCTGTTGTACAAAACCGTTGTCAGGTTGTGCACTGACTTCCAGGTACCAGTGGTTTGGGCGGGCAAAGCGGGCACATTTTACCGCATCTTTTTCAGTCATGATCACCGCTTCGCCATCTCCGGTCTCCAGGTCCTCCGCCCTGAACGGATAGTGGTCCGCAAACGGCCTTTCGCTGACCGACAGGCCGGCAGCCCGCAGGGTGGAAAAAAAACGCTCCGGATTACCGATAGCGGCGACACCGTACACCCGTTCTCCACGCAACTCATGCAGAGAGATGCGCCGAGCGGGATCGGCCAGGTTGACCAGGTCTCCCACCTTCAGTTTCATCCCCCATCCGGCCAGCTCCGACACGCCGTTTGCGATCACCAGGTCAACCTGTCGCAGACGGGAGAGCGGTTCCCGTAGCGGACCGGCCGGCAATGCATGGCCATTTCCCACCCCGCGCTTCCCGTCTATCACGGCGATCTCGATATCACGGGCAAGCGCATAGTGCTGCAATCCGTCGTCGGAGATGACCATGTCACACTGATTCTCCGCCAGCAATGCCACAGCACTGGCGGGCCGGTCCGGCCCCACCCACACCGGGCAGCCGGTACGCCGGGCGATCATCACCGGTTCATCCCCCACCTGCCCTGGGTCACTTTCCGCATCGACCGGTAGCGGCCACTCGGTGGAACGCCCACCGTAGCCCCGGGAGACGATTCCCGGACGATACCCCTGTTCGCTGAGCCAGTTCGCCAGCCAGATGACCAGCGGGCTCTTGCCGGTACCGCCCACGGTGATGTTACCCACCACTATCACCGGTACCGGCAGTCGATGGCTGCGCAAAATACCCGCGCGGTAGGCCCGCCGCCGCAACCAGGCCAGCACACGGAACAGCAGCGCGAGTGGTAGCAAAACCAGGGATAACCGGTTGTCACTGTACCAGTAGTGATCGAAGGATTTCACGAAACGGTCAGTTGTCCTCAACCGGCTGTTTTCCGGGGAAGGTCATGTTTTCGAAACCGAGCTGGCTGGTGACATCCATCACCTTGAATACCGACTGGAACGGGGCACGCGCATCGGCCTTGATAATCACCGGCAGGTCCCGGCGCAGCCCGGCGGCCTTCTCGATGGCCCGTTTCAGGGTATCCGCCTCGGTATTGATCACCTCCCGGTCATCCACGTAGAAACGACCATTGGCGTCGATGGTGATGGAGAGAACCGTCTCTTCCTCCACCTTCTCGTCCTGGGTCGCGGCAGTCGGCAGCTCGACCTTGATCCGGGACTCCTTGTCGAAGGTGGTGGAGACCATGAAGAAGATCAGCAACAGAAACACCACGTCGATCAACGGGGTGAGGTTGAGTTCGGGTGTCTCCTTACGATGTGGCCGCAGATTCAAAATGGTTACCCCTGCTCGCGCTCGCCCTGCATCACTTCCACCATCTTCAGCGCCTGCTCCTCCATCTTCACCACCAGGCGCTCCACCTTGCCACCGAAGTAGCGGTGGAACATCAGGCTGGGAATGGCCACGGAGAGGCCGGCTGCGGTGGTGATCAGCGCCTCGGAGATCCCGCCAGCGAGTACCGCCGGGTTGCCGACACCGGCGGACATGATGGCGGCGAACACCTTGATCATGCCGATCACGGTACCCAGCAGCCCCAGCAGCGGCGTGATGGAGGCGATGGTGCCCAGGGTATTGAGATAGCGCTCCAGTTCGTGAACCACCTGCCGCCCCACCTCCTCGATCGCCTCCTTCATGACGATGCGCGAGTGTTGCCGGTTGACCAGGCCGGCGGCCAGGATACGCCCCAGCGGAGATCCCTCCTTGACCGTCACCACGTGGGCGTTGGTCAACTCGCCCTTGCTGTGAAGCTGCCAGATCTGGGCCACCAGGTTACTCGGGATGACCCGTTTCGAGCGCAGGGCCCAGAGTCGCTCGATAATGATCGCCATGGCAACAATCGAGCAGGCGATAATGGGCAGCATCAGAATACCGCCGGCTTTAACCAGTTCAAACACCTTGTTATTTCCCTCTGGAGTTCAGTTTCTCGGCTCCGGGGCCACTATCCCCCTGAATGTTTCGTATCATACTGTATTCGATGCCCTGATCGAAAGCCGCCCGGCATCCCCACTGCCAGCCTCTACTGATCCCTCCAGTAGCGCCGCACCCGCTGTCGCTGGCTCTGCGGACCGCGGAGCGAGCCGTCAGCAGCCAGTTGCAGCATGACAGCACCCGCATCAGCCGTGTTGATCAGGCGCGCCCCTGCCGATTGCCAACGCTGAACCACCTCGGGACGGGGAAAACCGTAGCGGTTGCGATACCCGGCAGATACCAGCGCGTAAGCGGCACCGGTTGCGGAGACGAACCGGCTGCCAGAGGAGGTTCCGCTGCCGTGGTGCGGCACGCTTACCACGTCCGCCTCCAATTGCCCCTCTCCCTGTCGTAGCAGCGCTTCCTCGGCCGCACGCTCGATATCCCCGGTAAGCAGCAGAACGGCACCCCCGGCGCTTCGAACCGAGAGCACGCAGGAGGCATTGTTGCCACGCCAGGTTGCCTCGCGACCCGGATGCAGGACCTCAAACATAACCCCATCCCAGGTCCAGCGCTCTCCGGCCTGGCAGCGGTTGGCCCGCCCCGCAACCAGCCTGTCGGGTTCACCACTGGTCAACCGGGCATCGGGAAAGGCGTCGATTACCGAATCCAGTCCACCACGATGATCCATGTCGCCATTGCTGACCACAATCCTGTCCACCTGATCCACCCCCAGAAAGCGGAGGTACGGTAGTACCACTGCCCGGCCGGTATCAAAACCGGACGCGAAGCGGGGACCCGTGTCATACAACATCAGGTGCCGTGATGTCTGGACCACGACTGCCAAGCCCTGCCCAACGTCCAGCATGGTTACCCAGGCCTCGCCGGACGGAGGCCTGTCCGGTCTATGCAGCAGCAGCGGCAAGAGCAGGAGAAGTCCACTCCAGCGGCCGGGAATACCGGCCGGCAGCAAGAGCAGAAATACCGATGACAATGCCCCCAGTATCAGTATCTGTGGTGGATTTCCGGCCAGCGAGACGAGCGGCCCCAGGTGCTCGGCGACTTCGATCAGCAGGAACTGAAACAGGCCGGCCAGCCATACCGCCATGCCAAGGACGATAGCGCCCAGCGGCGGAAACAGGAGCAGCAGCATCGCGCCTCCGAGACAGAGCGGAACCAGTAACAGGGAGAACAGGGGTACCGCAACAAGATTGACCAGCGGGGCTACCAGCGGCACCCCGAATCCAAGCAACAGCAGGACCGGGGCCAGGCCGAGCGCCACTACCCACTGGATACGCAGAAGTGTCCTGAACACCCCCTGCTGGCCGGGTACGCGGCCGCTGACGCTTAGAATGATCACCGCTACGGCACCGAACGAGAGCCAGAAACCCGGGAGCATGACAGACAGGGGATCCATCATCACCACCAGCAGCAAGGCGATACAGAGCGAACGGGACGGCAAAACCGGGCGTCGCAGCAACAACCCGCCAAGTACCACCAGGAGCATCACCAGGGCCCGTACGCAGGGGAGAGCAAAACCGGCCAGGGCCGCGTAGCACAAGGCTCCGAGGATAGCTATCAGCGCCCCCGCCTGCTGCGCCGGCAAGCGAAGGCAGAGAGCGGATGAGCAACGCCATAACCGGGAGCCGAGAAGCAGCAACAGTCCGGAAACGATTCCGATATGCAGCCCGGAAATTGCGACCAGGTGGTTGGTGCCGGTGCGCCTGAAGAGCTCCCACTGTTGGTCCCCGATCCGGGAACGGTCACCGATCACCAGTGCCCGTATCACCCCGGCCACCGGGCCTGCTCCGATGTGTGGTGCCAGGCGGTCGCCGATATACTGGCGCAGCCTGTGTACCAGGACTGGGCCGCCGGCCTCTCCGACAAGATGGTTCAGGTTGGCGTTCCGGACATAGCCGGTAGCCCTGATCCCCCTGCTGAACAGGCTTCGCTCGTAGTCCATGCTGCCGGGGTTGAGCATTCCGTGGGGACGCTTCAGCCTGACCCGCAAATTCCAGCGGTCTCCGGGTTTCAGGTCCGGCGCATCCTGGTACCAGCTGAGCAGCACCGTGCCCGGAGAATCCACAACGATCCCGTCGGAGCTCATGCTTTCCACCTGGAAGCGGAAGCGGGTCCGTCGCGGTGTCACCTCGGGAATAGAGTCGATGTACCCGGTCAGCGCCAGCTCCCGTCCTTCCAGTTCCGGAGGCAACCCGGACCGAAGTGCCAGGTGCGCCATGCTATTGGCCCATAGCAGACCCAGCAGCAGTGCCAGCGGTGCGACAATCCAGACCCTGCGGGGCAAACGACAGAGGGCCAGTATAACTGCAGGAAGAAGGCCGGTGACGAAGAGAGGGAGTAGCTGGGTCTGATGCTGTAACAGCAGGACACCAGCCATAAAGGCGACTGTAAACTGAATCATCTCCCTTCCCTGGGCCAATGACTGGGGGCACGATCGAATACTTTAAGTCCCGACCGATAAAATTGCCAGTTTGATTCGCCACCAGAACAATCCGGTAGTGATCGCCGGATCGCTCAATAACTGGTCAAAAACGTGGCGCCGTGCTTCAATAGCCACCCCCCGGGTAGGGTATCCAGTTTAAAACCGAGGCCGTATGCCAAGGCGCCTGATCAAGCGATATACGCCGGATCATGATACGATCCGTAATCACAAACATCTGCAGGTGTTTGGCCAGTTGCTCCACGATCCCAATCTGTGGCACATGAACCGACGCTCTGTGGCGGGTGCGTTCGCCGTAGGCCTGTTCTGGGCCTTTATACCGATGCCTTTCCAGATGATAGCCGCGGCTGCCACGGCGATTCCGGCACGGGTCAACATGCCGCTTTCGGTCGCCCTGGTATGGATCAGCAATCCGCTGACCATGCCGCCGATGTTCTATTTCAACTACCTGGTGGGCACCTGGATTCTCGGCAAACCGGTGCAGAACGGAGTCTTCGAGCCCTCCATGGCCTGGATTACCAGCAGCATCGGCCACATCTGGCAACCGCTCTATCTCGGTAGCCTGATCTGCGCCCTGCTCGCGGCACTTCTCGGTTACCTCGCGCTACGCGCCCTGTGGCGCCTGCGTATTATTTCGAACTGGAAGAGCCGACGGGAAAAGAGATAGCGCCCTCACCCCTCGGGTTGCTGCAACAAACCATCCGCCAGGTGCAGTACCCGGTCCATGCGACCGGCCAGCGACATATCATGGGTCACCACGATGAAACTGGTCTGCAGGTCCCGGTTCAGCTCCAGCATCAGGTCATACACCTGTCGGGCCGTCTTCTGATCCAGGTTTCCGGTCGGCTCGTCCGCCAGCACACAGCGCGGCTGGTTGACCAGGGCCCGGGCCACTGCCGCCCGCTGGCGCTCTCCGCCGGAAAGCTCGCCCGGCTTGTGCCCGGTGCGGTGCTCCAGGCCGACCCGCTTCAACATGGCATGGGCACGCTCGCTTGCCTGCTCCACCTCGTCTCCCCCGATCAGCAGCGGCATGGCGACATTCTCCAGCGCGGTAAATTCCGGCAGCAGGTGATGAAACTGATAGACGAAGCCCAGGGACCGATTGCGCAGCAGGCCACGCGCCTTTTCGTTAAGCCCGGACAGGTCGTTGCCGTCAATCAGCACTTCACCACCGCTTGCCCTGTCGAGCCCGCCCAGGCAGTGCAACAACGTGCTCTTGCCGGAACCGGAGCTGCCGACAATGGCGATCCGCTCCCCCCGGTCAACCTGCAAGGTTATCCCTCTCAGGACAGCGACCCGAAGCGAACCGTCAACAAAGGTTCTTGTCAGGTCACGACATGCCAGAACCGGATTTGTCTCACTCATAGCGCAGCGCCTCCGCCGGCTGAGTCCTGGAGGCACGCCAGGCGGGATAGAGCGTGGCCAGCAGGGTAATCAGAAAGGCACTGACACTGATCATGCCCACATCGCCCCAGTGCAGGTCGGAGGGCAGAGTACTGATGTAATAGATATTGGGATCAAGAAAATCGATCCCGAACAGGGACTCCACAGACTTGACCAGGGACTCCAGGTTGAGGGACAGGAGAATCCCTCCGGCAATCCCCAGAAGAGTGCCGATAAAGCCGATGGTGGCGCCCTGGATCATGAAGATACCCATAACGCTTCTGGGGGAGATCCCGAGCGTGCGCAATATCGCGATATCACTCTGCTTGTCGGTCACCACCATCACCAGGGTGGAGACGATGTTGAACGCCGCCACCGCCACGATCAGGAACAGTATCAGTGACATCATCCGTTTCTCGGTGCGCAGTGCGCTGAAGAAGTTCCGGTGCTGCAGGGTCCAGTCGCTGACCCGGTAGACACCCGGCAGCTGCGCCGCAAGCTCGCGCGAGACCCGCGGTGCCAGGTAAAGATCGTCGAGCTTCAGGCGCACCCCGCTGACGCTCTCGTCCATCCTGAGCAGTTTTGCCGCATCCTGCAGGTGGATCAGGGCCACCCCGCGGTCGTACTCGCCCATGCCGACCTCAAAAATACCGATCACGCTGAATCGCTTCAGCCTCGGCATCGCCCCGGCCGGGGTAACCCGGATCTGGGGGGTCACCACCGTCACGCTGTCACCCACCGTGACGCCCAGTAGCAGCGCCAGCTCCTTGCCGAGGATAATGTCGAAGGCCCCAGCCTCAAGCCGGTCGAGCCGGCCCGCCAGCATGTGCTCCCCCACGTCCGAGACCCGGCTTTCGTACTCCGGCAGAATACCCTTCAGCAGGGCCCCGTTGACCCGTTGACCGTTGGTCAGCATGGTCTGCGCCTCGATAAACGGCGCCTGCCCCACCACGTTCGCATGCTCGGTGGACAGCCGCATCACCTGTTTCCACTCCGTCAGGTCGTTCTGGTAGGAGGAGATGGTGGCGTGGGAAGCCATACCGAGAATCCGTTCACGGACTTCTTTGTGAAAGCCATTCATAACTGAGAGGACCGTGATCAGGGCCACCACGCCAAGCATGATGCCCAGCATCGAAATCACGGAGATAAAGGAGATGAAGTGGTTGCGTCGCTTGGCACGGGTATAACGCAACCCTATAAACAGTTCGAGAGGCTTATACATAGGCGCGCATTAAACCATATTCTGAAAAGAAACACCTTTGTGTTTCGGGATCTAGATCAAAATGCTATATTTTACGTTAGAGAAAAAG
>JAPHTA010000253.1 GCA_026196475.1 Sedimenticola sp.
AGCAGGCTGCGACGACTCAGGGTGGCACCGTAGTTGAGACGGGATCCGGTGAGCTTGATCAGGTCTCTGTCCGCCTTGGTAATACGGATTTTCTGGTCCAGGGGCAGGCCGGAGTCGAGGATGACGATGACACTCATCAGCTTGGTGATAGAGGCAATCGGCAGCGCCTGGTCAGCATGCTTGCTGTATATCTCGGTGCCTTTGTCATCAACCACCAGCACAGAGGCGGAGCGGAGCTTCAGTTTTTTCCTGTCCAGCTCACTCCAGGTGACAGCCATGGCCTGTTGCCGATCATCAGCCTGATAGGCAGGGCTCGAGTCCGGCCGCTTGTCTGCCTGGTTTCGAGAGTCGTCCGCCAGCGCTGAGCCAGTGGCCAGCAGCAACAGGGGCAGAAGAAGGGGCGTTATTCTCAATTCTTGGTTCCCTACTATTGAATTCAGCTATATTTGCCCAACCTGAGGTTAAATGCAAAAACGAACACTCCCTGGCCGGGAGACGGCGCCACGTGAAGAGGGTGTCGGTGCCCGGGTGCCAACCGGACAGAAAGGGCTCTGAGTCGCTATAATGCCGGGGAATCGAGTGCCTTGTCCGGGGAGACGGGTAGGGCCGCGTATCGAAACCGATCACTACCCGGGACAAAAAGATTGTATCAATCAGTTGAAAACCGCATCCGGCTGTTACCCGAGGAGATAGTGCACTCCCTGGCGGCCGGCGGCAACATTGGCCTGGAAAAGGAGTGTCTGCGGGTTTCGGAAGATGGGAGCATCTCCCAGAAGCCTCACCCCGCCGGACTCGGCTCGGCACTCACCCACCCCTATATCACCACCGACTATTCGGAGGCGCTGGCGGAGCTGATAACCCCGCCGTATCCGCACCTTGAAGAGGCCATGGCCTTCCTCCGGGATACCCAGAAGTTCGTCTATGACCACCTGGAGGACGAGTATCTGTGGGCGACCAGCATGCCCTGCGTGCTGGATGGAGGCGACAATATTCCACTGGCCTGCTACGGCACGTCCCATGCCGGGGTTATGAAAAATGTCTACCGCCGCGGGCTTGGTCACCGTTACGGCAGGACCATGCAGGTGATCGCCGGTGTCCACTTCAACTTCTCCTTCGACGAGGCGCTGTGGTCGGACTACCAGCTGTTCAACGGGGGGCGCGGGGAACTGCGTCCCTTTGTCGATGCCGCCTACCTGGGCCTGATACGGAACCTGCAGCGGTTCGGCTGGCTGATTCCCTATCTCTTCGGCGCTTCGCCGGCGGTCTGCAAGTCATTCCTGGGCAACAAGCACACCGAGCTGGAAGAGTTTGATCGCACCACCTATTACGAGCCCTTCGCCACCTCGCTGCGCATGGGGGATATCGGCTATACCAACAGCAAGGAGAAGGGGGTTGGCATCAAGGCCAACTACAACAGTCTGGATAGCTATATCGATAGTCTGACTCATGCCATCGAGACCCCCTGCCCGATGTGGCAGAAGATCGGCGTCAAGGTGAATGGCAACTACGAACAGCTTAATGCCAACATCCTGCAGATCGAAAACGAGTACTACTCCACGGTCAGGCCGAAACAGGTCCTGGAAGGCTTCGAGAAGCCCACCCTTGCATTGCGACGACGGGGGGTCCGCTACATCGAGCTGCGTTCACTCGATGTGAACGCGTTTCATCCGCTGGGGGTGAGCGAACAGCAGCTCCACTTTCTGCGTGCCTTCATGACTTTCTGCCTGCTACTGGAGAGTCCGCCGATCAACGTGCAGGAGCGTAGCGAGATCGACCAGAATATCGGTGGTGCGGCACACCGGGGACGGGATCCGTCGCTTCGCCTGTCGCGCAACGGGCGTGAGATTGCCTTGCGCGACTGGGCGCGGGAACTGTTGCAGGCGATGCAGCCGGTGTGCGAGATGCTGGACCGGGAGTGCCCGGAACGGCCTTGTGGTTCTGCCCTTGAAGAGCAGCGGGCCAGGGTGGAGGATCCCGAGCGGACACCGTCGGCAAGAATGTTGCAGGAGATGCGCGACCGGGGCGAGGGTTTTTTCCACTTCGCCAAGCGCAAGTCACTGCAGCACAGGGACTATTTCAACGGATTCGTTCCCTCACCCGAGCGCTACCGGATGCTGGCTGACGAGGTGGAGCGTTCAATCCGGCTGCAGCGTGAACTGGAGGCCGGAAACCTGGACAGTTTCGACCAGTTCCTGGAGGCCTACTTCGCCCAGTCCTGAGTCGTCGCTCATACTCTTTTCAGTACCCGGTCCAGGGTGCGTAGTGGCAATATCCGCCTGAGCAGTGCGAACAGGTAGGTGGGGAAGGTGACATAGTAGCGGATGCGTGGCCTGGGACTCTCCAGGGCGTGGATCACGCGCTTGAGTACCGCCTCCGGCGGCAGGGTGAAGGGTGCCGCCGGGCCCGGTTTCGTGAGCCGCTCCTCCATGGCCCGGTAGGCGTCCCGATGCGGGCTGCTGGCCGGGTCGACATGCTGCTTCCACATCCGGTAGGCGTTGTCACGGAAACGGCTGGTGATCGGGCCGGGCTCGATCAGGCTTACCCGGATGCCGCTGCCCTGCAGCTCCAGGCGCAGGGTGTCGGTGAGGCCCTCCAGCGCGAACTTGCTGGCCACGTAGGCACCACGGTAACGCAGCGCAACCAGCCCCAGCACAGAGCTGTTCTGGATGATGCGCCCCTCGCCCTGTCGCCGCATCACCGGGATCAGTAGACAGGTAAGCTGGTGCCAGCCGAACAGGTTGCATTCGAACTGCTGGCGCAGCGTCTCTCGGCTCAGATCCTCGACTGCCCCGGGTTGTCCGTAGGCTCCGTTGTTGAACAGGCCGTAGATCCTCTGGTCTGTCACTGACAGAATCTGTTCCACCGCGTTGCGGATGCTTTCCGGGTTCGCCAGGTCGAGCAGGAAAGACTCAAGTCCCTCGCTTTTCAGTTGCGCCACGTCGACCGCTTTGCGGGCGGTGGTGATCACCCGGTAGCCGCGATCACGTAAACCGCGGGCGACGCAGAGCCCGATGCCGCTTGAGCATCCGGTTATAAGGACGGTTCGGTCGCCGGGCGATGACAAGGGGGGCTTCCTGTGGCTGCCAAGTGTGGGGATACTACCTTCCCGGAAGCCCCTTGCAAACCGCATCCTGCACGCAGGAGAGTGGAGCTGCCCCGGATTGCCAGTGTGCGCGGCCCTGTCAGGGCTGGACGCGGTAATCTGGTAGCATACCCGGTTGTATGCCCCGGGTGCTTGTCACTGCACCGTATCGGTGGCAGATTGGGGCGAATAATAGGGAGTATGGGCAGGGAGCGGCCTTAAAGTTTCAGCCGGTTTGTCCGCTAGCTAAGGGGTGATGTCCTGTTTCGTGACAGGGGCGGATTTTAGGTTGTCATGAGGGAGTATTTGTGGATATAGCGACAATGGTCGGGTTGCTGGGCGGCTTCGGTATCATTATCGGAGCCATTGCCACCGGCGGCGATATCATGCTGTTCATCAATGTGCCGGGTCTGTTGATCGTGGTTGGCGGCACCTTCATGGTGACCCTGATGCAGGTTTCGCTGAAGGATTTTCTCGGTTCGTTCGGGATCGGCATGAAGGCTTTTTTCTACAAGACCGACGATCCGGCAGCCCTGATCGAGGAGGCCGTGGTCCTGGCCGACGTGGCGCGCAAGAACGGTCTGCTTGCACTGGAGGGGCAGGAGATCAGCAACGATTTCCTGAAGCAGGGGGTGGGCCTCTGCGTGGACGGACATGACCCGGCCCTGGTCAGCCGCCTGCTGAGCAAGGATATCGACCTGACCATTCAGCGTCACGAAGTAGGTCAGACCATGTTCAAGAACATGGCCACCATGGCGCCGGCCATGGGCATGATCGGTACCCTGATCGGACTGGTACAGATGCTGGCCAACATGTCCGATCCGGCGAGTATCGGCCCGGCCATGGCGGTGGCGCTGCTGACCACGCTCTATGGCGCGGTGATCGCCAACGCCTTTGCCCAGCCCCTGGCCGACAAGCTGGCCCGGGCCAGCGCCCTGGAAAAGACCAACAAGTCACTCATCATGGAGACCATATCCGGCATCCAGGAGGGGATGAATCCCCGGGTGCTGGAACAGCTGCTATCGACCTATCTGCCGTCCAACAAGCGGGCCAAGGAAGAGGAGGTCGCCTAGTGGCGGATGATTGCCCCAAGTGCGAGGAAGGGCTCCCCCCCTGGCTGGCAACCTTTGCCGACCTGATGTCGCTGCTGATGTGTTTCTTCGTGCTGCTGCTCTCGTTTGCCGAGATCGACGCGATCCGTTTCAAGAAGATGGCGGAGTCGATGAAGGATGCGTTCGGTGTGCAGCGTGATGTACCTGTCATTGAACCGCCGAAGGGTACCAGCGTGATCAAACAGCATTTCACCCCCTCTGTCATTCCAGAGCCGTCGCTGATCGAAGAGGTCCGGCAACAGACCACGGACGAGAGCAAGCCGGAGCTGGGCCAGCCGGACGGTGCCGGCGAGGTGGACAGGGAGAAGGCTGCCGAGGTGGTACGGGAGGCGATGCTGCAGGAGGTGGCCGAGCAGGCGGAGGAGATCCGGCAGGCGTTGCAGCTGGAGATCGAGGAGAGCCTGGTCAGTGTCGAGACCGAAGAGTCCAAGATCATTATCCGTATCAACGAGAAAGGCTCCTTCCCCTCTGGCAGCGCCGACCTGAACGACGATTTCTACGGCGTGATGGTGCGTATCAGCGAGGCGGTGGCCAATACCCCCGGCAACGTGGTGGTCGCCGGGCATACCGACAACGTACCGATATCCACCAGCCGTTTCCGCTCTAACTGGGAGCTCTCGTCTGCCAGGGCGGTCACCGTTGTTCATGCCCTGCTGGAGGATCCCAACGTGGATCCCAAGCGGGTATCGGTAGAGGGGCACGCCGACTCCCAGCCACTGGTGCCGAACGATTCGGCGGAAAACCGGGCCCAGAACCGGCGGGTGGAGCTGGTCATCCAGCGGGGCTCCGATACCGAAGACACCGAGGTGCTGAACTTTCAGTAAGCGGTACCCGCGCGGAACCGGAACCGGGCGGAGGGGCGTTGCCAGAACATCCAACCAGGAGTAACAGCCGTTGAATCAACAGCAGGACGAACGCCGGGAGTACTTCCGCATCGACGACAGCCTGAGGCTGAGTTACCGGGATATCGACCCCGATACCCTGGAACGACGTATCGATGTGCTGGAGAAGGGTCAGGAGGGTGATTTCACCGTGGTCAGCGGCTTGGCCGCGGTGACCCAGGAGATGGCGGGAACGCTGCACAAGATCGAGTCCGCGCAGCGCGAAATCGCCGCCTACCTGAAATCGATCGATCGCAAGATCGAAATCCTCGGGCGGGCCTTTCTGGCCCGGAGTTCGGAACTGTTCGAGCAGCCGGTGCAGTCGGTCAACCTGAGTGCCACGGGTATCTCCTTCGAGGTGGTGTCGCCGCTGGAGGTGGGGACCCTGCTGGAGCTGCGAATTCTGCTGACCCCCAGCTACAGCGGTATTCTCTGTTATGCGGAGGTGATCGCCTGTGAAGCGGACGGCGAGGGTGAAAGGGGGGGGCGCTACAACCTGCGAACCCGTTTCCTGTACCTGAAGGATGCAGACCGGGATCTGCTGATCCAGCACGTAATCCAGCGCCAGGGGGAGGCGATTCGTGAGGCGCGCAAGAAGCGTGAGCTGGGTCAACAGTGACCGGCACTGGTTAGCGCCCAAGCAGTTTCCCTATGCATTCGAGATAGGCCTGCTCATCCGGCATCCGGTTGTCCCGCTGGGCCTCCCACAGAATCTTTCCCAGGCACTCCATCATCTGGTGCTCGGCCTGGTGGCTGTCACCCCACTTGGCCACCGCCTGCTGATAATGCCCGCGGATGCCGGGTGGTCGATCGGTGCCGATCTGCTCCTGCAGGGTGATGTGCATCCCCATGTGCAGAAACGGGTTGCTCTCCCCGTGATCCGGCAGAAAATCCCGCTCCAGCGTTTCCTCGTCGGATTCCAGCAGGGGGTGATACTCGGGGTGTTGGCGGATCACTGCGACAATGATCTGTTGCAGCGGGATGAGCGCTTCACCGGCGCGTGATTTGCGCCACGCTTCGTAAAAGTAGCGGCGCATCGCCATTCGGTCGTTTCCAAACATGCCTTCTCAGTCCAGCCGCTTCTCTTTGTACTCGCACAGGTCCTCAATGATACATGAACCGCAGCGCGGCTTGCGAGCCAGGCAGGTATATCTGCCGAGCAGGATCAGCCAGTGGTGGGCATCCAGCAGGAACTCCCGGTCGATGTATCGCAGCAGCTTCCTCTCCACCTCCAGCACATTTTTTCCGCGGGCGATACCCGTACGGTTGGCAACCCTGAAAATGTGCGTGTCGACCGCCATGGTAGGCTCCCTGAAGACCGTGTTGAGGACCACGTTGGCTGTCTTGCGCCCAACCCCGGGCAGCGCCTCCAGTGCTTTCCGCTCCCGTGGGACCTCGCCCTGGTGCACCCGGATAAGCTGTTCGCAGGTCTTTATGATGTTGCCGGCCTTGCTGTTGTACAGACCGATGGTACGGATCTGCTCCTTGAGCCCCTCGACACCAAGGTCCAGGATCGCCTGCGGCGTGTTGGCCAGGGGAAACAGCCTGGCGGTTGCCTTGTTGACCCCCTTGTCGGTTGCCTGTGCCGACAGGATTACGGCGATCAGCAGCTCAAACGGAGTATCGTAAACCAGCTCGGTGGTGGGTTCCGGGTTGTGCGCCCGGAGCCGTTCAAAGATGGTGCGTCGTATCTGCCTGTTCATCGGGGCAGTTTATCATGCGCCGGTCATGGACAAGCGATAGCGTGTGCCGATTACCGGTATGTGAAGTCCGTTAAAAATTGTTCCAGAATAAATTTCATATTGTCAGGGATATAAAGTAGTATGTGGCGCCATGTCCGTCAATAGATACTACCGAGGCAGGGGATGCTCAAACTGATCGATCCTGCGCTACCCAGAAATCCCGAGTTTCAGTCGGCACTCGTCAGATTGGCGATCTGGCTGTTTGCCGTTCTCTACATCGGATTCGGCGCGCTGACGGACTATTATGTCGTCGACTATCAGGATTACAAGTTGCTGTTCGGCGGCTTTCTGGTTGTTTTTCTGCTCCTGCTGGCCAGTGTTTTATGGCGCCCGGTGTGGCAGGGCCGGCGCTTTGTCTCGTTGTTACTGGATATATCGGCAACCAGTCTCTGCATCTATCTCACCGATGACGTGGTGAGCCCCTTCTACCTGCTCTATATCTGGATCTTCATCTCTTACGGTACCCGCTACGGGAAGGGCCACCTGGTGGCGGCTTCGCTATTGAGTATCCTTGCCTACGGTGTGTTGTCGACGGTGCTTGATCAGTGGTCGCGCTACACCTTCGAGGTGATCTTCTTCCTGCTGCTGCTGATCATGCTGCCGCTATACCAGTACACCCTGTTGCGCAAACTGCACCAGGCGCGGCTCGAGGCGGAACGGTCGGACCGGGCCAAGAGTATTTTCCTGTCGAGCATGACGCATGAGTTGCGTACCCCCCTGAGCGGGATCATGGGCATGTCCCGTTTACTGCTGAACAGCAGCCTGGACCGGGAGCAGCGCGAGTACACCGAATCGATTGCCTCTTCGGCGGGGGTGCTGGACGCTTTGATTGGCGAGGTGCTCGACCTGTCCAGGATGGACGCCGGCGGACTGGAGATTCGCAGTCACTGTTTCGATATCCGTGCACTCTGCCGGGACGTGATGACGACACTGTCGCACAAGGCACTGGACAAGGGGCTGGAGCTGATCTGTTGCGTCGACCCGCAGGTTCCGGTCGAACTCTGCTACGACGAGTTGAGGCTGCGCCAGATACTCTTCAACCTGCTTACCAACGCACTCAAATTCACCCGCAGGGGAGAGGTCGAGCTGTCGTTGGCGGTCGATATGGATGGGCCGGAAGCCGTTTCCGGGTGGCTGCTTATCGAGGTCAGGGACAGTGGTATCGGTCTGGATCCGGATGAGCAGGAACGACTGTTTGAACGCTTCTGGCAGGCGGATGCCTCGGCAACCGGTGAACAGGGTGGGATCGGCCTCGGATGCACCATTACCCGGCGTCTGACCGAGTTGATGGGTGGCCAGATCAGCGTGCAGAGTGAAAAGCACGTGGGTAGTACCTTCCGTATCCGGCTGCCACTGGAAAGCCGGCCCTGCCCGCTGCCTGGAGTGGCAAAGGGTTCCTCACGCGGGAGAAGTGCGTTGGTGTTCGAAGGCAACGCACGCATGCAGTCATTGATCCGTGATATTTGTGGAAGACAGGGGGTCGACTGTCACGGGATTGGGCGGATCCGTGAGATGGCGCAGGAGATCGATCGGATTGCCCAGCGGGGCGGCGTTGATTTTGCCATTCTTGCCGACTCGCCGGCGGGCCTGGATATGTCCCGACTGGGAATTCTTCTGCGCACACATCTCGACCCACAGTTACCGATCATCTATCTTGGTTACCGCGAACGACGCTTTTCCGATAACCATCCCGCCAGCCGTTTTCTGGTCAAGCCTTGTATCGGTGATGAACTGTCGCGCCAGATCGACCGGCTGCTGGAGCTGGATCTGCCCGGTCCGGATGCGGAACAGGAGGTGCGAGGGGGATGCTCCAGACTGCCTGGCTTTAGAGTGCTGATGGCGGAAGACAATGCCATCAACGGCAAGGTCCTGCGGACGCTGCTGGAAGGCATGGGTTGTCAGGTAACCTGGGCCAGGGATGGTGCTGCAGCGCTACGGGAAGCCGCCGTCGCTGCATTCGATATCGCATTTATCGACCTGCGCATGCCAAAGAAGAACGGACTGGAGTTTGCAAGGGAGCTACGCAGTCGGGAAAAGGGGGGTGTCCGGTTGCCGGTTATTGCCCTGACCGCCAACACCTCGCAACATACCCGGCAGCAGTGCATGGAGGCGGGGATGGATGATTTCCTGGCCAAGCCGGTGCAAGAGAGACAGCTGTTTTCGGTTATCAATCGTCTCACCGGTACATCCAGCGTCGCTGGCTAGCCCGGCTATTTCACCTGGTCGCCCTATGCAAGGGAGGCTATGCGGTGCCGGTCTCCATGCTGCCTTCCGCTGCCGGGGTCCTGGCCGGCTCGGCCCGTTTCGAGAGCCGGCCATCGATGATGTTCTTGAGCGCAATCATCAATCCCATTCCGATAAAGGCGCCGGGTGGGAGTATGGCCAGCAGCATGCCGTTGAACTTTTCGCCGAGACTGAGCGTCCAGCCGCTGGCCAGGTCGCCGAACATCAGGTCGGCCTGGGCGAACAGTGTCCCCATGCCGATCAGCTCACGCATACCGCCGAGAGTCACCAGTGCACAGGTAAAGCCCAGCCCCATGGCCAGACCGTCCACCAGAGAGGGGGTCAGTCTGTGCTTGGAGGCGAAAGCCTCCGCGCGGCCTATGATGGCGCAGTTGGTGACGATCAGGGGAATAAAGATGCCCAGAACCTTGTACAGTTCGTAGAACCAGGCATTCATGCTCAGCTCCACCGCGGTGACGAAGGAGGCGATCACGATCACGAAAACCGGCAACCGGACCTCCGGTCGCACCAGGTTGCGAATCAGGGAGACGGTGGCATTGGACATCACCAGCACCAGGGTGGTGGCGATGCCGAGGCCGAGACCGTTGATCGCAGTATTGGTAACCGCCAGCAGGGGGCAGAGACCGAGCAGTGCCACCAGGGCCTGGTTGTTGCTCCAGAGACCCTCGCGTATCAGTTTTCCGTAGCTTACATCGCTCATTTCTGTTCCGCCTTGCGGGTGTTCGGAAACAGGGTTTCCCGGTGCTTGTCGAAATAGATCAGGGTGTTCTTGACCGCGGCAACGATGGCGCGCGGTGTAATGGTGGCGCCGGTAAACTGATCGAAGTCACCACCGTCCTTCTTCACTTTCCAGCGCGAGAATTTCGGGTTGGAGAGCGATTTTCCGTCGAACGAGTGGATCCAGTCGGAGCGGTTCTCCTCGATCTTGTCACCCAGCCCCGGGGTCTCCTTGTGCGAGATGACCCGTACCCCGCCCAGGGTGCCATCGTTGTGGACTGCAACCAGCAGCTTGATCGGTCCGCTGTAGCCGTTGGGGACCACCGAGGTGAAGACCGCCGCTACCGGTTTACCCTGTTTGCGTCCCAGGTAGACCAGGGTCTCCTCGCCACCCAGCAGGTCCGGCTGCCGGACAATGAGGGTATCGCTCACGATATCGTTGTCGATCTCTTCGATCGGTACCAGGGCGGAGAGGTTGCTAAGCAGCGCCTGGCGCTCGTTCTCGGCGATCCGCTCCGCGGTCAGGTCATTGGTCACGGCAACCAGCGCGGTACCTGCGGTGGCGAATAGCGCCAGGAGGATGCCGGCGACCGAAACCGGGTGTTTAATCACGCCGCACCCCCTGGTGCCCGAATGCACGCGGCTGGGTGTAGTAGTCGATAGTGGGCGCTGCCATATTCATCAGCAGCACCGCAAAGGCCACCGCGTCCGGGTAGCCGCCCCAGGTACGGATAATGAAGACCAGCAGGCCGATACTGGCGCCGTAGACCAGTTGCCCCCGCTTGGTGGTGCAGGCGGATACCGGATCGGTTGCGATGAAGAAGGCGCCGAGCAGGGTGCCGCCGGTGAAGATGTGGAACAGGCCGAAAGGATAGGCGTCCTGGTCCAGGAAATGGAACAGCATGGCGACCAGCAGAAGGCTGCCCAGCATCGATACAGGAATGTGCCAGCTGATAACCCGCTTGTAGATCAGGAACAGGCCGCCCAGCAGATACCAGTTGCCGACCCACTCCCAGCCGCGGCCGCCGAAATCGCCCCACAGTGGGCTCATCAGAATCTCGCTGACCATCCGGCTCTGGTCCAGTTGGGTGAACATGGCATCCAGGGGGGTGGCCATGGTCAGGGCGTCCCAGGTCAGGTCTCCCGGCAGAACTCCGGTGAAGATCACTGTCGCCGCCTGCAGCAGGGTCAATGGATGCTCGTTGAGCATCTCCGGTGGCAGCCAGGAGGTCATCTGTACCGGGTAGGAGACCAGTAGCACCGCATAGGCGGCCATGGCCGGGTTGAACGGGTTGTAACCCAGGCCGCCATACATCTGTTTGACCAGCAGGATGGCGAAGGCGACACCCAGCACGGTCAGCCACCAGGGCAGCAGCGGCGGTACGGCCACCGCAAACAGCAGTGCGGTAAGCACTGCGCTGTAGTCGCTGATGGCGGGCAGTGCCGGACGTCCACGCAGGCGCATGGTCAACGCCTCACAGGCTACCGCCGTGGCCGAGGCCAGGAGCATGTTGACCAGGATGCCCCAGCCAAAAAACCAGATCATCGCAAGGGCGCCGGGTAGCAGGGCCAGGATCACCAGCAGCATGGTGCGGCTGACGCTGTTGGGGCGGTCGCTGTGGGGTGATGAGATAGTGGTGAAACGCATCGATTATCCGCCCTGCTCTTCAGAAGTGGTGGCATCTGCCTGTTGTTCGGCCCGGCGCCGGTTGACCTTCTCGATGGCCTGCTGCTGGGATTCACTCAGCTGCTCCCGGTTTTGCGGTTCCACTCCTTCAGCGGCCATCTTCGCCTTCTTCTCTGCCGCGCGCTTCAGCGCGGCGGCGATGGCGGCCTTCTTCGGATCTTCCGTGTCGGCGCCATCCTGACTGGTGTCCGACGTCTTCTCCTTCTTTACCGGGGGTTTCTTCTTGAGGGCCTCCTTTTTCTGTCGCAGCTTGGCCTTGCGTTCCGCCTCCAGGCGCTCCTTGCGTACCAGCTGGGCCTCGTGTCGCAGGCGGGCGCGCTCGGCCGCCCGCTGCTCCTTCTCCTGGGCCCAGCTCTCGGTCTTGGCGAAACGGAAGTACTGCACCAGCGGGATACGGGACGGGCAGACATGGGAGCAGCAGCCGCACTCGATACAGTCAAACAGGTTGTACTCCTGAACCTTTTCCAGATCCTTGGCCCGGGCATACCAGTACATCTGCTGCGGCAGCAGGTTGGCCGGGCAGGCCGCGGCGCACTGGCCGCAACGGATACAGGGCAGGGCGATACCGGGGTCGGGTGCCTCCCGGTTGTCGGCAGCCAGCAGGCAGTTGCTGGCCTTGGTGATGGGAACACTGTCGTCGGCCAGGGTGAAGCCCATCATCGGGCCGCCCATGATGAGCCGGGATACGCTCTCCGTGTATCCGCCGGCCTGTTCGATCAGATCCGCCACCGGGGTGCCGATCAGCGCTTCCAGGTTGCGCGGCTGGGCGACCCCGTTGCCGGTAATGGTGACGTAACGGGAGATCAGGGGTTTGCCCTCGGTAACCGCTTCGGCAATGGCGAAGGCGGTGGTCACGTTGTGACAGATCATGCCGATGGTGGCCGGGATGCTGCCGGAGGGTACCTCTTTGCCGGTCAGTACCCTGATCAACTGCTTCTCTCCCCCGCTCGGGTAGAGGGTGGGTATGGTGATCACAGAGATCCACTCTTCACCACTTTCGTTTACTGCCCGTTGCAGGTTGCGGATTGCCTCCGGCTTGTTGTCCTCGATGCCGATCAGGCAACGATCAGCGCCAGCCAGGCGGCGGATAATACGGATTCCGAGAATGATCTTCTCCGCTTCCCGCTGCATCAACAGGTCATCGCAGGTGATGTAGGGTTCACACTCGGCGCCGTTGACAATCAGGGTGTCGATCGGGTTGTCCAGCCCCGGGGTCAGTTTCACACTGGAGGGGAAGGCGGCGCCTCCCATGCCGACGATGCCGGCGTTGCGGATTCTCTCCCGTAGCAGGGAAAGGTCAATCTGTTCGAAGTCCTGGATCGGCTCCAGCTCCTCGCACCAGCGCTCCTCGCCGTCGGTCTCGATTACGATGCAGAGTGCAGGCAGGCCTGAAGGGTGGGGTATGGGGCGCTCCTCGATCGCTATCACCTTACCGGAGGTGGGAGCGTGAACCGGTGCGCTGACGTAACCCTGGGGCCTGGCCAGCATTTCGCCCTTCAGCACCCTGTCGCCAACCTTGACCAGTGGATCGGCCATCTCGCCGATATGCTGTTGCAGCGGAATGGTCAGCCGCTTCGGCAGCCTGGATCTCTCCAGGGGCAGGCTCAGGGACTGGCTCTTGTTTTCCGGCAGGTGCAGGCCGCCGTGGAAACGGTGGAGTCGTGGCTTCTGTTGAGCTGAATGCTGCATGGCGCCTCTCTCTAACCGGCCGCAGGTGGCACGATGGTCCGGCCATCGGGCTCCGGAAATGGCCACTTCCAGTTACTGGTATCCACCTCCAGCGGCTTCATGTCGATGCACTCCACCGGGCAGGGCGGAAGGCAGAGTTCACAGCCGGTGCACTCGGAACTGATCACGGTGTGCATCTGCTTGGCGGCACCGACAATGGCATCCACCGGGCAGGCCTGTATGCAGAGGGTGCAGCCGATACACTCGTCTTCACGAATTACCGCCACTGCCTTCGGTTTTTCCTCTGCCGCCGCGCCTTCCATCGGAACCGGATCCTTGCCCAACAGGTCGGCCAGGGCAATCATGGTTGATTCGCCGCCGGGCGGGCAGGCATTGATCGGCGCCTCGTCCCGGGCCAGCGCCTCGGCATAGGCCCGGCAGCCGGGAAAGTTGCACTGGCCGCACTGGGTCTGGGGCAGCAGAACCTCGATCTTCTCCACGATCGGGTCCCCCTCCACGTGGAAGCGGATCGAGGAGTAGCCCAGCAGCATGCCAAAGGCGAGTGCGAGCAGTGCGAGAGCGGCGATGGCGGTCAGCATACAGCTACGACCTCAACTCGAAACCAGGCCTGAGAAACCCATGAAGGCAATCGACATCAGGCCGGCTGTAATCATGGCAATGGCGCTACCCTGGAACGGTCCCGGCACGTCGGAGACGGTGACCCGCTCGCGCATCGCGGCAAACAGCACCAGGACCAGCGAGAAACCGGCGGCGGCGCCAAAACCGTAGAGCCCGGACTCGATAAAGGAGTGCTGCTCCTGAATATTCAGCAGGGCCACGCCGAGCACTGCACAGTTGGTGGTGATCAGGGGCAGGAAGATACCCAGAAGCTGGTAGAGTACCGGGCTGGTCTTGTGCATCACCATCTCGGTGAACTGGACCAGAACCGCGATGACCAGGATAAAGGTGATGGTGCGCAGGTACTCCAGCCCGAGAGGAGCCAGCAGATATTCGTTGGCCAGGTAGCTGCAGATTGACGAGAGGGTCAATACGAAGGTGGTCGCCATGCCCATGCCGACCGCTGTCTCCAGTTTCTTGGATACACCCATAAACGGGCAGAGGCCAAGGAACTTCACCAGTACGAAGTTGTTGACCAGCACCGTGCTGATTAGGATTAGGGCGTACTCTTTCATCTGATTGGACTGACCTGCTCCATACCGTGGACCGCCGATGGTAGTGGTTAACCCGGGGTCTAACAACCGACAGTTTGTGTGTGTATAACCTTATAACTACTGGGTATATACCCCGGTCAGGGATGCACTATACTGCATAATACATCATGATGCATAGAAAAAACATGCACAATAATTCATGTAATTTCCCTACCCGAATACCCGGTGGCACTTTCATCCGGACGGTCACGCCCCACTGACGCAGGTGTCCCGTCTATTTGACCCGCATCCCGGGTCGAGCACCACTGTCCGGTGACAGGATGAAGAGTTCATCGCCTCCCGGACCGGCTGCCAGCACCATCCCCTCGGAGAGGCCGAAACGCATCTTGCGTGGCGCCAGGTTGGCCACCATCACGGTCAGCCTCCCGATCAGCTGCTCCGGCTCGTAGGCCGATTTGATTCCCGCGAACACCTGGCGGTGTTCACCGCCCAGGTCGAGTGTCAGCTTGAGCAGTTTCTTTGCGCCCTCCACCTGTTCCGCGTTTTCAATCCGGGCAATCCGCAGGTCGACCCTGGCGAAATCGGGAAACTCGATGGTGTCGCTGATCGGGTCGTCGGCCAGTTCACCGGTTGCCTCCTGCGTTGCCTCGGCCTGCTGCTCCAGGTCTTCCCGGGAGGCGGCGATCACGGCCTCGATCTGGCTCGCTTCGATCCGGGTCATCAGGGGATTGAACTTGTCGATCTGGTGATCGAGTAGCGGCGCCGCAAGTTGTGACCATTTCAATGGTTCAATATTCAGAAACTGCTCCGACTTCTCCGCCGTGGCGGGCAGGATCGGCCGCAGGTAGCCGATCAGCAGCCGGAACAGGTTGAGTCCCATACTGCAGATGTCCTGCAGTGCCTGGTCGCTCCCCTCCTGCTTGGCGATGACCCACGGCTTGTGTTCGTCGATGTACTGGTTGGCACGATCCGCCAGGGCCATGATCTCGCGCACGGCGCGGCTGAATTCGCGCCTCTCGTAGAGCGTGGCGATCTCCTCTCCTGCTGCGGTGAACTGGTCGAATAGCGCTTGATCCTCCAGCCTGGCGGAGAGGCGGCCATCGAAACGCTTCTTGATGAACCCGGCACAGCGACTGGCGATATTCACCACTTTACCCACCAGGTCGGCGTTGACCCGGGCCTGGAAGTCCTCCAGGTTGAGGTCGATATCCTCGATACCCGCGCCCAGCTTGGCGGCGAAGTAGTAGCGCAGGTACTCCGGATTGAGGTGCTCCAGGTAGGTACTGGCCTTGATGAAGGTGCCGCGCGACTTGGACATCTTCTGTCCGTCCACGGTCAGGAATCCGTGCGAGTAGACCGCGGTCGGGGTACGGAAGTCGGCACCGTGCAGCATGGCCGGCCAGAACAGGGCGTGGAAATAGATGATGTCCTTGCCGATGAAGTGGTACAGCTCGGCGTCCGAGTCCTTGCCCCAGAAACTGTCGAAGTCGAGGCTCTGGTCGCGATTGCACAGGTTGCGAAAGCTGGCCATGTAGCCGATCGGTGCATCCAGCCAGACGTAGAAGTACTTGCCCGGATGGTCCGGGATCTCGAA
>JAPHTA010000345.1 GCA_026196475.1 Sedimenticola sp.
AGGAGGCGATCGAGAAGGGTATCGAGAACCTGCGCGGCGGCCAGCAGGTGAATGACCCGAATGCCGAGGACCAGCGCCAGGCGCTGGAGAAGTACACCATCGATCTGACCGAGCGGGCAGAACAGGGCAAGCTGGACCCGGTGATCGGGCGTGACAGCGAGATCCGTCGCACCATCCAGGTGCTGCAGCGCCGGACCAAGAACAACCCGGTGCTGATCGGTGAGCCGGGTGTCGGCAAGACCGCCATCGTGGAGGGGCTGGCCCAGCGTATCATCAACGGCGAGGTGCCGGAGGGGCTGAAGAACAAGCGCCTGCTGTCGCTGGACATGGGTGCGCTGATTGCCGGCGCCAAGTTCCGCGGCGAGTTCGAGGAGCGGCTGAAGGCGGTGCTCAATGACCTGGCCAAGCAGGAGGGGCAGATCATCCTCTTCATCGACGAGCTGCACACCATGGTCGGAGCCGGCAAGGCGGAAGGGGCGATGGATGCAGGCAACATGCTGAAGCCGGCCCTGGCCCGTGGCGAGCTGCACTGCGTGGGTGCCACCACCCTGGACGAGTATCGCAAGTATATCGAGAAGGACGCGGCGCTGGAGCGGCGTTTCCAGAAGGTGCTGGTGGACGAGCCGACGGTGGAGGACACCATTGCCATTCTGCGCGGTTTGAAGGAGCGCTACGAGGTGCACCACGGGGTGGATATCACCGACCCGGCGATCGTTGCCGCCGCCACCCTCTCCACCCGCTACATCACCGACCGCCAGCTGCCGGACAAGGCGATCGACCTGATCGACGAGGCCGCCTCCCAGATCCGCATGGAGATTGACTCCCTGCCGGAGGAGATGGACCGGCTGGAGCGGCGCCTGATACAGCTCAAGATCGAGCGCGAGGCACTGAAAAAGGAGTCGGACGAGGCCTCGAAGAAGCGGCTGGCACAGCTGGAGTCGGAGATCGAGAAGGCGGAGCGGGAATTCTCCGACCTGGACGAGATATGGAAATCGGAAAAGGCCGCGCTGCAGGGCACCGCCCACATCAAGGAGGAGCTGGAACGGGTGCGCCTGGAGATGGAGACGGCGCGTCGCGCCGGTGACCTGGGCCGCATGTCGGAGCTGCAGTACGGCAAGATTCCGGAGCTTGAGAAGCAGCTCGACATGGCCTCCCTGGCCGAGATGCAGGAGATGAAGCTGCTGCGCAGCAAGGTGACCGAGGAGGAGATCGCCGATGTCATCTCCAAGTGGACCGGGATTCCGGTCAGCAAGATGCTGGAGGGAGAACGGGAGAAGCTGCTGCGCCTGGAGGATGAACTGGGCAAACGGGTGATCGGCCAGGCCGAGGGGATCGCGGCGGTCTCCAACGCCATTCGCCGTTCCCGGGCCGGCCTCTCCGACCCGCGCCAGCCGAACGGTTCGTTCCTGTTCCTGGGGCCGACCGGCGTCGGCAAGACCGAGCTGAGCAAGGCGCTGGCCGATTTCCTGTTCGATACCGAGGACGCCATGGTGCGGATCGACATGTCGGAGTTCATGGAGAAGCACTCGGTGGCGCGCCTGATCGGAGCGCCTCCCGGCTACGTCGGCTACGAGGAGGGGGGTTACCTGACCGAGGCGGTGCGCCGTCGCCCCTACTCGGTGATTCTGCTGGACGAGGTGGAGAAGGCCCATCCGGACGTGTTCAACGTGCTGCTGCAGGTGCTGGACGACGGCCGCCTGACCGACGGCCAGGGGCGTACCGTGGACTTCCGCAACACGGTGATCATCATGACCTCGAACC
Organism: Sedimenticola sp.; assembly: GCA_026196475.1. Lineage (GTDB taxonomy): Bacteria > Pseudomonadota > Gammaproteobacteria > Chromatiales > Chromatiaceae > Sedimenticola. Next base: position 1,762 of record JAPHTA010000345.1, read on the forward strand.
TGGGTTCCGACCTGATCCAGAGCATGGCCGGGGAGGAGAACTACGACGCGATGAAGCGCGCCGTGATGGAGGTGGTGGGACAGCACTTCCGGCCCGAGTTCATCAACCGGGTCGACGACATCGTGGTCTTCCACCCGCTGGGCCGGGAGCAGATCCGGGCCATTACCGGGATCCAGGTGGGTTACCTGGAGAAGCGACTGGCGGAGCACGACATGACGCTGGAGCTGTCCGCAGTGGCCCTCGACCTGCTGGGCGAGGCCGGTTTTGACCCGGTCTACGGTGCCCGCCCGCTGCAGCGGGCGATCCGGCAGCAGCTGGAGAACCCGCTGGCCCAGGAGATCCTCTCCGGCCGATTCGGACCGGGAGATACCATCCGGGTCGACGCGGCGGACCAGGGGCTGGTGTTCACCAAGGGGTGATCGGCGGCATCCCCTGCGCCTTGACCGGCGCAGGGGATGCTTATCGATACACCTGGTAGGGTGGCCACGTATTGTGTGCCCACGCGGAGGTTGCAGGGTGCGATGCAATGGTGGGCATGGACGACCTGCCCATTCCACAGGATGACAGGGGGCGCCTATCGAGTCAGCCGGCTATCCCAGGACGAAGCCAGCGGTGTCCGCAACAGGACCTGGACAAAGGCGACCGCCTTGTCCAGGTTTTTTTGCGCCCGGTCGCTGAGCGGTGACCCCAGTTCAAATCCGTAGCCGGCGATAGCCAGCAGGAAAGCATCCGGCGCGGGTTCCCGGTAGACGGTCTGGTAGACCGAGAGCAGGGCGCCCGGGCTCAGGCTGTGACTGCTGTAACTCCGGTCCCTGGCGGCGCAGAGGCGGCTGAAGCGGAAAGGGGCAGGCGTGTTTTGTGCCGCATCGACGAACAGCAGAAGTGAATGTCCCACGATGTCGGTGGCATGTTCGATCTGCAACTGAAAGTCGGTAACCCGTGTGGCGGCACTGCTCTCCAGGTGTTCCAGCAGCAGTGGGCCGAGGGCGTCGTCCCCCCGTGACGGGTTGCCGTAACCGAAGATCGCCACTCGGGTGCGGTTCACCGGCTCAGTTCGCCTCGGGTGTCCTTGACCAGGCGGTCGACGGTGCTGCCGTCGGCGGCCTGCAGCTCGATAACCAGGGGCATCTTCCCCATCGCGTGGGTGGCACAGGAGAGGCAGGGGTCGTAGGCCCGGATCGCCACCTCGATGCTGTTGAGCATCCCCTCGCTCACTTCACGGCCGTCGAACAGGTCCGCTGCGACCTGGCGAACGGACTCGTTCATGGCCCGGTTGTTATGGGTGGTGGAGACAATCAGGTTGGCGCGCCGGATCAGGCTGTCTTCGCCGATCTCGTAGTCGTGGATCAGGGTGCCCCGGGGCGCCTCGATCACGCCGATACCCCGATCGCGCATCCTGCCTTCCGCCTTCAGCTCGCGCCCGGTCAGGTCCGGGTCCTGCAGCAGCTGGCTGATCTTCTCGGCACAGTGCAGCAGTTCGATCATGCGTGCCCAGTGGTAGGCCAGGGTGGATTGCACCAGGCCGTCCGGTTCCAGGGCGCGGAACTCGATTCGCGCCTGCTCCGCCAGGGGGGTGTCGATGAAGTCGCAGCCGTTGACCCTTGCCAGGGGCCCGACCCGGTAGGCGCCCCGCTCGGGTCCAAGCCGCTGCAGGTAGGGGAACTTCATGTAGCTCCAGGGTTTTACCTGTTCCCGTATGTACTGCCCGTACTCCCGGTAGTCCACCTGGTCGAGGATCCGGGAGCCGTCGCAGTCGGTGACCCGCAGTGCACCGTGGTACAGCTCCAGGGCGCCGTCCTCCCGTACCATGCCCATCATCGGGGTGTCGATACGGGCGAAGCGGCGATTCTGCTCCCGCGCCTCCTGGAACAGGCGCCGGGCGAGATCCAGGGCCTGTCGGCCCCAGTCGACGATCGGTGCGATTTCCTGCTGCAGGTAATCGCGTTCGCTACTGTCCAGTGCCTTGTTTACACCTCCGGGTATGGCGCAGGTGCCGTGGATACGCTTTCCAGAGGTGATCCGGATCACCTCCTGTCCGAATTTCCTGAGCAGGACGCCCTGCCGGGCCAGCTCGGGATAGTCCTCCACCAGGCCCACCAGGTTGCGCCGGGCCGGTTCACTGTCAAAGCCGAACAGCAGGTCCGGCGAGGAGAGGTGGAAGAAGTGCAGTGCGTGGGACTGCAGGACCTGGCCGTAGTGCATCAGGCGCCTGACCTTCTCGGCGGTGGGGGGCAGCTGGTCGACCCCCGCCAGCTGGTCGATCGCCTTGCCGGCCGCCAGGTGGTGGCTCACCGGGCAGATGCCGCAGAGCCTCTGCACCAGCACCGGCAGCTCCCAGTAGGGGCGGCCCTGAATGAACTTCTCGAAGCCGCGGAACTCGACGATGTGCAGCCGTGCCTGGTGGATCCGGTTCTCTTCGTCCAGCAGCAGGGTCACCTTGCCGTGGCCCTCGACCCGGGTCAGGGGCTCGATGGCGATGCGGCGCAACTTCTCAGGTTCAGAAGCGTTTTCCAGCTGTGTGCTGACGGGTTTGGCGGGTTCAGTCATAGTGAATCTGCTGGTAGGCAAAGCGGATCGGGTTGCCGTTCAACAGCTCCTGCAGGAAGGTGTATATGGTGTCCGCAGAGGGGGGGCAGCCGGGCAGAAAGTAGTCCACCCACACCACGTCGTGGATTGGATGAACCTGGTCCAGCAATAGTGGCAGTTCGGGATCGTCGGGTATTTGCGGATCGTCGATGCCGCTGCCGTGCAGATAGGCCTCCTGCAGGCAGTCCGAAAGCGTGTACTGGTTGCGCATTGCCGGGATGCCGCCGTTGATGGCGCAGGCGCCCACCGCCACCAGGGTCTTGCAGTGTCGTCGGAACTCGCGCAGTACCTCCACGTTCTCTGCGTTGCAGACACCGCCCTCGATCAGGCCCAGGTCACAGGTTCCGATCTGCTTGATGTCGGTGAGCGGGGTGCGGTCCAGCTGGATATGGGCCAGTAGTTCCACCAGCTGCAGGTCCAGATCCAGCAGGGACATGTGGCAGCCGAAACAGCCGGCGAGAGATGCGGTGGCGAGGCGGATGCGATCACTCATCATCCGAC
>JAPHTA010000377.1 GCA_026196475.1 Sedimenticola sp.
AGAAGCGCTTCGTTAACAGGCCGGATATATGGTAGCAACCTGTCCCTGGGATCGAGATCCGATGCCTTGCAAATGGGGAGGAGACCATATATGGGCACGGGGTCTGTGCCCACGGCGTGCCTCCCTCAGGTTGAATCGAGAGTAGGAGCGGCGCCCTCGCCGCGAAGGGGTCGGCGCTCTATTTCTCGTTTCCACACTTCTGCGTGGGAAGGCATACACGTTCGGTTATCGTGGGCGATTCCATCGGCCCGGGGGCGGGCCTCCTACAATATCAGGTGGGATTGTTCGGAGCCTACAGCGCCGAAACCATCACCGAGGTGCGCTCCAGGCGCTCCGCCAGGGTCCGCATCAGGACCTTGTTGAACTTGGTCTGCAGCTGGTTCGAAGCCTGCTGCAGCGCCTCGGTGCGAATCTTGATCACAGTGACCGGGGAGTTGCTCACCACGCTGGCACTGCGCGGCTTTTTCATGCCGTGGATGTAGGCCATCTCGCCGAAACAGTGGCCTGTCTCGATCACGCCCAGGAAAGCGTCATTTTTCATGATGCGCGCGTCACCCGAGGCGAGGATGAAGATGGAGCCGCCGATCTTGCCCTCGTCGATCAGGGTCTTGGCACCGCGGAAGCGGCGCCACTTGCTGATCCGCAACACCTCCCACAGCTCAACGTCGGTGAAGTCATGAAAGAACTGCAGGGTCTTCAGGATGTTGAACTTGCGGGTGTCTGAAACATCAATGCTGGGCGCGTGCTCCAGCTCTTCGTGTACCGCGGCCAGGTCACAGGCCAGGTCGGCCCAGTTCGGGTAGCGTTCCTCCGGCTTGCGGGCCAGGCAACGCTCGACAATACGGGTGACCCGGGCTGGAACACCGCGCCTCACGTCCTGCAGTGGCACCGGTGGCTGGTGGGTGATCTTCTGGATCAGGTCGTACTGGTTTTCGGCAGTAAAGGGGAGCCGGCCGGAGAGCAGCTGGTACATCACCACGCCCAGGGAGTAGATGTCCGCCTGCTGGCTCAGCTCGTGTCCCATGATCTGTTCCGGTGACATGTAGCTGGGGGTGCCCACGGCGTCGACGATCTGGGTCAGGTCGGAGTCGGTCAGCAGGGCGGTGCCGAAATCGCTGATCTTGATGTCGGTGCCGCCGGTGGTGAGGATGTTGGCCGGCTTGATGTCGCGGTGGATCAGGCCGTTGCGGTAGGCGTATTCCAGCGCGTTGCAGCACTTGAAAATGATCTCGATGACATCGTCGACCGGTAACAGGTTTTCCGACCTGGTGTAGTGTCGCAGGGTGTGCCCCTTTACGAACTCCATGACAATGTAGTGCATGTCATGTTCGGTGCCGGCGTCGAAGACGCTGACGATGTAGGGGTGGCGCAGTTTGCCGGCCAGGCTGGCCTCGTTGATGAACATCTTCTTGAAGCGCACCCCGTTGACCGGGTCACTGAAGATGTTCTGGTGAGCGATCTTGATCGCCACCTCGCTGTTGGAGAAGGGGTCCTCGGCCAGGTAAACCGAGGCGGTCGCACCCCTCCCCAGCAGGCTGCGGATCTGGAATTTTCCAATCGTGGTGCGTGTCAGATCGTCTATGATCGCCTCTCCCGATCGTCTGGTCCGGCCCCACAGGCTGCGGCCGTGAAGGCGTCTAGCCCCTATCCGACCAGTTGCTGTCGAAGAACAGGCACTGTTCGATGAATTCGCTGGTGCTCTTGGGCATGGGGACCCTGGCTCCTGAAAGATAGGTGATTAAGTTGGTTCCTGCGGTGATCAACTTCACGCCTTGATCAATATGTCGCTGTTTCTGCAGGTCCGAGGAGACCGGAAGGGTGCGACGAAACTGCTCCACGGTCTCCCGGGCGGAGACGAAGATCGGCCACACGGTGAAGAAATCCCGATCCTGCTTGACGATCTCTATCTGCTGCTTGGCGGCGCGGCAGTAGTTGCGGATGGCGGGTATGGCGTTGACGAACAGCTCATCATTCTGAAAGCTCCGCTCCATCCGTTCCGCCACCGTATCGATCCCCTGCATCGCCTGGGCGATCTTTCGGTAACGGGATTCGAAAAGTGCCACCAGCGGCTGGGAGAAGGCCTTGAACGGCTCTCCCCACAGCTCATCGATACCCTCCTGGCCGCTGTAGTGCTTGACCAGCTTGCCCAGTTCCAGCGCCTCCTTGAAGTAGTCGCCGCACAATACCACCAGCTCGTTGTCCGGACTGACCTTGACCCCCTTCGCTTCCAGGTCGACCATGGCGTTGAAAATATCCGAGGCGCGGTTGAACAGGGCGCCAGCCAGCATCGCCCCGTTGATCCGCTTGCGTGCCGGATCGAACTCCTGCTCGTACGCCTGGCGGGCCTCCTCCAGTCGTTCTCCGGGGGTATTGATGCCGCTCTCGGTGTGGTGAAAGGCTCGCCGGGTGAGGTCGTCAATCAGCTTCTTGCGATTGGCAAGGGTGTTTTCCGGGGTGGGGTAGAAGCGGATCCAGTAGCCGTCGTAGTAGACGCACTCCCGGTCTGCGATGGTCCGAACAGTGCCGTTCTCGGGTTGGTTGCTCATGGTACTTCTGACCTGGCTCAAGCTCACAGACCGTCAATCTGCAGTAGAATAACGCGCTCCAAGGGCGATACGCCAAATGTTACGCTTAAAATTCAGAACTGGGAATCCGTAATCAGCATGAAACTGCACAAAGATGCGACCTCGGCGATGTCGGTGATCGAGTCCGGTCAGCGCCTGTTCATCCACGGAGCCGCCTCCACGCCGCTGCGCCTGATCGAAGGCCTGGTGGCACACGCCGACCGGCTCGGGAACGTGGAGGTGATGCACCTGCATACCTTTGGCGATGCCGCTTACGCCGCGCCGGAGTATACAGGCAGCTTCCGGGTCGCCAACCTGTTTCTCGGCGGCAACATGCGCGGCCACTACGACGGTGACCGGGTCGACTACCTGCCCTGCTTCCTGTCCGAGATCCCGGCCCTGTTCCGCTCCGGTCAGCGACCCATTGACGTGGCCCTGCTGCACCTCTCGCCACCCGACAAGCACGGCTTCTGCACCCTGGGTTGCAGCGTGGACGTGGCGCTTGAGGCGCTGCACTGTGCCCGTACCGTGATCGCACAGATCAATCCCAACATGCCCCGGGTGCACGGGGACGGCTTCGTGCATGTCTCGCGCATCGGTCACTGCATCGAGGTGGATGATCCGATACCGGAGGTGCCCCCGGCACCCCTGGGCGAGATTGAGCGAGCGATCGGTCGCCACGCGGCGAGCCTGATCGAGGATGGCGCCACCCTGCAGATGGGGATTGGTGCGGTGCCGGACGCGGTGCTGGCAGCGTTGCAGGATCATCGCCATCTCGGTGTACATACCGAGATGTGGTCCGACGGTCTGCTCGACCTGATCGAGTCCGGGGTGGTGGATAACTCGCTCAAGAAGAGTCACCGGGGCAAGACGGTTTCCGGGTTCATCATGGGTACCCGCCGGGTCTACGACTTCATTGATGACGACCCGTCGGTGATCCAGGCGCGTATCGACTGGGTCAACTCGCCTCACGAAATCGCCAAGAATCCCCGGGTCACCGCCATCAACTCCGCCATCGAGGTGGACCTGACCGGCCAGGTGTGCGCCGATTCGATCGGTCACCGTATCATCTCCGGGGTGGGTGGGCAGATGGATTTTATCCGCGGTGCCTCGCTCTCGGAGGGGGGCAAGCCGATCATCGCCCTGCCCAGCCGCACCCGTAACGGCGCCTCGCGCCTGGTACCGGCACTCAAGCGGGGTGCCGGAGTGGTTACCACCCGTTCCCATGTGCATTTCATCGTAACCGAGTACGGGGTCGCCAACCTCTATGGCCGTACCCTCAACGAGCGCGCCGGGGCGCTGATCGACATCGCCCACCCGGATGACCGGGAAGCGCTGGCACGTGCCTGGCGCGATTGCCGGATGGTGCGCGGCTGAAGCATTCCCCGCGACGCTTCGGTCGCCGCCAGTCGGGCCACGACTCTGCAACCCGCCTGGATAGCCGGTTACCGGCTATCCGCCTAACTGTACAGTCTGCTTGCAAATAACCGCGTCTGACATATGTCAATTGCCTGTTTAAGCGCTTGATCGCGTGATCAAAAACGTCTCTACCCTGCGCTTGGCATGGAATTTGTACTGACACCCCTCCAATGGCAGGAGAGAAGCTGCCAGTTGTACAGATATCAGAATAACTCACCTTCCAGAACCGACTATTGAGGTAGGGGTTGATGAACGACGAGCGCAATTTCGAGCAACTCGAGAAGAGACTGGGCGTATCGCGACGGGACTTTATGAAGTTCTGCACCGGCGTGGCCGCGACCATGGGACTGACCACCAGCGAAGCGATGGCGATGGCCAAGGCGGTGGCCAGTCCGACCGCCAGGCCTCCGGTGATCTGGCTGCACGGCCAGGAGTGCACCGGCTGTACCGAATCCCTGTTGCGTTCCGAGCACCCCACCATCGAAACACTGATCCTTGACCTGATCTCTCTCGATTACCACGAGACCCTGGCCGCCGCGGCCGGTCACCAGGTGGAGGCGGCCAAGCAGGCTTCGATGAAGGCCAACAAGGGCAAGTACCTGCTGGTGATCGAGGGGGCGACCCCGGTCAAGGAGGGAGGCATCTACTGCAAGATCGGTGGCAAGACCATGCTGGAGCATGTGAAGGAGGCGGCCGAGGGTGCCGCCGCCATCGTCTCCATCGGTTCCTGCGCCTCCTGGGGCGGCATTCCCTCCAGCGGCATCAACCCGACCGAGGCCAAGGGGGCGCCCGAGATCCTGCCGGACAAGACCGTGGTCACCATCCCCGGCTGTCCGCCCAACCCCTACAACTTCCTCTCCACCGTGCTGCACTTTGTCACCTTCGGCAAGCTGCCGGC
>JAPHTA010000186.1 GCA_026196475.1 Sedimenticola sp.
TACAGGGGCTGGTATCACAGAGTACGGGGTATCGTCCCTCCTCGCTGGAGCTCCAGAGTGCCGCCTCCAGCCTGCGCAGGCTTTTCCCGGCCTGCTCCGGCAACCCCCGGCTCTCCAGCGCCATGCCGCAGCAGAGTCCGTCAGGGCGCTCAGGCAGGATCACCCGGTAGCCGGCCTTGGCCAGCAGCGACTGCATAACCCGGTGCAGGTCGGCCTGGTTGGGATCATCCCGGGCCGGTCCCAGAGTGCGACTGACGCAGCTGGGAAAGTAGACCACGCTGCCGTTCAGCGCTTCGCTGGCAGTATCAGTACGGAGCCGGCCGGCGGCACCCGGTATGGCCCGGTTCCACTGCGGCAGCCGCTCACCGGAGATCCGCCGCAGGGAGCGGCTGGCCCGCTCCAGGTTGTTGTCTCCCAGCAGGTTGCGGGAGAGGCTGGCCAGTCGCAGGCCGGCCCGGGTCATGCCGGCGACCCCGGCGAAGTGACGATCGATCCAGCTTCCGATCCGTGCCGCGGTCGGACCCTGCTGTTCCCGTCGCAACTTCTTGGTCAACTTGCCGGTATCAATGCCGACCGGGCACTCCATGGCACAGAGACCGTCCACCGCGCAGCTCTCCAGTCCCTGGTAGTCGAAGTCGGCCTCGAACCGGGCCAGCCGGGCGGCATCTTCGCCGCTGGCCCTGAGACGGGAGATCTCGCGCCAGGAGACGATCCGCTGGCGCGGGGTTAGGGTCAGGTTACGGGAGGGGCAGACCGGTTCGCAGAAACCGCACTCGATGCACTTATCCACCAATGGGTCGGCCGATGGCAGGGGCTTCAGGTTGTGCAGGTGGGCCTCCGGATCCTCGTTCAGGATAACGCCGGGATTGAGCAGGTTGTGCGGATCAAACAGGCGCTTCAGTTGCCACATCAGGGCATAGGCGTCGCTGCCCCACTCCAGCTCCACGTAGGGGGCCATGTTGCGGCCGGTACCGTGCTCCGCCTTTAACGAGCCGTCGTACTCCCCCACCACCAGCTCGGAGACCGCATCCATCAGCCCCTGGTAGCGCCGCACCTCGGCCTCGGTCGCGAAGTCCTGGGTGAAGACAAAATGCAGGTTGCCCTCCAGGGCGTGGCCGAAGATCAGCGCCTCGTGGTACTGGTACTGCTCGAACAGCTGGTGCAAACGGCGCACCGCCGCCGCCAGCTGCTCCACCGGGAAGGCGATATCCTCGATGATCACCGTGGTGCCTGTGGCCCGCACCGCCCCGACCGCCGGAAACAGTCCCTTGCGGATGTTCCACAGCGCCTGGTAGGTCGCCGGATCAAAGGTGAACTCGGCCGGTCGCACCAGCTCAAGGGGCTCCAGAACCTCCAGCACCCGTGCCACCGACGCCTGCAGCTTCCGCTCGTCGGCCTCCCGCACATCCACCAGCAGGGCCGCCACCTCGTCATCCAGGACGTGCAGAAACTCCGGCATGTCCGGCTTCTCCTGCACCGAGCGCAACGCGGCCCGGTCCATCAGCTCCACGGCCGTGACCGGCGTCGGTTTCAGCAGGGCCACGGCGCGGCACGCCTGCTCCACGTTGGCGAACAGGATCAGAGCCGTGGACTTGCAGGGGTGGTCGGGCACCGTGCGGTAGCTGATCTCGGAGATGAAGCCCAGGGTCCCCTCGGAGCCGATCATCAGGTGCTGCAGGATATCCACCGGGTCCTCGAAGTCGATCAGGGCGTTGAGGCTGTAGCCGGTGGTGTTCTTCAGACGGTACTTGTGATGAATCCGTTGCGCCAGCTCCCGGTTGCCCCGGGTCTGTTCCGCCAGCGAAGCCAGTGACGAGAGCAGATCGGCATGGGACTCCCGGAAGCGGGCCACCGAGTCATCGTCCGCGCTGTCCAGTACGCTGCCGTCGGCCAGCACCACCCGCAGGCTGGCCAGGGTATGGTAGCTGTTCTGGGCGGTGCCACAGCACATGCCGCTGGCGTTGTTGGCGGCGATACCGCCGATTTTGGCCGCGTTGATGGAGGCCGGATCGGGACCGATCTTGCGTTGGTACGGGGCCAGGTAGCTGTTGGCCCAGGCGCCGATGATGCCGGGTTGCAGGTGGATCTCCGTGGCGTCATCACTGATCCGGTAGTTCCGCCAGTGCTCACCGGACAGCAGCACCAGCACCGAGTCGCTGATCGCCTGCCCGGAGAGGCTGGTACCGGCGGCACGGAAGGTGACCGGCGTCCGGTGCTGGCGCGCCGCCTCCAGCAGCGCCACCACCTCCTCCTCGCTGATCACCTTCACCACCAGCCTGGGGATCAGCCGGTAGAAGCTGGCGTCGGTACCGTAGGCCAGGGTGCGCAGGGGGTCGTCGATCAGCCGCTCACGATCGATAATACTTTCAAGCTCGCGCTTCAGCGCTGCGTAGTCCGCTGACATGCCTTGCCTGCACTCCTGAATAATAAATTCACTACCAACATCTAGATAAAACTTTAGCCGCGAATGAACGCTAATAGACGCAAATCGTACGGTTTTCCTATTGGAGGAATAGCCACTTCATCCGAACCACGGTGCTTGTCGGTGATGCAGGATGCCGGTGAGGCAGCCTACCCCGGGTACCGTGGTTTGTCGCCATGGAGAAGCGCCGGAGAACTCAAACAGGTTTATTCGCGTCCATTCGCGTTCATTCGCGGCTAGTTCCCCGATTTACTTGCCATACGCCACCGAGGGCAGCCAGGTAACTACCTCCGGGAAAAAGGCCACCACCAGCAGGCCGAGCAGCTGCAACAGGATGAACGGCACCACTCCCTTGTAGATGTGCACCAGGGAGATCCCGGGCGGGCAGACTCCCTTCAGGTAGAATAGTGCAAAACCCACCGGTGGCGTCAGAAACGAGGTCTGCAGGGTCACCGCCACCAGCAGGGCAAACCAGACCAGCTCCGGGTTATCCACCACCCCGTGGCCGTTGATATCCAGTCCCAGACCGCTGACCACCGGCGCCAGCAGGGGCAGGATAATCAGGCTGATCTCGATCCAGTCGAGGAAAAAACCGAGCAGGAATACCACCGCCAGGATGAAGGCGATGATGCCGTAGGGCCCGAACGGCAGCCCGGTCAGGGTCGACTCGATCAACTCATCCCCACCCAGCTCCCGCAGCACCAGGGCGAACACCGTGGCGCCAACGAATATGGCGAAGATGTAGGCCGAGGTGTTGAAGGTGTTGATGGTCACCTCCTTCAGTACCGACCAGCTGAACTGGCGATAGCCGATGGCAATGACCACCGCCCCCAGGGCGCCAATCCCGCTCGCCTCGGTGACGGTGGCGATACCGGCAAAAATGGAGCCGAGTACCGCCAGGATCAGGCCGGCCGGCGGCAGGATGGTGCGGAACACGCTCCACACCACCTTGAGGCTGACCGCCCGGGCATCCTCCGCCAGGGGCGCGGAAGCGGGACGGAAAAAGGAGAAACCGAGGATATAGCAGATGTAGAACAGGCCCAGGATGATGCCCGGAAACACCGCGCCCATGAACAGGTCGCCCACCGACAGCCCCATCTGGTCACCCATGATCACCAGCATGATGCTGGGCGGGATCAGGATGCCGAGACAGCCTGCACCGGCCACCGTCCCCAGGGCCAGGGTCTTGCTGTAGCGCTGGCGCATCATCACCGGTAACGACATGACGCCAAGCAACACCACAGAGGCACCGATGATGCCGGTGGAGGCGGCCAGGATAATACCGATCAGGGTGACCGAGATGGCCAACCCACCCCGCACCCGGCCGAACAGCCCCTGCATGGCATGCATCATGCGCTCGGCGACGCCGGACTTGTCCAGCATCAGGCCCATGAAGATGAACATCGGCAGGGCCACCAGCACCCAGTTGTCCATGATGCCGAAGATGCGGCCCACCGCCAGGCCCAGGGTCGAGTAGTCGAGCCCGGTCAGGGTGTCCAGGTAGATGTCGGCCAGGTAGCCGACGCCGGCGAAGACGACTCCGACACCGGCCAGGGCCCAGGCCACCGGGAAACCGGTAAACAGCAACGCGATGAAGCTGACGAACATCGCGATAACAAGGATCTCATTCATCTCCATCCCTATCTCTCCTCACGGGATTTGTCTGTACTATCGCTTTCCAGGGTCTGGACGCGGAACAGGTGGCGGATCATGGAGACCCGCCCGGGATAGGGCTCATCCGGTTCCCGCGCCAGGTGCAGCAGCAGGCACACCTCCCGCACCAGGCGCGCGAGGGCGGCGATGAAGAGCAACAGGAAACTGAGCGGGATCACCGACTTGACGATCCAGCGATGGGGCAGCCCGGTGGGGTTCTGGGAGCTCTCTCCGATCTCGTAGGAGTAGTAGACCCACTCGATGCTGTGCAGAAAGATCACCACGATAAACGGCAGCAGCAGGAACAGGATGCCGAAGATCTCCCAGCGGTGCTGGTTGGCGCGCGACAGGTTCATGTGCACGATGTCGACCCGGATGTGGGAGTCGTTGGTGACGGCGAAGCTGAGCCCGAACATAAAGCCCACCGCGTAGAGGTGCCAGATCAGCTCTTCCAGGTAGACCTGGCCGTTGTTGAAACCGTAGCGCAGTACCACCTGTAGCAGGATAACGCCGATCAGCAGCACGTTGGTCCAGGCAAACAGATGCCCGACACGCTGTACGAATCCGTTCAGGGCATCCACGATGGGGATGCGGAATTGAGGATCAGTGGGATGACTCATGAGACGCCTCGATGCAATCAAGGGTCATCCGGCCGCCCTGCGGGGGAAAGGCGAAGCAGCCGGATGACGGGTAAAAAAGGGAGGGGCTCCGTACAGCCCCTCCCCGGTGCAACGGTTACTGCGCGCGCACCGTGCCCGGCCGGGGCAGGAAGGCCCACTCGTTCCACACCCTGTAGTCGGCGCGGAAGGTCTGCAGGTTGTCCCAGATCGCCTTGAACTCGGGATCCTTGGCCGACTCCTCGGCGACCACCTCGTCCCACTTGTTGCGGAAGGCATCCAGGATCTCCGGCGACCAGTAGCGGTTCTCGACCCCGTTCTGCTCCATGTTCGCCTTCATCTCCGGGAACTGGATCGCCTCGCCCAGGGCCAGGCCGTCCAGCATGGCGGCCTTGCAGCTCAGCTCCACCAGCCCCTGCTGGGAGCTGTCCATCGCCTTCCAGGTGTCACCGTTGATGATCAGCTCGAAGATGGTGGCCGGCTGGTGCCAGCCCGGGTAGTAATTGAACTTGAGAATCTTGTGGAAGCCGAGCAGCTTGTCGATCGCCGGCATGGAGAACTCGGTGGCGTCGATCGCCCCCTTCTCCAGGGCCGGGAAGATCTCGCTGGAGGGCAACAGGCTGGTGGAGACACCCATCTTCTCCATCACCAGGGCACCCAGGCCGAAGAAGCGCATGCGCAGGCCCTGCAGATCCTCGGGCTTGTCGATCGGCTTGCTGAACCAGCCGGAGGTCTCCGGCGCGATGATGCCGCAGGGGATCGAGTGCACGTTCAGCCCCTTCTTCTCATACATCGCCTGCCACAGGTTGCGACCCTCGCCGTAGTAGATCCAGGCCAGAAACTCCGGCGCATCCGGGCCAAACGGAACCGCTGAGAAGATGCCGCCCTTGTTACCCAGGACACCGGTGTTGTAACCGGGGGTGGTGTAACCGGCATTCACCTTGCCACTGGCGACCGACTCCAGGATCTCCTTGGGCGGGATCAGCTTGCCCGGCTCGTAGACCTTCATCTTGACGCTGCCGTCACCGGCCGCGTTGAGGTGTTCCGCCAGCCACTTGGGGGTACTGCCCAGGCCGGTCAGGTGGGTGCCGAAGTAGACCGGCACCTTGAGAAGTGTTTTCTTGCCTGCTGCAAGTGCAACGCCGCTGGATACGCTGAGGGCCAGGGCGGCAGCAGCGACTGCAGAGATCAGTTTTCGATTCATCGTTTTTCTCACTCCAATGGTGGTCAGGATGACAGCCCGGTTACCAACCCCCTTCCCCCCGGCCTTGTGCTGGCTCGGATCACTGTCCCGAGGCGGTTTGGTGTGGCTGTCCTGTGTACCCGCCAAAAGTGGATAATTGGTCAGGCCAATTATTTTTTAACCTATCCGGACAACCCCTGTCAAACCCCTCGATCCGGTCCGGTTATGGCCATTTTTTCCTTTTATATACCCCCTCTACTGCGTTAATTTGGCGTGAAATTTGGTAAAATCGGGCCCTGGGACTTCTCATTTGTGAAAAATCGAACTAAACTCAAAAACAATTGGTCTTACCAGTTGTCATGATCTGGGACCTGTAGCGGATGAAACAACAAAGACTTTCTGACCGGATTGCAGAAAAACTGGAGGCCATGATTGCGGAAGGCAGTCTCAAGCCGGGGGAGCGACTGCCGGCGGAGCGGGAGCTGGCGAGCCGCCTGGAGGTCTCCCGGCCGTCACTGCGGGAGGCGATACAGAAGCTCAACAGCAAGGGATTGCTGAACACGCGACACGGCGGCGGCACCTACGTCTGTGACTCGCTGGAGCCCTCCTTCGTCAGCCCGCTGATCGCGCTGCTGAGGGAGATGCCGGAGTCCCGTTACGACGTGCTGGAGATCCGCCACGCCCTGGAGGGCACGGCGGCCTACTACGCCGCCCTGCGCAGCACCGGCGAGGACAAGGCGAAGATACGCCGCTGCTTCGAGGAGATGATCGCCGGCCACGGCAATCCGGACCCGATGGCGGAGGCCCGGGCCGACGCGGCGTTCCACCTGTCGATCGTGGAGGCGTCGCACAACGTGGTGCTGCTGCACGTGATGCGGGGCCTGTTCACCCTGTTGCAGAACAGCATCTCGCACAATCTGGACAAGCTGTATACCCTGCCCCGGGTATTCGAACCGCTCAGTCGCCAGCACGAAAGGCTGATGAACACAGTGATCGAGGGGGATGCGGAGAAGGCGCGCCAGGCGGCCCAGGAGCACCTGGTGTTCGTGGAGGAGTCGCTGCAGCAGATCGACCGGGAAGAGGTGCACAAGCAGCGGGCGTTGCGCGGCATGTCCGGCTGATCGCACCAGCCGTGGGTAGTGGTACCGGGATATAACCTGGGCAGGTTGATTTAGGGAGGCTCTGAATCATCCGTCATTCCGGCGAAAGCCGCAGGAGTGGTGCAGGAGGAGTGGTACATGGATGTACCGATTACGGAGCCGAGGATGCCATGCACCGCTTACGGACCGAAGGATGGAGGAGTGGTGCAGGGATGCACCGTTTACGGACCGAAGGATGGAGGAGTGGTGCAGGGATGCACCGTTTACGGACCGAAGGATGGAATCTATGTGATTGATATACCTGGATCCCGGCATACGCCGGGATGACAAATGAGTAGTTAATCAGAGAATCCTTAGCCTTTACCCCGAGTGAGCTTTTGGAACAATAGTAATCTGATTGAAAAATTCACCCGGTCTCTTGACAGGGGATCTACATTTATCAGTTGGTATTCGCGTTCATTGACGTTCATTCGCGGCCGAATAACCCTCGCCTGAACAGGGCACGGGCGCGTCTGTCAAGCGGACTATCTTAAACCTTCAGGAGTCAGTATGACCCAGAAAAAGCACTACCCGGAGAAGCCGGAAAAGGTCTACTTTTTCGGCACCTGCCTGGTCGATCTGCTCTATCCCGAGGCGGGACTGGCCGGCATGCAGCTGATCCGGCGGGAGGGGGTGGAGGTGATCTTCCCCCAGGACCAGACCTGCTGCGGCCAGCCGGCCTGGAACTCCGGCTACCGGGAACAGACCGTGCCGGTGGCCCTCAACCAGGTGAACTGCTTCCCCGGGGAGTATCCGGTGGTGGTTCCCTCCGGCTCCTGCGCCGGGATGATGCGCCACCACTACCCGGAGGTGTTCCGGGGCCATCCCGAAGAGGCCCGGGTCAGGGCCTTCTCGGAACGGGTCTTCGAGCTGACCGAGTTCCTGGTCCACGTACTGAAGATCGAACTCAAGGACCTGGGCGAACCGACCCGGGTCGCCCTGCACACCTCCTGCTCGGCGCGCCGGGAGATGGGGGTGGCGGAGGAGCACGAGGCGCTGCTTGGGCAACTGGCCAACGTGCAGCTGGTGGAGCAGGCGCGCAAGGCGGAGTGCTGCGGCTTCGGCGGCACCTTCGCGGTCAAGCACCCGGAGATCTCCGCGGCGATGGTGGCGGACAAGGCAAAGGCCATCAGCGACACCGGCGCCGAGCAGCTGGTCAGCGGTGACTGCGGCTGCCTGATGAACATTACCGGACACATGCAGCACACCGGCATCGGACCCGCCGGCCAGCACATCGCCAGTTTCCTCTGGGAGCGAACCCATGCAACAGAAAGCTGAATTCGACCGGCGCGTCCACGAGGCGCTGAACAACGCTCAGTTGCGCAACAACTTCCGCAGCGCCATGGACGGGCTGATGGAGAAGCGCAGCAGCGCCTTCCCGGACAAGCAGTTCATGGAGGCATTGCGCATCCGGGGCGAGAAGATCCGCGCCAACGCCCTGGCCAGGCAACCCGAGCTGCTGGAGCAGCTGGAGGCCAACTGCACCCGCAACGGCATCCAGGTGCACTGGGCCGAGACCATCGAGCAGGCCAACCGGATTGTGCTGGACATCATGGAACGGCATAACGCCACGCGCATGATCAAGGGCAAGTCGATGGTCTCCGAGGAGATGGAGATGAATCATTTCCTCGAAGCCCAGGGTAAGAGCTGCATCGAGTCCGACCTGGGTGAATACATCATCCAGCTGGATCATGAGA
>JAPHTA010000228.1 GCA_026196475.1 Sedimenticola sp.
CTCATCCTATCCTTCTCCCAAAGGGACCTCGGTGCCGCTTGACGGTAGAAGGGACGCACTAACTGATTTTCTATGTCACATTGCCTTGCTGTGAACTGTATTTATACGTTTAATCAGCAGGTTACAAACAGCTAAAGTGTTTCTTAATGGGACAGCAGTGATCATCGGTGAATTTAAATCACCACCTCAAAGGGGTTAAACTTATATGGCCGAACACAGTATAGATTTGGCCCTCCAGGGAGGCGGCTCACATGGCGCATTCACCTGGGGCGTCCTGGACCGACTGCTTGCAGACTCCGAGGTTCGAATCGGTGGTCTGAGTGGGACCAGTGCGGGCGCAATGAACGCGGTCGTGCTCGCCTCCGGGTTTGGTATTGGCGGCCGGCAAGGCGCGCGGGAAGCATTGACCGCTTTTTGGAAAGCAGTAAGCCGAGTCGGTTCACACAGCATGTTGCGACAAACACCACTGAACTCATTGTTTGAGCCATGGATACCCAACGGGTCGCCAATGCTGAAGTTTTTCGATGTCATGTCACGGCTCATCTCTCCCTACCAACTTAACCCCTGGAATATCAATCCACTTCGCGATTTACTGGTACAGCATGTCGATTTCGACCTGATAAATAAAATCGAAGAACCCAAAGTGTTCGTCAATGCAACCAAAGTGAGTACGGGAAATAATCGGATTTTCCGAAACGCCGATATCAGCCTGGATGCCGTGCTTGCGTCTGCGTGCCTGCCCTTCCTCTTTCATGCCGTAGAGATTGAAAACGAGGCCTACTGGGATGGCGGTTATACAGCCAATCCGGCGTTGCTGCCCCTGATTGCGGAAAGCGAACCGCATGACTTGATCCTGGTACAGATAAATCCGGTGGAGCGTCCAGGCATTCCGCGCACATCGCATGACATCATCGACAGGATCAATGAAATCAGTTTCAACAGCAGTTTAAATCAAGAATTACGGTCGGTCGCACTGATCAAGCGCTTACTCAAGGAAGAGGAGGACTCCGGCCACAGCTACAAGGCCCCCCTGTTCGCCCGGATTGACACGCTGTTTCTGCATCGGATAGAGGCGCAGAAAGAAATGCGCTCGCTAGGCGCCTCCAGCAAGCTCGGTTCAGGGTGGAGTTTGATCAGTCGACTGCACGATATCGGTTATCAGGCGGCTGATACCTGGCTTACAGAAAACCGACAGAGTCTCGGGCAGCGTTCCACCATTAAATTGCTGGATGAACGGGCCAACATGTCGGACGATGGTTATGGAGGCTTGGTTTCATGAGCATCGCCGGTATCGCACTTGCACTGGGTCTTCTGATTTATCTCGCCTATAGAGGCATCAGCGTGCTGGTTCTGGCTCCGCTGGTGGCGGCGGTGGCCATTATCTTAAATGAATCACCCGTCCTGGCAAGCTACACCCAGATATTCATGCCGGCGGCTGGACGATTCATCGCATTGTACTTCCCGCTATTCCTGCTGGGAGCGATCTTCGGGCGTTTCATGGAGGACTCAGGTGCCGCATCTGCAATCTCAAATCGATTTGTGGATTTGTTGGGCACCGGTAATGCCATACTTGCGATAGTGCTGGCCTGCGCGCTGCTCACTTATGGCGGCGTGTCGCTGTTCGTTGTCGCTTTCGCTGTCTATCCGATCGCGACAGCGATGTTTCGCGCTGCGAATCTTCCCAAGAGGCTCATCCCTGCAACGATTGCGCTTGGCGCCTTTACCTTCACCATGACCGCATTGCCGGGAACGCCAGCGATTCAGAACGCGATCCCGATGCCTTACTTCAACACGACGCCTTTCGCCGCCCCGGGTTTAGGTTTCATCACCGGTCTGATCATGTTTGGAATCGGTATTGGCTGGCTCAGTTACCGCTCGTACCGGGCTGCGCATGCCGGGGAAGGATACGACACGCTTGCCGTTCAGCTGACTCGCCCGCCATTGCGAGAGCTGCGGGAGCATGCGCAAGGGGAAGGATTCGATCTGATGGAAGTCGGGTCAACCGAATCGCCAGGCGTTACTGCGCCGCCACTGTCATTCTGGCTCGCAGTATCCCCCATCCTGATAGTCGTACTTGTCAATTACCTGCTATCGAGTATTTTTTTTCCGCGTATGGATGCCGCATATCTCGCCTTGCCCGAATATGGTGCGACTACAGTGGCTTCGGTCAAAGGAATATGGGCGATAATCTGTGCACTTCTGATGGCAAACGTCTATCTGGTCGTTGTCAGTAAGCGGCTGCGGGAAGGGTTTAAACGCAGTCTGGACGACGGCGCAAATGCGTCGGTACTGCCTATTTTCAATACCGCTTCTCTGGTGGGTTTCGGGGCTGTGATAGCTTCCCTGGCCGGTTTTGGCGCCATCCGGGATACGGTACTTGCTATAGCGCCTGACAACCCCCTGGTATCGCTGGCCGTCGCGGTCAACGCGCTTGCCGGCATTACAGGATCCGCCTCAGGAGGCATGAGCATCGCACTCCAGACGTTAGGTGATACCTATCTGACACTGGGAAGAGAGGCAGGTATCAGCCCGGAACTGCTCCACCGTGTTACCTCAGTAGCAACCGGCGGTCTCGACGCGCTGCCTCATAACGGCGCTGTTATCACCTTGCTGTCGATCTGCAAGCTTACCCATCGGCATTCTTACATGGACATCTTCATGGTCGCTGTAGCGGGACCTATCATCGCGCTCATTATTCTGATCTTGCTAGGCACAATATTCGGGACATTCTGACCTGGTGGCGTCACGGCTAGCGAAGATGACAAACCTGAGAAAATTGTCGATGAATCCCCATTTTGTTCGGCGCGCTCACATTCCGATTCGACGATGTCGATAAAGGTCATTGCGAGCCCCACAGCCGCCGGATCGACAACGGAGACGTCACCGGTAATCACACCATTTTCACGCAATCGCCGCACCCGCAGCTGTGCAGCTGGACAGGAGTTGATACTCTTAAGGGATACCTGAAACAGTCACGGATCGGTGCCTACCGGCTGAAATGCTCGCGACCCAGACTTAATCAGATTCCTGAATGCCACACTCAATCTGCGATCCGGGAGCTGACTTTTGGATATACTCCGCAATCCCTTCAGGGGCACGGGACTACCGGCCCAAGCTGAGCTGGCTGATAGTAGCGTGCAGGGCGACCCGTCCGTGCCCCAGCACCTGCTGAAACGCTGTCCGGCGGCATCACCCACACCCTTGCGTCATGCGCCGGGGTTGGCCCGTCTTTTCGGTATCGAGTCGTTATTCCTCAAGGATGAAAGCCAGAGAATGGGCCTTGGCAGCTTCAAAGCGCTTGGCGCCGCCTATGTCCTCGCTCAGGACGCATCAGCACGCCTGGACACGCCACAAGCCGAGGCGACCGCTGAGCAGATGGGCGAAGCCCTGCGTGGCTCGGTCTATACTTGTGCAAGCGCCGGGAATCACGGCCTCTCGCTGGCTGCGGGAGCCAGGGCCTTCGGCGCTGATGCGGTAATCTATCTGTCGCAAACGGTTCCGGAGGCGTTTGCTGAGCGTTTGCGTAGTTACGGGGCGGAAGTGGTACGTGCCGGACTTACCTACGAAGAGAGCATGGCGGCGGCCGCCGAGGCGGCCAGGAGGAATAGTTGGACCCTGCTTTCGGATTCATCTTGGCCCGGATATGTGTCGATCCCTGGCCGGGTGATGGAGGGCTACCTGGTCATGGGTGCAGAGGTAATTACCGAGCTCACAGAACCGCCTACCCATATCTTTCTCCAGGCCGGTGTCGGAGGCCTCGCCGCCGCAATGACGGCCCTGTTTCGGGCTCGCTGGGGTGGCCTGCCGACCATAGTGGTCGTTGAGCCTGAAGCGGCGCCTGCCATAATCGAGAGTATACGCGCAGGCCGGGCTGTAACCACAACAGGTCCCGTCTCCACCATGGGCCGGCTCGATTGCAAAGCACCGTCACATATCGCCCTGGCCGAACTGGCGCGGGAGGCCGATTGGTTCGTCACCATCACGGACAGCCAGTGTGACGCGACTGCGAAACGCATCAGTGAGCACGGCTTCTTTACGACGCCTTCCGGCGCCGCCGGGGTATCTGCCCTGCATCATGCGGCCAGCCATCCAAACGATCTTGGGCTCACTGGAACAAGCCGCGTACTGGCGTTCATTACTGAAGGAACGGAGACCCTGTCAAGATTGATGCCGAGCTGACCGATTTGACAGTGTTTCGACGCGCCCTGCATCAAGAATCCGAAACGGGGTTCGCGGTTGCGTGCCGCAGGTCTCGAAGTGATCTGTGGAAACGCGGAGATTGTACTTGCACTGCAGAGTATCGTGGCGTGTTCGGTCTCACCCAAGTAGAACGCTATTGATGTACGAAACCGATGATGGCGCAGGTGATCGGGCAAGACTTGGCCTGATTGTACTGTATGTGTGCGTCCCAGTTGCTTTGCTCGACAAAGGGCCATATTCATCTGTCGAAGCAAACGCTCCGTATCTTGCTCTCCTGCTCCTGGATTAAAGACGCTTTCCTCTTGCCGGTATTGGCCACTGGCTATAGCTGGCGCCTTGGTTTAGGCTTTCAGTCAGTGCCATGACCTTAACGGTATTTCCGAGGGCAGACACTATATCCTGATTATCAAGATGGCCGAAACTGTATATGTACAGAGACGAATTCTCGCTCGATCCCTCGCTAATCTATCTGAATCACGCTGCTGTCGCCCCCTGGCCGGTCAGAACCGCCGAGGCGGTTAAGGATTTTGCCAACGAGAACAGCGATCTCGGCGCGGCACACTACCCCAAATGGCTTGAGGTTGAGCAGGCGTTGCGAGAAAAAATGGCCTGGTTGATCAATACACCTTCCGTAGAAGATATCTCAATTCAGAAGAGCACTTCCGAGGCGCTCTCCGCGATCGCTTTCGGTTTGGACTGGGCGCCGGGCCAGAACGTGGTCTGCTTTCGGCAGGAGTTCCCCTCCAACCGGGTTGTCTGGCAGTCCCTGGAGCGATACGGGGTTGAGACCCGCCTGGTTGACCTGGAGAGCGACCCGGAGGACCCCGAAGCGGCGCTTTTTCGCAGTTGTGATGAGAAAACCCGTCTGATTGCAGTGAGTTCTGTTCAGTACGGCACCGGGATACGGATGGACCTGGCCCGGATCGGCCAGTTCTGCCGCGACCGGGGCATCCTGTTCTGTGTCGATGCGATCCAGAGCCTGGGGGCATTCGAGTTCGACCTGAAGGCGATCGGGGCCCATTTCGTGGTGGCGGATGGCCACAAGTGGATGCTCGGGCCGGAGGGCGTCGCCCTCCTCTACACCGATCCGGAACTGCGCCCGGGGATGAAGCTGCATCAGTACGGCTGGCATATGCTTGAAAACCCGAGCTATTTCGAGCAGATAGAGAGCGAGCCCGCAACATCGGGAAAACGATTTGAGTGCGGCAGTCCCAACCTGCTGGGAAGCCATGCGCTGAACAGCAGTCTCTCCCTGATTCGGGAGGTCGGCCTGGCGACCATTTCGAAACGGATCCTGGAGAACAGCGCCCTGATGATCGAACGGATCGAGCGGGACAACCGGCTTGAGTTGATCAGCCCCCGCGGGGAGTCACGGCGCTCCGGTATCGTAACGTTCCGGGTCAAGGGACTGGAGTCAGAGCCCCTGTACCGGGAACTGATGAAGCGGCGGGTGATCTGCGCGCCCCGGGGTGGCGGTATCCGCTTCTCCCCGCACTTCTATACCGAAGCCGAACAGCTGAACCGGGGATTTGATATTCTGAACCGGATTATCGATGACCAGCGCCGCCCTTAGAGCCACTTTGGCTGGTGGATGTGGGCTATGGAGTGACAGGATGGGTGATTGAATCTGGGGTTATCCTGTTTATCCCCTCATCCCAACCCTGGGCCGCATGTTCCCGACGCGGCCAACCGACTACATCCCTGTAGTCGTCTCCCTTAGGGAGAGGGAGTTTGCAAGCAACAATACCATATCACTAATTGGATAAGATATTGTTCATATCTATTTGTATTATCAGTTATTTAAACATACTAATTCAGTGAAAAACATGACAGAAGAACACAAGATCGAGGAACGCAATCCCGGGCAACGACAGCTGACTGTACGGGTGCTGGCGATGCCGGCGGATACCAACCCTTCCGGCCACATCTTTGGTGGCTGGCTGATGTCCCAGGTGGATATCGCGGGCAGCATCATCGCCTGCCAGATCGCCGATGCCCGGGTTGCCACGGTGGCGGTGCACGATTTTCAGTTCGAAAAGCCGGTCCACGTGGGTGACCTGGTGAGCTGTTACGCGGAGATCGAACGCACCGGCCGGACCTCGATCCGGGTGCGGGTCGAGGTGTTTGCCGAACGGGATCGCAATCCCCACACCGTGGGCCGGGTGGCGGTGGCCTCGATCACCTACGTGGGGCTGGACGAGGATTCACGTCCGAAAGTACTTAAAAAGTAGGATTTAACTATCAGTAATCTCGGGCTTTTTCGCCGAACAGATTAAAGAAATTCTGTTCCGTCAGGGTCTCCACTTCCGCCCTGCTCAAGCCGCGCAACTCGGCGATCTTGTCCGCCACGAGGGCCACGTAGGCCGGCAGGTTCGACTTGCCCCGGTGTGGCACCGGGGCCAGGTAGGGGGCATCGGTCTCGATCAGCAGGCGATCGGCCGGGACCTTTTTCGCCACTTCCCGCAGATCGGAAGCGCTGTTGAAGGTGACGATGCCGGAGAAGGAGATGTAGAACCCCAGGTCCAGTGCCTGGCGGGCCATCTCCCAGTCCTCGGTAAAGCAGTGCATGACGCCACCCGCCTCCCCGGCGCCCTCCTCCTGCATGATGCGGATGGTATCGGCCCTGGCCGCACGGGTATGAATGATGAGTGGCTTTCGGGCCAGCCTGGCCGCCGCGATATGGCGCCGGAAGCGATCCCGCTGCCACTCCAGGTCACCCTCGCTGCGGAAGTAGTCGAGCCCGGTCTCGCCAATGGCCACATTCCGGGGATGCTGGGCCAGCTCCGCCAGCTCTTCCGCCGTGGGCTCCCGGCGGTCCCGGTCATTGGGATGGACCCCCACCGATAGGGAGACGCCCGGTTGATCGGCCACCAGCTCGACCATGGCGGGATAGCTCTCGGTATCGATACAGACGCAGAGGATATGCCCGATACCGGCCTCCCGGGTCGAACTCATGAGGGCATCGAATGAATCACCGAACGGCTGCAGGTCCAGCCGGTCCAGGTGGCAGTGGGAATCAACTAGCATGGAGAAACCTTCTGTCTGGCCGGATCCGCGATCCGGCCGGGATGTTTACATGGTGTGGGTGGGACGTTCCGATTTCAGGGCGCCGGCCAGGTAGCCCTCGATCTTGTTTCGGGCCATGCCGCCGTCCTGGTCGCTGAACTGAACGCCGATGCCGGCGGCCCGGTTGCCCTCGGCACCGACCGGAGTGATCCAGATGATCTTGCCCGCCACCGGTATGCGCTCTGTCTCCTCCATCAGGGTCAGCAGCATGAAGACCTCGTCCCCCAGCTGGTACTTCTTGTTGGTGGGGATAAACAGGCCGCCATTCTTGACGTACTGCATGTAGGCGGCGTACAGCGCATTCTTGTCCTTGATGGTCAAGGACAGGATACCCTGCCTGGCCGGTGGCGCATTGGTTACTGACATATCTATCTCACTCGACTCCCAGGTCTGCCCAGTCCAGCAGCAGGCTCTCCAGTTGCATCTGGGTATTCAGTTGTGCTCCGAGGGTACGATTCGCCTCGATCAGCCTGTCCAGCAAAGCATACACCCTTTTTGAGTTTACCTCCCGTGCCAGCGCTTGCAACCGCTCACGCTGATCAATGTTAATGATGGCGGCAGCTTGGGAGGCAATCTTGAGGCGGATTATATCGATCAGCCAGCCACTGAACCACTGTATCACCTGCCCCTGGTCGAGCTGGCTCCAGCGCTGGGCCACCGCAACCGGGTCCTGCTGGCCCTTGAGGATAGCCTGGGTCTCCTGGATCATGGTGGCCCGCTCCTCCAGGGTTCCGTTTCGGGCGTAGTGGAGTGCCAGCAGCGGTGCGCCTGCGGCCAGGGAGAGCAGCAGCTCCGCCTGGGAGGGATCGCCGACCCCCTGCTGCTGCAGCCACGTCCGGGCGTCCGCTGCCTCCGGTGGGGGGAAGTCGTAGCGCTGGCAGCGGCTGCGGATGGTTGCCGGCAAGCGCCCCGGGCGGGAGGTGACCAGGATCATCACGGTCCGCTCGACCGGCTCCTCCAGGGTCTTGAGCAGGCTGTTGGCGGCGGCGCTGTTCAGCGCATCGGCCGGCTCCAGGATGATCGCCTTGTATCCTCCGGTCTGGCTGGTCAGGGCGCCCCTGGCGGTAAACTCACGAATGGTATCGATCCTGATCGCCTTGCCCGGCTCCTCGGGCTGGATCAGGGTGAAATCGGGGTGGGCGCCAGCCTGCAGCATCCTGCAGTTGTTGCAGGCCCCGCAGGCGATGCCTTGCTCATTGTTTACCTCACACAGCAGGGCGGCCGCCAGGGCACGGGCAAAACGGGCCTTTCCGACGCCTGCCGTCCCGGTCAGCAGCACCGCGTGCGGCATTCGGTTACTCTGAATACCGCCTCTGAACCGTTCCCAGTTGGATGAGTGCCAGGGCAGCGGCTGCAACGACATCCCCTCTTCCGGATCATTCATGGTTCTGAACCCGGTCAAGGAAGCGTTCCATCACGCCCCGGATCTGCTGCTGCACCTCCGGCAGCGGGCGGGAGGCATCCACCATGCTGACCCGCTCCGGCTCCCGCTCGGCGATATCGATATAGACCTGGCGCACCCGTTCGAAAAAGGCCTGCTGCTCGGACTCGAAACGGTCCGGCTCCGATCGCTGCCCGGCCCGCTCAAGCCCGGTCTCAACCGGCAGGTCGAGCAGCAGTGTCAGGTCCGGCCGCAGCCCCTGTTGCACCCAGCTCTCCAGCGCCTGGATACGGCCCATGTCGATCCCCCGGCCACCCCCCTGGTAGGCGTAGGAGGCGTCAGTGAAGCGGTCGCAGAGGACCCATTTGCCGTCGTTCAACGCCGGCAGGATAATCCTGGCCAGGTGTTCGGCGCGGGCGGCGAATATCAGCAGGAGTTCGGTATCGCCGGCCATGCCGGTGTGCTTGTGCCCGAGCAGGAGCTCCCGGATATCCTCGCCCAGGGCGGTACCCCCCGGCTCCCGGGTAAACACCACCTGCCTGCCGGATTGTTCCAGCAGGTCGCGCATGAAGGCCAGGTTGGAGCTTTTTCCGGCTCCCTCTCCCCCCTCGACGGTGATGAATTTACCCCTGGATGGTGACATCGATTGCGGTTATCTCTTGAGTTGATACTTGCGTACGGCGCGGTTGTGTTCAACCAGCGTCTCGGAGAAGTGGTGATAACCATTGCCCTTGGAGACGAAGTAGAGACTCTTCCCGTCCGCCGGGTGCATTACCGAGTGGATCGCGTGGGCCCCTGGCATGCTGATCGGGGTCGGCGTGAGCCCCTTGTGTACGTAGGTATTATAGGGAGTATCCTGCTTCAGATCACGCCGCCTGATATTGCCATCGAACTGCTCCCCCATGCCGTAGATCACGGTGGGATCTGTCTGCAGCAGCATGCCCTTTCTCAGGCGACGAATGAAGACGCCGGCGATCTCCGGGCGCTCTTCCGCCTGGCCGGTCTCTTTCTCCACAATGGAGGCGAGAATCAGGGCCTCGTAAGGGCTTTTCAGCGGTAACCCCTCCTGCCGGCCCTGCCACTCCTTCTCCAGCAGCCTTTGCATGGCCTCGAAAGCCCGCTTCAAAAAGTCGATATCCCGGGTGCCCGGGGGTAAATGGTAGTTATCCGGCTGTAACTGTCCCTCGGTATGCATATCGGGAGGGCCGAGCCGGGCAATGATCTGCGAG
>JAPHTA010000162.1 GCA_026196475.1 Sedimenticola sp.
GGTCCGGGTTTCAGTTGGTGCGGGGGGGAGCGCATCGGAGCAGCCGTTCTCTGTACCCGTGGTTCCGTTCGATGTCCGTCTGCAGCGTCTTGACCTGCGGGATATCGAGCTGGAAACCGCCGATGGGCGCTGGCAGGTGAGTTCCCTGGAGGCGAGCATGGGACTGGTGAAGCAGATCCTGACCCTGTCCCGTGTCGCAGTCGAATACCAGGGCCTGAATGCCGAGGGAGAGGGACAGATAGACCTCCGTGGGCGCCTGCCCGGCGTATTCGATCTGCGCTGGCAGGGTGAATGGCCCGATACCGGCAGGGTGACCGGGCAGGGCCATCTGGAGGGCGACCTGGACGGCTACCGGGTTGAGCACCGGATCAGCGCGCCGCTGGAGCTGGTCAGTCGCGGACGGATCGAATTGCAGGCACAGCCTCCCCACTTGCAGCTGGAGGGTGAGTGGAGCGGGTTGCGCTGGCCACTGCTGGAGCAGGAACGTCTGCAGAGCGAACAGGGGCACTACCGTCTTCAGGGGCCGCTGGACCGGCTGCAGATCGAGGTCGGAGGAGATATACGGATCCCCGAGGCGCCCTTTCTCAGGCGGTTACAATTGAGCGGCCTGCTACAGCCGGAAGGCTTGCGGCAGGCCGACCTGCTGCTGAATCTGGAGCGGGGCGAGTTGGCCCTGCACGGCGCAGTGGGCTGGTCGCCACAAGTAACCTGGGATCTGCAGCTTGACGGGACCGGACTGGACCCGGCCATCGCGTTGTCGGAGTGGCCGGGCATGCTGCAATTGAAGGCCCGGGTCGAGGGCGGAATCCGGGAGCGGGAACCCTGGTCGAATATCGCGTTACAGCAGCTCACGGGCACGCTGCGCGGGCGGCCGATCACCCTGCGGGGCGAGGCCGAATTTTCCAACCGGATGTTGCAGCTGCCGGAACTGATGCTGACCAGTGGTGACAGTCGCCTGCGGGTGACGGGCCGGGTGGATATTGCTGCCGCTGCGGCCTGGGACCTCACCCTGCAGGGCGAGCACCTGGACCCGGCCATCGCCTGGCCGGAGTGGCCGGGGCAGCTGGACCTGCAGGCCGGGCTGAAGGGGGAGATGGCCGACGATGGACCCAGTTTGCAGCTGGGACTCCGCGGGCTGACCGGTTCCCTGCGTGGGCAGCCCCTCTCCCTGACAGGCGCTGCCGGCTACGATGCCGGACGCATCAGCCTGGAGGGTATCGCCCTCAGCAGTGGTCCCAATCGCCTGCGCCTGTCTGGTGGTGTCGCCGAAACCCTGGGCCTGGATCTGGAGCTGGATGCGCCGGACCTGGCCGCGAGCTGGCCAGGCCTGTCGGGACGTCTGCAGGGGGCGGGCAGGATCGCAGGAACACGCCAGGCTCCCACCCTGAATGCCCGCCTGCAGGCGGACGCGCTGGCCTACCAGGCGCAGACGATTGGCCGGTTGCAGGCCGTTATCGACTGGAACCGGCAGCGCGCGGAGGCCGACCTGGCGGCAAGTGACCTCACCCTGGCGGGGGAGACCGTACAGAGTCTGCAGGCCACCCTGCGAGGCGTCCCGGAGCGTCATCGGGCACAGCTCGATCTTGAAGCGTCCCAGTTGAAACTGAACATGGCGCTGGATGGCGGGTGGAACGCGGGTACCTGGGACGGCAGACTGCAAACTTTAAAGATCAACCATCCGCTGGCTGGAGATTGGCGCAGCGCCAGTGCCAGCGGGCTGCGGGTCAGTGCAGATGCCGGGCGACTGGAATCACTCTGCCTGAACGGCCCCGAGGGCCGGCTCTGCAGCGAGGCGACGTGGGGCGGGGGAGAGCAGCAGGCGCGGGTTGATCTGCAGGGCCTGCCGTTGAAGCGGCTGCGTCCCTACATGCCGGATCCGGGGCGGGTCGAAGGAGTGGTCAACGGGTTCCTGGAGCTGCAGGGGCCACTTGGCTCCCTGCTCGGTAGGGCGGAACTGGTTCTGAGCCAGGCGGCACTGGTCATGGAACGGGAACCGGACCCGCCGTTGCGACTGGCCCTGTCGAAGGCGGAGTTAAAGGCAGACGCAACACCGGCGGGGGTGGCGGGCAGTCTCAACCTGCTTCTGGAACAGGGGGGCTCGGTAACCGGCCAGGTACGGCTGGCGTCCCCTGACACCCGGGGCAGCCGTGCCCTGGACGGGACGCTCGATGCGGCCCTGCCCGATATCACTCCGCTGGAGCTGGTGGTGCCGGGGGTGAGTGAATTGAACGGTCGTCTTGAAGGCGCCCTTAAGCTCTCCGGCAGCATCACACGGCCGCAGGTGGCGGGGGCGTTACAACTCCGGCAGGGCGCCGCCCGGGTGCCCGGGCTGGGCCTGGAACTCAGCAGTGGCGAGCTGGAGCTGCGCAGTGAGGAACCGGGACAGCTGTTGCTTTCAGGCGGGGTCGATTCGGGAGGCGGGCGGCTGCAGCTTGAGGGCGTGGTCACCCCGGGTGGAGAGGGGGGCTGGCCGCTTGATCTGGAACTCAAGGGGGAGTCGGTCCAACTGATCCGCCTGCCGGAGGCCGAGGTCTATGCGTCGCCCGACCTTCGCGTTTCGGTGGCGGGTGAAAGACTGGGTGTGACCGGGAGGGTGGAGATTCCACGTGCCCGGATCGAGATCCGCAAACTGCCGGAGAGCGCGGTGGCCGTCTCCGGGGACGAGGTGATCGTTGGTGTCGAAGAGGCGGCCAGCGGGAAAACCGCGACCCCGGTGATCGATGCCCGGGTCAATCTGCGCCTGGGCGAGGCGGTCACCTTCAGCGGGTTTGGCCTGCAGAGCCGGCTGCGGGGTGAGCTGGATCTTGGCAGCAGCGAGGGTCGCTACCAGGCCAACGGTGAGCTGCAGTTGCTGGAGGGGCGCTACAAGGCCTACGGCCAGGACCTGTCGATCGAGACCGGCCGGCTGGCGTTTGTCGGGCCGGCGGATAACCCGGGCCTGGATGTGAAGGCGACGCGCCTCTCCCGGGATCAGCAGGTGACCGCGATACTGGATGTGCAGGGGACCCTGCGTTCGCCCCGGGTTTCGGTCTCCAGTGAGCCCGCCCTGCCGGAAGAGGAGGCACTGGCCTACCTGGTGACCGGTCGCGGCATTGGAGAGTCCGGAGGCGGCAGTGCGGCACTGTTACGCCAGGCGGCCCTGGCCAAGGGGCTGGACAAGAGCCAGGCGATCCTGGACCAGATTGCCGGAGGCATTGGTGCGGATGAGATCCGGATCGAGGAGGGCGCCACCCTGGAGGAGACCTCACTGCTGCTCGGCAAGTACCTGTCACCCGATCTCTACGTCAGCTACGGCGTGGGCCTGTTCGACAAGCAGGGCGGGCTGATGCTGCGCTACCGGTTGAGTGAGCACCTGCGCCTGGAGGTGCAGTCGGGGTCCCAGCAGGGGGTGGACCTGTTCTACGATATCGAGCGCGATTGACGCGCAGCTACATCCAGCGCTTGTGCCGGAACAGCCAGTACTGCAGCAGGGCAATCAGGGACAGCAACAGCACCACGGCAGCAAATCCCCAGGGGTTTTCGGCTCCCGGGATACCGCCCACGTTAATGCCCAGCAGCCCGGTCAGAAAACCCAGCGGCAGGAACAGGCCTGCAATCAGGGAGAGCACGTACATGCGCAGGTTCATCTGTTCCGCCAGGCGGCTGGCCAACTCCTCGGAGGCGACCACGCCCCGGTCGCGGATGGCATCCAGGTCCTCCACGTGGCGGGTCACCTTGTCTCCCGCCTCGCGCAGATGCAGGCGGTCGTTGGCGGAGAGCCATTCGGCGGGCTCTGCCATCAACCGGTTAAGCGCCTCGCGTTGCGGGTTGAGGTAGCGCCGCAGCATGATCGCCTCCCGGCGCAGCTCCAGCAGCTGCATGCGAAGCTCCTGTCTACTCTCTGCCAGCAGGCTCTCCTCGGTGGCATCGAGTCGATCCTCCATGGACTCCACGATATCGCTCATGCGCTCCACCAGGCCGCGCGTAAGGGCGGCCAGCCATTCTCCCGGAGTGCGTGGACCTTTCCCGGCATCCAACTCCCGGGCGATATCCAGCACCGGAAGCAGCTTGCGCCGGCGTGTACTGATGATCCGTTTGCCGTCGGTGAACAGGCGCAACGCCACCATGTCCTCCGGGTCTTCGCCGGGATTGCTGTTTACACCGCGCAGGCTGAGCAGCAGGCCACCGGCAAGAGGGGCGCAGCGTGGCCGGGTTTCGTCCGCCACCAGCGCGTCCGAGACCAGCGGGTCGAGGCCGCTCTCCCGGGTCAGCCACTCCCGGGCACGCTGGTGTGTGAAATCGAGGTGTACCCACAGCACCCCCGCCTCCGGGGTCCATTGGTCGATCGCCTGCCAGTCCAGGTGCTGGTCAGCGGCGTTGCCGTTGAGGAGTCGTGCCTGGAGGAGTCCGTCGTCCTGTTCTTGCATGGGCGTTTGTCCGTTGCCTGTTGCGGAGGTTATTCACTGACGCCGACACAGCGATAGATGGCGTAGCGCTGTTCGCCGTTTTGCACCGGTGAGGTCGCCACTACCGTGTCGCCACCGGCCCGGGCGGCGCTGTTGCGGGCCAGAATCTGCAGCTCTCTCTCGACTTTTTCCGGATCGCGTTCGATACCGGCGATGCGGTTCAGCAGGGAGACGGTGGTGCTGCCCAGTTCCCGGCAGCGGGTGACCTCGCCGGCATCCAGAACCCGCACCTTCTCCCCCTCCGGGGTCGGTTTGACCCAGCTGCAACCGGTTGCCAGGAGAAGCACGATGGAGATGAGCAGGATGGCTGTTTTTTTCATGGTGTTGCCTGCCTCTTTTTAGCACGTTGGTGAGATATCGGCCCGGCTTTGCGCCCGGCCGGTCGCAAGGGCGTCGCCGACAGCCGGGGTACAGGGCGCGGTTCCCGCTCAGTAAGCGACGCGGGTGGTACCGCCATGTTTGAGCACGCGAATCTGTTCACCCGGTTTGAAATACTGGTCGTTCTCAACTTCCTGTACGATCGAGATGAGCTCTC
Organism: Sedimenticola sp.; assembly: GCA_026196475.1. Lineage (GTDB taxonomy): Bacteria > Pseudomonadota > Gammaproteobacteria > Chromatiales > Chromatiaceae > Sedimenticola. The sequence continues at coordinate 4,981 of JAPHTA010000162.1, forward strand.
CGTTCTGCAAGCGGATGGTCAGTTCCTGCCCCTGTCGGGTCGTGACCTGCTTCTCCGTCGCCTGGCCAGCCAGTCCCCCGGCCACTGCGCCGACCACCGTCGCTATTTTTCGGCCTGTGCCACCACCGACACTGCTGCCGGCGAGTCCACCAATCACTGCTCCCGATCCGGCGCCGACAATGCCATCGGTGCGACCCTCGATGACCACGGGGGTCACCGATTCCACGGTGCCATACTGCACGCTTTGCACCTTTCGCGCATCGCTGCGCGAGTAGGTGGTGCCGGTCAGTCCGCCGGTACAGCCGACCAGGATACTGGTCGCCAGGGCTGCCGCAAGCAGTCTTGTGAGTGTCATTGTCGTCATCTTTCCCGCCCTCTGAATTATAGGGATCTCTGTATAAGGGACCATGAAAACCCCATGAAGGTCCAGCAGCCCACTGTTTTTTTAGCGTTGTCGGCGCGGGGTTGGCTCTCTCCGTGCGCTAATGGTTCAGGCTTTCGAGCAGCTTCCTGGCCGAATCGGCAATCTCGCTCTCCCGGTCCAGGTTGACGGTCTTCTCCAATACGTTACGGGCGTCGTCCGTGCGACCCTGCTTGTGCAGTGAATAGCCAAGGTGGTAGTTGATCTCCTGGTTGTCCGGTGCCAGTTCCGCGGCCTGTTTCAGGATATTCGTCGCCTGTTCGGTCTCGCCTGCCTTGGCCAGTATCCAGCCGTAGGTGTCAATAATGGCGGGTTGGGTGGAGGCGAGATCATAGGCTCGCTTGCCCAGTTCCAGGGCCCGCCGGTCACCCTTGTTGGAGTAGAGCCAGGCCAGGTTGTTAAGTGCCACCACGTTGTCTCCATCCCGGGCAACGACCTGCTCGTACTCGCTGATCGCCTCCTCGTGCCGGCCCTGGTTCAGCAGTAGCATGCTCAGCAGAACCCTGGAATCCAGGCTCTCCGGTTCATCCTGCAGCCACTTGCGCAGGAGATCCTCTCCCTTTTGCGGTTCGCCGGTCCGGGCATACTGCCTGGCTAACAGCAGGTTGAGCTTTGCGGACGGCTTCATCCGGTAGGCCTTTTCGTAGAGCGTCAGGGCCTCCCGGCCCTCCCCCTGCATGGCCAGGGCGGTACCCTCGAATTCGAAGCCGGCCGGGTTGTCGGGCAGCAGCTGTTGAATGGATCGAGCCAACCCGATCGCCTTGTCGTAGTCGCCCGCGCCGAGTTCCAGGTTGTACTGGCCGAGCAGTGCCGGCACGAATCCCGGATTGATCTCCAGTGCCCGTCGGTAGCTCTCCCGTGCCTCGTCAAGGCGCGCTGCCGCCTGCTGGGCGTTGCCAAGCAGCTGCAGTGACTCGGCATTTTGCGCCTGTTCCACCAGGCGCCTGAAGGTGGTCACCGCGTTGATCGGATCTCCCGCCGCCATCTGGGTCCTGCCGTGCATCGCCAGCACTGCCGGGTTGTCCGCAAAAGCGGCCGAGAGCTGGCTGGTCATGCGCAACGCCTTGAGCGGTTCCCCGTCCGCCAGGTAGGTCTGGGCAGAGATCAGACCGGGCTGGGGAGATGGCGGCTGGCCGTTGTGTGCCCGCTCCAGTAACTGGTGCATCTTCTCCTTGTCGCCATCGCGCCGGGCCAGGTCGGCCAGTCCCAGCAGTACCGTGGTATTGCGGGGAGCCTTCTCCAATGCGCGCTGGTAGTGGCTTCGCGCCTGTTTCAGATCTCCCGCCTGGATTGCCATTCGGGCCAGGTTGGCCTCGGCGGTGATAAAGGAAGGATCGATGCGCAACGCTTCCCGGAACTGTGTCTTTGCCTGCTCCGGATTGCCTGCAAGCAGATGGGTGAGTCCGACCAGGTTGTAACCCACCGGACTGTCCGGGGATTTCTTCACCAGCGCCTGGCTGACCTGTAATGCCTTGTCGAAATCCTTCTTGTTGAGGTGGGAGAGCACCAGCAGGACATCCGCCTGGACCAGGTCCTGACCCATGTCGACTGTATTCTCCAGTTGCTGGATGGCGTCACCGGTCTTGCCCTGTGCCAGCAGGCCGAGTGCCAGCTGGGTGCGGTATTCGGCCAGGTTGGGATTGATTTCAATGGCCCGGCTCATGAGTGCCGATCCTTCTTCAAAACGCTTTACCTGCATGTAGGCGGTTCCCAGCATCGCCATCAGCTGGGCATCTTCCGGGAAACGCTGCAGCGCCGGCTCCAGCAGCTTGACCACCTCGCCGGGCTGCTTCAGCTTGTGCTGAACCGAGGCCAGGAGCTTGATCGCCGGGAGAAAGCCCGGCTGTGCCTTGAGCACCTGGGTGAGGTGTTCGTGGGCGGCCTCGTAGTTGCCCTTGTAGTAGTTCACCGTGCCCAGCATGGTCAGGACTTGCAGATTGTTCGGGTTGGCGCTGTAGGCCTGCTGCAGCAGAATATCGGCTCGGTCCATATCCTTCTCCAGCAAGGCTACGGCACCACTCAGCTGGAGTAGTTTCGGGTGCCCCGGAACCAGTTTCTCCAGGGTCTCTGTATCCGTCTTCGCCAGCTCGAACTCACCGCCCGAGAGACGGATGCTGGCGCGACCGAGCAGTGCCCGGATATGTTCCGGTTGCTGTTCCAGGGCCTTGTCGAAATCGAGCCTTGCCAGTTCCACCTCGCCACTCTGCAGGTTGACCTCGCCACGAACAACCCGCGCGGTTACGTTGTCCGGGTGGCGTTCAAGCAGGTTGTCCAGGCTGTTCAGCGCCTCGCTGCGCTTGTTCTCCGCCAGGTCGGTCATGACCAGGCCGAGCATCGCCTCCTGGGACTCTCGGTTCAGGTTCATGGCGCTGCGGTAGGCCCCGCGGGCCTGTTCAAACTGGCGCAGGCCGAGGTGGGCGTCGCCTCTCAGGAGCAGCGTAGAAATCCGCTCCGGGGGCGCGGCGGAGGGATCCTCCTTCAGGTTGTCCAGGATCTCGTTGTACTTGCCCTGCATCAGCCAGGCACGACCCAGGTCCTGTTGCCAGAAGCTGGCCGCGGCGTTCAGCTTGCGTGCCCGTTCGAACTCCTTTTCCGCCGAGGCGCCATCGCCCGCCTGCAGATAGATACGGCCCAGCATCAGTCTCGCCTCGATGCTTGCGGGGTTCTCCTGCAGCGCGTTCTTGAGTTGAATGATGGCGGCCCTGGCCTCGCCTTTTTCGAGGTAGGCCCTGGCCTCGTCCATGTAGTCCTCGGTGTCGGCCGCATGCAGCAAGCTAGAGCCGACCAACAGGGTGGAAGCGGTGAGGAGACGGATTGTTTTCATAGTTGGAAATTCCTTTTTTACTGCCTGTGGCTCCAGCCTGCAGACTGATTTGCGACCACCGTCTGGTTCACGGTGGGCCGGTTGATAATCGCACGGACCGTGGCGGCTGATGCACTGTGGTCAAAACTAGCACACCCCGGGTTGGGCGGTACAGTGGACAGGGTCCCGTGCGGGAGTCAGCCGTGGCGGCGTTGCCGGGCGCTGCGACTGTCAGCAGGCCGGGCAGGATTCTCCCGGTGGGTGTCCTGGCCGCGCAGGCATGCGGGAAGGCCCTTCATTCCACAACGGGAATAGTCGGCGGCCAGGGCCTCTCGACTCGCCTCCCCGGAAATCGCCAGCGTATCGCACAGCCCCTCGTATACGAGGTCGAAGAGCCGCTTCAGGGCGATGCGGTGGACCTGGCCGGTGCGCCGGAAGAGCCAGTCGCTGAAGCGCAGGAAGCGTTCGAAGGGTGCCTCCCCGAGCAGCAGCGGGAGAGTGTGCGGGAAGCGGCCGGAGTTGGCGATCATCTCCCAGTAGCGGGCAAAGCGGGTCAGACGCTGCAGGGTGGCGAAGTCGATGCAGTCGGTGCTGAGTACGTTGTAGGGCGGCTGCGGGTTGTAGCGCATGCGGTGGCTTTCGCTGTGGCGGATGATGGGAGTGCCCCGAAGGCGCTTGAGTATGCCCAGCTGGATCTCGTGAGGGGCCAGCGCCAGCAGCTGGTCGAAGCTATTGCCGAACCCCTCGAGGTCCTCACCCGGGAGTCCAATGATCAGGTCCGCGTGCAGGTGGGCCCGGGTCTCCTGTCGCAGCCACTGCAGGTTGGTGCGGCTTTTTTCATTGTCCTGGCGTCGGCTGATGGTGTGCTGTACCTGCGGGTCGAAGCTCTGGATGCCGATCTCCAGCTGCAGTGTTCCCGCCGGAAACTGTTTCAGCATCTCCCGCAATGGCAGCGGCAGGTGGTCCGGTATCACCTCGAAGTGAAGAAACAGTTCCTGGTCCAGGCGCTGCAGAAAGAACGCCAGGATCTCGACGCTGAGATCCGGCTTCAGGTTGAAAGTGCGGTCGACGAACTTGTAGTGGCGTACGCCCCGCCGGTGGAGCCTGTCCAGTGCCTGCATGAAGCTGTCCCGGGGAAACGGACGGGCACTGCGATCCAGAGCCGAGAGGCAGAATTCGCACTTGAAGGGGCAGCCGCGGGAGGCCTCCACGTAGACCAGGCGGTGAGCGATATCCTCCTCGCTGTAATGGTCGTAAGGGAGCTGCAGACTCTCCAGGGGGGGTGGCGACGCATGGATCACTTTTTCCGGTGGCCTTTTACCCTGTAGCAGCTGTTCGCACAGCCGGGCGAAGGCCAGGTCCCCCTGGCCGGTGACCAGGTAGTCTGCCTCTTGTACCAGGGGCTGTGACTCCCATTCGTGGCTAACCTCCGGTCCGCCGAGCACGACCAGGGTCCCGGGGCTGACCTGCTTGAGCAGGGCCACCAGCTCCCGGGTCCGTTGTGCATTCCAGATGTAGACCCCGAGGCCGATGATCTTTGGCTGCTCCGCCAGCAACTGCTCGGCGATGTCGATCGGCCAGGGTTCCAAGGTGAACTCGCGGATCGCTGCAAGGGGTTGCAGCGGGCCGAGGTTGGCGTAGAGATAGCGCAGCCCCAGCGAGGCGTGGATGTGCTTCGCGTTTAGGGTGCTGAGGATGATTTCAGGCATCAGTTGCCGTCAGCTTTTGCCCATCGTACGGATGTCGACGAAGCTGCCGCTGGGCAGCTGTTTCAGTTCCGCCAGGGCGTTGGCGATCAGCTCTGCCGCCTCCCCGGGTTGCGGCATATCCGGCGTGTGGCGTGCGGCGCGCAGCCGTGCAACCGACGGAAAGCGGCTCTCGTCCACCTGCTGCGGGTCGCAAAGCACGTCCTGCATCGCGGTATCGATCAGTCCCGGCGCCAGGGCGCAGAGGTGGGTGTGGGGGAACTCGTGGGCGTAGAGCTGGGTGAGCATGTTAAGGGCCGCCTTGGAGATGGAGTAGGCGCCCCAGCCCCGGTTGCCGTTGACCGCGGCACCGGAGGAGATGAGCACGATCTGGTCAATGCGGATGCCGGATCCCAGCAGCCAGTCCAGGAGCACCTTGTTGGACCAGACATTGGCATCCATTACCTGGCGGATCTCCTCCAGGCTGCTCTCGTGCATGTCCTGCATCCTGCCCAGGATGCCGGCATTCAGGTAGACCGCATCCAGGTGGCCAATCCCCATCAGCAGGGTCTCCATCGCCACCGGAACGGCTTCGAAGTCGGTCAGGTCACAGTGGATATCTTTCAGTTTTCCGGGCAGCCCGCTACAGCCGCGCCGGCTCACGCCGTACACCTCCCAACCCCTCTCCAGATAGATCCCGGTGAGGCCGCGACCCAGTCCGCTGCTGTTGCCCGTGATCAGTACTGTTCTGCTCATGCTGCTTAATCCGTATCAAGTTATGTTTCAAGATTGCCTGCTATGCTGCGCCTTTTCGCGTCGGGCTCTGTGGTTCGCCCGTGGTATCGCATCTGACAATCGTCATTCGGCCTGTGAGGTTACCCTTGTCACGTCACTTTGCCCAGTCCCTGCTGATTTGCTGTCTGCTGCTTTCGTTTGCCTCCCTGGCAGACCAGCCACCGCAGCCGTTGCAGCCGCTGATCGACAAGGCCCAGCCCCGGGCCACCCTGCGCCTGCCGCCCGGTCGCTACCTGGGCCCGGTGGTGATCGACAAACCGCTCACCCTGGACGGGGCGGGTCAGGCGACTATCGACGGTGCCGGGGTCGGCACGGTGGTCACCATCGAGAGTGACGGCGTGCGGCTGACCAACCTGCGCATCACCGGTTCCGGTGACAGGCACAACCAGCTGGACGCTGGGATCCGTGTTAGCGGGCGCTTCAATGTGATAAAGGATAACATCCTCGAGGATGTACTGTTCGGTATTGTCCTGCACCAGTCGGAAAACGCTGTCGTGCGCCGCAACCGCATCCGTTCCAAGCCCCTGGCGCTGCCACAGCGGGGGGACGGTATTCGCCTCTGGTACAGTCGCAGCAACCAGGTGCTGGATAACCGGGTGGAGGATGCCCGGGATGTGATCGTGATGGATTCGAGGGAGAACCTGCTCTCCGGAAACCGGGTCGAGCGCGGGCGCTACTCGCTGCACGTGGTGAACTCGGAAGGGACGCGCATCATCGGCAACCAGTTCGTCGACAACGAGGCCGGGGTCTTCGCGCTCAAGGCCAACGGACTGGAGATACGGGACAACCTGGTGGCTGAGATCCACGATGTGACCGGTGTCGGTATAGGGCTCAAGGAGAGTTCCAGTGCCACCATCGAGGGCAACCGGGTGTTCAATGTCACGGTCGGTATTGCACTGGACCTGTCGCCGGAGGACCATGAGTTGCCAAACCGGGTGAGCCGAAACCTGCTGGCTTACAACATGGTGGGTATCCAGTTTCTCAGCGACCGTGGTGGTAACCACCTCTCCGGTAACCGGCTGTTCGGCAATTACCTCCCGGTGGCGGTGCGCAACGGTGGCGGGGCGATGAAAAACCGCTGGCGGGGCAACGGCTGGAGCGACTACGCCGGCTTCGATCGCGACCGGGACGGGACCGGAGATACCCCCTACGAGCTGTACGCCTACGCAGACCAGCTGTGGCTGGATTATCCAAACACCCAGTTCTTTATCGCCAGTCCTACCTTCACCCTGCTGGATTTCCTGGAGCGCCTGGCGCCGTTTACCGAGCCCCGGCTGCTGGTGCGCGACAGCGCGCCGAGGCTGCGGGATGATGTCGCGGAAAGCGTGGCCCGGGAGGGGAGAGGGTCGACCTGTTCCCTCTGTTGATTGCCGACGGATGTTTCCTCGTTCCCACGCTCCTGCGTGGGAATGCATATGTGATATGTAGGGTGATGAGATGGTCTCCTCCCCACTCCAATCGGCGTCGCAATGCGCCAAGATAAAAGCATCCCTTTTATCTAAATGAGCTGAGGAGGAGACCA
>JAPHTA010000095.1 GCA_026196475.1 Sedimenticola sp.
GGCCCGACCGGTTGCGGCAAGTCCCGTTTCGTCGAGTACATGGCCTGGAAGCTGGGCAAGCCGCTGATCACGGTGGCCTGCAACGAGGATATGACCGCCTCCGACCTGGTGGGCCGGTTTCTCCTGGATATCGATGGTACCCGCTGGCAGGACGGCCCGCTGACGGTTGCCGCGCGCCTGGGCGCCATCTGCTACCTGGACGAGGTGGTGGAGGCGCGGCAGGACACCACGGTGGTGATCCACCCGCTGACCGATCACCGGCGGGTGCTGCCGCTGGAGAAAAAGGGCGAGCTGGTGCAGGCCCACCCCGACTTCCAGATCGTGATCTCCTACAACCCCGGTTACCAGTCCCTGATGAAGGATCTGAAACAGTCCACCAAGCAGCGCTTCGGCGGGCTCAACTTCAGCTACCCGGAGACCGAAACCGAGATCGATATCGTCGCCCACGAGGGGGGCGTAGACCGGGAGGCGGCGGAGAAGCTGGTACAGATCGCCCACCGCTCGCGCAACCTGAAGGGTCACGGCCTGGACGAGGGCATGTCCACCCGCCTGCTGGTCTACGCCGCGCAGCTGGTGGCCGGTGGTATCGATCCCCGCTCCGCCTGCGAGATGGCGCTGGTGACCCCGCTGACCGACGACCCGGATATGCGGGATACCCTGGATGCGGCGGTGAATACCTATTTCTGATCGCTGCCGTCCGTTTTGCTCCCTCTCCCTCAGGGAGAGGGCTGGGGTGAGGGGGAAGGTAGAAGAACGCTTTCATTATTCAAATCCCCTCATCCTGTCCTTCTCCCTTAGGGAGAAGGGACGCACGAATTGGCTGTTTGTGTCTCACTGTCTGACCGTTGATTTGAACGTTAACAGGATAAAACAACCGAAGTGGTTCATGACAGGGCAGCGGAGAATTCTGATTTGATGGGGCGCAAGCCGTGGCGGGGATCGTTCCCCGGCCACGCCTCGTGAGGGAAGACGCATGAGCATTGATTTCTCGGAATACGTCGCCTGCCTGGACCAGGATGACCATGGGCACCTGGAGGTGCTGGAGTCTGCCTACCACGAGGCGGCACGGGTGATGTCACCCCGTGGTCTGCAGAACTACCTGGAGGGCATGCGCGCCATGTGCACCATGGGGCGTGGCCAGGACCTGGTGCTCTCCTACGTTCAGGAGATGCCCGGCGTTGCCAGGGAAGTGGGTGAGGATGTGATCCCCGACATTGTCGAAGCGATGATGAAGCTCGCCTCTCACACCTCCGGCAGCGTGATCGCCCTGATGCTCAACCAGATGCCGCTGGCGGCACAGCGGCTGGGCGATGCCGAGGTGCTGCGCGGGTATCTGAAGCTGGTACACCAGCTGGCCGGCAAGGCGCCACGCGGCCTGCGTCCGATGATGGAGGTACTGGACGAGCTGCTCTCCAGACTGACCCTGGGCGGCCTGCGGCGGTGGGCGATGTGGGGTGCCCAGGCGCACCAGCGGGACCTGGACGGGCAGATGGCCTACTTCGGCCTGAAGACCGAGTCATCCCGCTCGGTGATGCAGAAGGAGCGCCGTGGCACCCTGTTCGTCAATAACCAGCGCAAACTCAATTTCTACCTGCGGGCGCTCTGGGCGCGTGCCTTCTTCATGCGCCCCACCGCCGGCGACTACGAGAGCCGGCGCGGCCTGAAACCCTTTATCGAGGATTTTCAGATCCACGTGCCGGACGCGTACGATCCGTTCTGCGGTATCGACGGCATGGAGATCTACCGTGCCGCCGCCGCCCACTGCGCCGCGCACATGGTCTACACCCGGGAGCCGATCTCCGCCGAGGAGCTATCCCAGGCCCAGATGCGCTGCATCGAGCTGTTCGAGGATGCCCGCGTCGAGTACCTGGCCTACTCCGAGTTTCCCGGCCTGCGCAAGCTCTGGCTCTCGTTCTTCAGCACCGCGCTGGAGGGTGGCGAGGGCGTGGGCGAGGTGCACGAGGTGATGCAGCTGATGATGCGTACCACCCGTGCGATCATGGACCCGGAGTACCGTGACCCGCAGCCGGTGATCGATCAGGTGGCGACCGATTTCCGGGCCCAGCTGGAACAGGACCCCCACGCCCCCCGCCTCGCCTGGATGGCCGGGGTCGATTTCTACAACAGGCTGACGCAGATCTCGCGCATCCCCAGCGTGCGTATCCTCTCCGACTGGCCGGTGCCCTACCGGGACGACAATCGTTTTTTCTGGGATTTCAGCGAGAATATGTTTGTGGAGCACGGCATCGACTACGTGCCGGCCAGCCAGCAGCAGGTGCGCAAGTACGTATCCGCCGTCGAGATGGCCAACGAGGTGGATTGCGAACTGGCGGGGGACGATGCACAGGAGATCTGGGTCTGCCAGAGCGAGCTGTTTCCCTACGAGGACCAAGGGGTCAGCTACAACGAGATGTGGGGCAAGGAACCGGTCTCGGAACCTTATCACTACGACGAGTGGGACTACCACGTCCAGCTGGCGCGCCCGGAGTGGACTTCCGTGATCGAGCGGCGCCAGCCCAAGGGCGATCCGGAACGCATGGACGAGATCCTGGTCAAGCACCGGCCGGTGGCGAGTCGCATCCGTCACCTGATCGACGCCCTGCAGCCCCAGGGTATCGTGCGCCGGCGCGGCTACGAGGAGGGCGAGGAGCTGGACCTCAACGCGGCGGTGCGCGCCATGATCGATATCCGCCGCGGCATCATGCCGGACCCGCGGATCAATATCCGCATCACCCGGCATATCCGTGACCTGGCGATCGTGCTGCTGCTCGATCTCTCGGAATCGACCAACGAGAAGATCGGTCTGGAGGAGGGGGATCCCGGCTACGAGGAGGCGGACTCCATTCTCGACCTGACCCGGGAGTCAGCCGGCCTGCTGGCCTGGGCGATCGACTCCATCGGTGATGCCTTTGCGGTGCACGGCTTTGCCTCGGACGGTCGTCACGACGTGCAGTACTATCGCTTCAAGGATTTCGACCAAGGCTATGACGACGAGGCCAAGGCGCGTCTCTCCGGCATGCGCGGCGGACTCTCGACCCGGATGGGTGCCGCCCTGCGCCATGCCGGGTCACACCTGGCGCAACAGCCGGCCAGCAAGCGCCTGGTGCTTCTGGTCACCGACGGCGAGCCGGCGGATATTGACGAGCGGGATCCCCAGTACCTGCGTCACGATACCCGCAAGGCGGTGGAGGAGCTGGCCACCCAGGGCATCTACACCTACTGCCTGACACTGGACCCGGACGCGGACCGTTACGTCTCGCGCATCTTTGGCGAGAACAACTACTCGGTGGTGGATCACGTGGAGCGCCTGCCGGAGCGCCTGCCCGACGTCTTTGCTGCCCTGACCGGCTAGTTCGTAGGTTGGGGTGAGCAAAGCGAACCCCAACGAATGATCATGGTATGCGACATCGGGTGTTGGGGTTCGCAAGCTCACCCCAACCTACACGTCAGAGTGTAGGGTGGGCACGTCGTTTGTATCCTCGTTCCCACGCTCTGCGCGGGAACGCATATACCGTGTATCTTTCCATCGGCCCGAGGGCGGGCCTCCTACAACTGAAA
>JAPHTA010000108.1 GCA_026196475.1 Sedimenticola sp.
ACGAAATACTTGGCGCCCCGCTGCAGCGATGCCTGGTCGGAGACATCGATATCCGCGTCATCCAGGTGGACGCCCCCTCCGGCTGCCAGACCCAGGACAGGTGCCACAGCCAATAACAGTGCAACAATCAGCTTTTTCATTTGGTCACCCTCTCAGGAACAGGCTTTGTCTTGTCCATCTTGCTGTAGATCGGCATCAACAGGAAGAAGGCGAAGTAGATCACCGTGCAGATCTGCGCCAGCAGGGTCAGCCCCGGTGTTGCCGGCTGGGTACCCAGCCACCCTAGCAGGATGAATACCACCACGAAGATGGCAATCGCGCCCTTCACGATCAACCCCTTGTAGCGGATCGACTTGACCGGGCTGCGATCCAGCCAGGGCAGGAAGAACATCACCACGATCGCCGCACCCATGGCCACCACGCCGGGGAAGGCGGAGCCGGCAATCGAGGGCACCGCGCGCAGGATCGCGTAGTAGGGAGTGAAGTACCAGACCGGTGCGATGTGCGCCGGGGTCTTCAGCGGATCTGCCGGATCAAAGTTCGGCGGCTCCAGGAAGTACCCACCCATCTCCGGGGCGAAGAAGACCACCGCCGAGAACAGGAACAGGAACCCGGCCACGCCGGCGATATCCTTCACCGAGTAGTAGGGGTGGAACGGGATACCGTCCTTCGGGATGCCGTTCTCGTCCTTGTTCTTCTTGATCTCGATGCCGTCCGGGTTGTTGGAACCCACCTTGTGCAACGCCACGATATGCACGAAGACCACCGCCGCCAGCAGGAACGGCAGCAGGAAGTGCAGGGCGAAGAAACGGTTCAGTGTGGCGTCGGAGATGACGTAGTCACCGCGGATCCAGACACCCAGATCGGGGCCGATCACCGGCACTGCCGAGAACAGGTTGATGATCACCTGGGCACCCCAGTAGGACATCTGGCCCCAGGGCAGCAGGTAACCCATGAAGGCGGTGGCCATCATCAGGATGTAGAGCACCATGCCGATGATCCACAGCAGCTCCCGCGGCGCCCGGTAGGAGCCGTAGATCAGGCCGCGGAACATGTGCAGGTAGATCACGACGAAGAAGGCCGAGGCGCCGGTGGAGTGCAGGTAGCGGATCAGCCAGCCCCACTCCACGTCACGCATGATGTACTCGACCGAGCCAAAGGCCAGGGTGGCGTCCGGCTTGTAGCTCATGGCCAGCCACACCCCGGTCAGGATCTGGTTGACCAGGACCAGCATGGCCAGGGAGCCAAAGAAATACCAGAAGTTGAAGTTTTTCGGCGCGTAGTACTCCGCCAGGTGCTCGTTCCACACCTTGGTGGCCGGGAAGCGCTCGTCTATCCAGCTCATGAAACTCATCAGGCAGCTCCTCCGTCTTCACCCACCAGGATCGTGGTATCGGTCAGGAAGTAGTAAGGGGGTATCACCAGATTGGTGGGGGCCGGCACCCCGCTGTAGACACGGCCGGCCAGGTCGAACCGGGAGCCGTGACAGGGGCAGAAGAAGCCGCCCACCCAGTCGGCGCCCAGGTCCTGCGGCGCAACCTCGGGACGGTAGGTCGGCGAGCAACCCAGGTGGGTGCAGATACCGACCGCCACCAGGTATTGCGGCTTACGCGACCGATGCGGATTCTTGCAGTACTCCGGCTGCTGCGGCTGTTCCGATTCGGGGTCGGCCAGCGTATCCACCAGGCCTTCCATGTCCTGCAGATTCTTTTCGGTGCGATGCACGATCCAGACCGGCTTGCCGCGCCACTTGACACGCATCATCTGACCCGGCTCAAGCTTGCCGATATCCGCCTCGACCGGCGCACCGGCGGCTTTCGCCTTTTCACTTGGATTCCACGACTTGAGGAAGGGTACTGCTACAAAGCCAGCGCCGACGGCGCCGACAACACTGGTTGCTGCGGTCAGAAACCGCCGCTTTTTCTTATCCACACTCATTAGTTAAGACTCCCGGAGTAGGCCGGACGCTGAAGATCCCGGCCGAATCTTAACAGAACTGGCACAGGAAAATCAGTATATGCTGATATTTACCCCAAAATAGACGGCGCATTCTCCACCATGCGCGGCCGGAGGTCAAGATTGCCCGGCCCTGGCAGGGGTTATTTAAACCCGATCCAGAAACGCCCCAAGCCCCTTAAACCGGGTTCGGGTCGTCCAGGAAACGGTGCTCCAGGTCGAATTTTTCCGCCAGGTGGCGTGCAAGGGCCTGCACTCCAAAGCGTTCGGTTGCGTGGTGCCCGGCGGCCAGGTAGTGGATGCCCAGCTCCCGCGCCAGGTGGGTAGTGGCCTCCGACACCTCGCCACTGACGAAGGTGTCCAACCCCGCTGCGGCCGCCTCCTGGATGGCACCCTGGGCGGCACCGGTGCACCAGCCGACCCTCCGCACCGGGTGCTCACCACCGGCAATCACCAGTGGGGCCCGGTCCAGGGCTCCCTCCACTCGGCGGGCAAATGGCTGAAGCGGTTCCGCCGGCACTTCACCCCCCCACACCAGGCTGCCCGCCAGCGGCTCGCCCTCCTGTACGCCGAGCAGGTCGCCCAGGCAGCGGTTGTTGCCCAGCTCCGGATGGGCGTCCAGCGGCAGGTGATAGGCCAGCAGGCTGACCCCGCCCTGGATAAGGGCCCTGATACGGCGACCCTTGATTCCGGTCAGGGGAGCCGGTTCACCACGCCAGAAGTAGCCGTGATGCACCAGTAACAGGTCGCATCCCTGCCCGGCAGCCTGCTCGATCACAGCCAGGCTGGCTGTCACCGCACTGGCCAGGCGCCGTATCTCCCGCTTGCCGGCATCCAGTTGCAGCCCGTTGGGACAGTAGTCATCAAAGCTGCTGCTATCGAGAAGCGTATTGCAGTAGTGCTCCAGCGTAAAAAGATCGATCATTTGCCAAAACCTCGCCCTGACCCTGAGTCATGGGACATAATAGTTCCATTACCCACAATGCTCAGCCAGGTTCAAATACCGATAGTAGGGCCGCGAATGAACGCGAATAGACGCAAATAATAATAAAATCAGTTTGATGGCCGAGGCGTCACTGAACAGGCCTCTACCAGAAAATGAACGACACCCTCCCGGAAAGGAGACAAAGCACTTGGTAAATTACAGAATTCGCGTTCATTTACGTTCATTCGCGGCCAATATTTTTCTGACCGTGGCTGAGTCAGATGGGTAGTCAGGTAATAGTTTCATTCAATCCACTATCCGCATAGTGTAACCCGAGAGCCAATGAAAAGAGCCTTCACCTACATCGCCATCTCCACCGTGGCCGGTATCGCCGCCGCCTACATTGCGGTATCCCTGTTCACCGGCCCGACACCAGACTCCTCTCCACCCGCCCCGCCACCACCCACGATCGTGCGTGGCGAGGGACCGGTCTCCTACGCCGAGGCGGTGCAGAAGGCGGCACCGGCCGTGGTCAACATCTTCACCGCCAAGGTCACCCTGCAGCGCGGCAACTCGCTGTTCGACGATCCGCTGTTCCAGCGTTTCTTCGGCGACCGATTCCAGAGCCGGCCGCGCAAGCAGTTGCAGACCAGCCTCGGATCCGGCGTCATCATCCGCGCCGACGGCTACATCCTGACCAACAACCACGTGGTGGCCGAGGCAGACCAGATCCGCATTGTGCTCTCCAACGGCCGCACCCTGGACGCCACGGTGGCGGGGGTCGACCCTGATACCGACCTGGCACTGCTGCGTGCCGAAGCCGACGATCTGCCGACCATCAACGTGGGCGACTCCCAGAACATCCAGGTGGGTGACGTGGTACTGGCGATCGGCAACCCGTTCGGGGTCGGACAGACCGTCACCATGGGCATTGTCAGTGCCACCGGGCGCAACCAGCTTGGCATCAACACCTTCGAGAACTTTATCCAGACCGATGCGGCG
>JAPHTA010000233.1 GCA_026196475.1 Sedimenticola sp.
CATCGGGTCCACCGTCGGCAGGCCGTAACGGGCCTCGGTCTCCTTCAGGTAGGCCTCGGCATCAGCCTCGGAGAGCTTCGAGGTGTTGACCGCGATGCCCACGAAGCGGGCATCCGGGTTGGTCAGACGGGCGGTTCTCAGATTGGCCTCCATGCACTCACCCAGCTCCGGCAGGGGGAAGTCGGGAAGCCCCCGCATGTGGCTGCGGGTCGGCTCGTGACAGAGCACCAGGGCGTCCGGCTGGGCACCGTGGATGAGGCCGGTGGTGACACCGGCAAAGGAGGCGTGGAACAGGGAGCCCTGCCCCTCGATGATATCCCAGTGGTCGGGATCGTTCTCCGGCGCCAGTGTCTCCACCGAACCGGAGATGAAGTCCGCCACCACCGCGTCCACCGGTACGCCGGCGCCGGTGATCAGGATGCCGGTCTGGCCGGTGGCGCGGAAGTCGGCATTCATGCCCCGTTCGCGCATCGCCTTCTCGATCGCCAGGGCGGTGTACATTTTGCCGCAGGAGCAGTCGGTGCCCACCGGCAGCAGCCGCTTGCCGCTGCGCCGGATACCCGCCGCCACCGGGAACGTCGTCATGGGGTGACGTACATCGAACAGGGTGCGCCCGAGCCGGGCCGCCTTCTCCGCCAGGGCCGGGATGTCCGCCAGCCGGTTGTGCAGGCCGGCGGCGATATCCATGCCCTGGTCCAGGGCCTCCAGCATCACGTCGACCCAGGCCTCGGAGATCACCCCGCCCCGGTTGGCGACGCCGATCACCAGGGTCCGGGCGCCGGCAGCGGCCGCCGCCTCCAGGGACATATCCTGCAGTCCCAGGTCGGCGTTGCAGCCCGCCATCCGGTACTGGCCGATCGCGTTCTCCGGCCGCCAGTCGCAGATACCCTGGGCCACCTTGGCCGCCAGCGCGTCCGGGGCATCACCCAGGAACAACAGATAGGGAGTCTGAATATACATTGTCAAAGTCTCACCCGGTATTGAGGGCCGAACACGATCAGCCGGAACCCTAGTTGTCAGCCTGGCCCGGGTTCCGGTCAGGACAAGCCTGGTCGATCCCGTACGCCACTGTTTGCGTTATAGCCCACTTTGCTCACGCCGTAACGGCACGGGTTGCAGGCAAACGATCACTGGCATTATTCACCAGCCACAGAGCAAGTTGTAACGAATTTACCGGGAGTATCGGCATATTTTTCGCAGTAAATTCTTCTATTTTGAATATTTCGGCAATTTTATTAATTTATATCGAAAAATGCCGAATGATCATGCACCTACACCTGGAGCAGCAGATCCGCACCCTGCAGCCTGAAACCGGTCGACGAAACCCTACTGGCTGCGATCGTAGGTGATGGCATGGATGGTCAGCATCACCCCGATCACGACCCATACCAACGCAGGGAGGAACTCCGTGCCCCGGATCAGGGTTTCGACACGCACCATGTCACCCTGCTGCCGGGCGCTGAACTGGATGACATCCGACATGCCGATGGTACTCACGGAGAAGAGCAGGATGATCACCGCAATGACAAATCGCGCTGGCCAGTACTGCTCGATCAGTCGGTACAGGAACAGCAGCGCAACGCCACCGGCAAAGAGCGGTGTCTGCATGGTCTGTAACACGGCCTGAAACAGTTCGTTCATGGGCTCCCCCTTACACACCCCCAAGTCGAAGGCGGTTTCTACATCATTGCAGAAACCGCGGGGCTAACGCCATACCCTACTTTTTACCGGGCAGTAAACGGATCCCCGCGAAACCGCTATCGTGTATTCTAATGGCCCGGCACCGGGTCCTCCCGGTGTCAACCCGTCGAACCACCAGCGGAACCCCTGCATCCATGAACCAAGCGACAGCGCAGCATCGCTTCCTGATTCCCAACCTGCTGGGCCAGATGGCCTTCGGGCTGATTGCCATGACACTCTGCATCCCCTCGATGCAGGAGTGGGGCGCCATCTTCGGCGATGACCAGGCGACGGTGCAGATGACCCTGAGCGCCTACCTGCTGCTGTTCGGCACCGCGCAGCTGATCTACGGCCCCCTGTCGGACCGCTACGGGCGCAAGCGACTGCTGATGCTGGGCCTGGTCCTGGCCGGGATCGGCTCCGCCCTGGGCGCCCTGGCCACCAGCCTGCCCCTGCTGATTGCCGCCCGGGCGCTGCAGGGCGCCGGCTGCGCCGCCGGCATGGTGCTGGGCCGGGCCATGGTGCAGGACTTCTTCGACGGCCCCGCCCGCACCCGGGTGATGGCCTACACCGGTATGGCGATGGGGCTCTGCCCGCCCCTCGGCACCATCATCGGTGGCCAGATCCACGTGAGTGTCGGCTGGCAGGGCAACTTCGTGCTCTCCAGCCTGCTTGCCCTGGTTATGCTGTTGGCGGCCTGGCGCGGTCTGCCGGTGCGCAGGAAGCAACCGATCGCAGTTGACAGTCACTGGCTGAGCGAGATGCTGGCCGCCTACGGGCAACTGCTGAGGGCGCCGGTCTTTCTCGGATACATCGGGGTGATCGGCATGAGCACCGCGGTGTTCTACGTCTTCCTGGGCGGCGCCCCGATTGTGCTCGGCAGCTACGGTGTCGGTCCGGATGGCATCGGCTGGTACATAGCGGTAATTCCCCTCGCCTACATCGTCGGCAACTACGCAACCAGCCACCTGATCCACCGGCTCGGCGAAGC
>JAPHTA010000342.1 GCA_026196475.1 Sedimenticola sp.
GGGAAACGAGATTCGAACTCGCGACCCCAACCTTGGCAAGGTTGTGCTCTACCAGCTGAGCTATTCCCGCATCGCCTGATGCGCGGGCTATTGTAGTCTTCCGACGGTGGGTGTCAAGTTGAACCTGAATCACCTGGTCGTTTTATTCCCTCTCTTCCGGAGACTCGCCATTGAGGCTCGGCCAGGCCGCACGGAGGTACATAAACATGGACCAGAGAGTGAGCACTACGGCCACGTAGAGCAGTACGAAGCCAATGGTATATACCGGCATGCCGAACAGTTCATTGCGGTAAATCATCAGGAAAATCGCCGTCATCTGAAACGCCGTCTTGATTTTGCCGATTGCGGATACAGCAATCTGGGCCCTGGCACCGATTTCGGCCATCCATTCGCGCAACGCGGAGATGGTGATCTCACGACCGATGATGACAAGCACCGGGATGGCAAGCCCCGGGATGGGATCCTGCTGCACCAGCAGGATCAGGGCGGCTGCCACCATCAGTTTGTCGGCAACCGGGTCCAGAAAAGCACCCAAAGCTGAAACCTGTCCCAACTTTCGCGCCAGGTAGCCGTCGAACCAGTCAGTTATGGCCGCCAGGGCAAATACCACTGCACACGCCTCGGAAGCGTACTGCCAGGGGAGGTAGAAAAGGACCACGAACACTGGAATCAGCAGGATTCGCAACAGGGTCAGCAGGTTGGGTATATTCTGGAACATGAAACGCTACTTGTCCTCGTGGAAGGTGGCATAGATCTGTTCAGCCAGTTTTCGGCTGATACCATCAACCCGCTCCAGATCGGTTATACCGGCCCTGGTAATTCCCTGGAGACCTCCAAACTGTCTCAACAATCGCTGGCGCCGCTTGGCACCCACGCCCGGTATCTGTTCGAGCACCGAGGTTTTGCGGCTCTTCTCCCGGCGTTGCCGATGACCCGTAATGGCAAACCGGTGTGCCTCGTCCCGTATCTGCTGAACCAGGTGCAGTGCGGGAGAGTCAGCGGGCAGTATAATGGGGCGCTCCTTACCTAACAAGAACAGCTGTTCCATGCCTGCACGCCGGTCCGGACCCTTGGCTACGCCCACCAGCAGGACCCCGACGACCGCCAGTTCATCCAGCACCCGGGCGGCCGCATTCAGTTGTCCCCTGCCCCCGTCGATGAACAGGATATCCGGCAACTTCCCTTCTCCGGACTGGATTCGCGTATAGCGCCGATTGAGTGCCTGGGCCATGGCCGCATAATCATCACCTCCCTGGATGCCCTCGATATTGAAACGACGGTAGTCCGACTTGAGCGCTCCCCCCGCATCGAATACCACGCAGGATGCAACCGTCGATTCACCCCGGGTATGGCTGATATCAAAGCACTCCATTCGACCCGGCACCTCGTCCAGACCAAGCGCTTCCTGCAGGGCTTCAAGCCGCGCGGCCACGCCTGCCCTGCTGGCCAACCGCGCGTCAAGAGCGAGACTCGCATTCTGCTCCGCCATGCGCAGCCAGCGTGCTCGATGACTGCGGACCCGGCTGCGTAAACTGACCTGGTGTCCACTCTCCTGAGTCAATGCCTCCTCCAGCAATGGCCTCTCATCCAGCGGATGACTGAGTACAATCTCTCCCGGGATCTGTTTACCGATGTAGTACTGGGGAATGAACGCGGCCAGGATCTCATCCTCCCTTTCGGCACCTGCGGTACTCGGGTAGAAGGTCTTGTTTCCAAGATTCCGACCGTTACGGATAAAGAACAGCTGGAGGCAGGCTGCCCCACCCTTCGACGCACAGGCGATGATATCCAGATCACCTCGCTCTCCGCTGACGTATTGCCTCTCCTGTACCCGGCTCAACGCGGCGATCTGGTCACGTAGCCTGGCTGCCTGCTCAAACTCAAGGGCGTCAGAGGCACGCTCCATGCGCGTCACCAACCCTTCGATCACCTGGTTGGTCTTGCCCTCCAGGAACAGCACCGCATCCCTGACATCCTTCGCATACTCCTCCTCCGTTACCAAGCCGACGCAGGGCGCGGTGCAGCGCTTGATCTGGTATTGCAGGCATGGTCGGGAACGGGACTGGTAGAAACTCTCCTCGCACTGCCTGACAGGAAACAGCTTTTGCAACAGCTGCAGCGTCTCGCGCATGGAGCCTGCATTCGGATAGGGTCCAAAATAACGCCCCGGGGCGGTTCTCTTGCCCCTGTGATAGGAGAGCCTGGGGAAGAGGTCACCGGATAGAAATATATAGGGATAGCTCTTGTCGTCGCGTAATAGGATGTTGTACTTCGGTTTCAACTGCTTGATGAGCGTGTTTTCCAGAATCAACGCCTCCGCCTCGGTGTGGGTCACCGTGATTTCAATCGCGTCGATACGGGCTACCATCATTTGAATCCGGCGGTTCTGGGAGCGGGTGAAGTAACTGCTGACACGCCGACGCAGATCCTTGGCCTTCCCCACATAGAGTACCGTGCCCTCGGCATCGATCATGCGATAGACGCCAGGCAGTCGGGTCAGACTCCTGGTAAAGCGTTTATGGTCGAAACCGGTTGATGTGTCACTGCTCGCCATTGGGCGATTATAAGGGGTTCAACAGACTTCTGGCATGTGAAAAGACTTCGTGGAACATCTCCGCCGTAAGCCGGCGAGTCTGGGTATTGTAGCGGCTGCAGTGGTAGGAATCGATCAGCCGAAGCCCACCCGGGAGCGCGTGGCAAGCGTTGTGGGCAAACTTGTACTGGCTCATCTTCAGGTCCAGCGCTTTCAATACCGAGTTGTGCGCAACCAGCCCCAGCGCCACGAGAACACCCCCTTGCGGCATCGCGCCCACCTCCTCTCTCAGAAACCGGTTACAGCCATTGATTTCGTCCCCAGTAGGTTTGTTCTGGGGCGGCAGG
The DNA here is from genome assembly GCA_026196475.1 of Sedimenticola sp. Classification (GTDB taxonomy): domain Bacteria; phylum Pseudomonadota; class Gammaproteobacteria; order Chromatiales; family Chromatiaceae; genus Sedimenticola. The sequence continues at coordinate 2,881 of JAPHTA010000342.1, forward strand.
CATTTCACCGCATTGGTGATTCTGCAGTTGAAAAGCTGCAGGCCATCATCCGCGGAGATCGATTCAGGAGCACTGGAGAAACCATACCGGAACAGGGTCTCGTAGAGCAGAATACCGGCAAAATCCCCGGTAAACGGACGTCCTGTTGCGTTGGCTCCGTGCATCCCGGGGGCCAGCCCCACCACCAGCAAGTCCGCCTCTGGATCACCAAACGGAGAAACCGGGCGCGCATGGTAGTCGGGATGTTCCTTCTTAACCTGGTCCAGGAACCCGGCCAGGCGGGGACACAATCTGCAATCGGGATCGAACACCTAGCTGGCCGTGTTGATAAGGCCGTGACGAAGTGCCAGCAGCGTCAGCTCCACATCGGTCTCTACGTCCAGCTTCTCAAAAAGCCGGTGGCGATAGGTACTTACAGTCTTGGGACTGAGGCAGAGTGAATCGGAGATAAACTGGGTCTTCTGCCCCTGGGTAATCATCAGCAGAACCTGCATCTCCCGTTGCGAGAGGGAGTTGAAGGGGGAATCGGGGTCACTTCCGGTGAGCCGGGCAAGGGTCAGTTTCTGGGACACTTCACTGGAGATGAACGGTTTCCCCCCAGCCACGGTCTTCAGGGCCTGAAACAGCTCCTCTGCCGGGCAACCCTTGGTCAGGTAACCGATGGCACCGGCATCATGCAGCTGCTCCGGAAAGGGGGCATCCGAGAGAACGGTAACTGCAATCACCTGGGTTTCCGGATTCTGGCGTCGAATGCGTCGCGTCGCCTCGATCCCGCCGATACCGGGCATGTTTATATCCATCAGTACCAGGTCGGGTTTGAGCTGTCTCGCCTTGGTAACGGCATCTTCACCACTCTCCGCTTCACCGACCACGTCAAATCCCTGGCCATTGGACAGGATGTGGCGGAATCCTGTTCGGACCAGCTCATGATCGTCTACCAAGAGTACCTTGACCACCCCGTTTACCCCGCAATATTCATCTCCCGGCAGACCTGGCGGTCTTGGGAAATAAATAACTATCTGACCGAAGAGAGAAAGCTACCCGGACCACCTTGCGCTGTCAAGTGCCATCACCCGCAAGCGACAACATGACCTTATTATACGGGCCCTGATCTGTAATCCGATAGCCGGCATCAACGTAATCTAGCCATATGTTTTTTTCATTTCATCAACAAAATCCGGGTAGATCTCCATCGGCAGGTGATTGATTCCGGCAGCCCCTTTCCGGCCGCCGCCAGACGGGAACCGGCTGCACAACAGATCGGCATCCCGCCTGTTGCTCAGCGGCGCGCGAACGCTTACCTGGTATCCATTTTGGCGATTCAGCGTCAAAACCGCATGGGCCCGGTCCGGCTCAAGGTTGGCCAGGTGGTTTCCGAATATTCCGCTCACCCGGCGGGACCAGGGCTGATCCGGGAGCAGGTATACAGCCACACTATCCGTTTCAAAATCGGGTTTGACCCGCCCAGCCCTGTCCAGGTCCTCTTGGTATCCCTGTTTCAAGCCCTCAAAACAGGAGCCACGATCGGCAACAAAGTCGAGCGGGTTCCTGTATTCCAAAAGGAACTGGTACAACTGCATTGGAGGAATATGCAGATCCTCCACCGTCTCGCCATAACCGTTGTAATTGATACAGGTACCGAGCAGGCGCATCTGTTCCAGCTGATCGGAGGAGAAGCCAGACGCCTGCCCCAGGGAAAAGGCTGTCTCGACCAGGTTGTCCCCGAAAGCGGCCGTCAGTGCCCAGGCCCGGTAACACCCTTCCAGATGACGATCGATCAGCAGACTGGTGCAGATTTCCGGATCCGTATCAATTATGGTTTGAAGGGCTGAATGATCCGGGATCTCTCCCGGCATATGGTGGTCGACGTAAAAAACATGCGCGCCTTCGGAGAGCAGCCGGACCAGATCATCCCGGTTCGTCTGCAGGGAGATATCGAGCACAGTGACCCGGTCTCCGACACCGGCTTGCACACGCTTGAGGAGCTGGACATCCCGCTTAACACCGGTAACCAGTTCACTCTCCAGTGGCTCGTTCAGTCTCAGCTGGAGGAGTGCGCAAATACCGTCCGCATCACCGTTGAATACATCAAATATCGCCATGGCTGTTCCTCAGCGTCTGGGCCCGCCTCTACCCTGCCACGGATACCCGGCAGGGATTGATTCGCCACTGCGTGGCTCACCCCCTTCGGGGCGCCGCAAGCGGCGTCCAAATGGCTACACCATTTGTCGAATCGAAGGGCTCGAACCAGATCCGGCCCCTTCACCAAACAAAAAGGGCCCAGGACCCGCCTCTACCCTGCCACGGAAATCCGGCAGGGATTGATTCGCCACTGCGTGGCTCACCCCTTCGGGGCGCCGCAAGCGGCGTCCAAATGGCTACGCCATTTGTCGAACCGAAGGGCTCGAACCAGATCCGGCCCCTTCACCAAACAAAAAGGGCCCCTGGGAGGGGCCCTTTTTATTTGGCGGAGGGACAGGGATTCGAACCCTGGGAGGGCTACAAACCCTCGCTGGTTTTCAAGACCAGTGCATTCAACCGCTCTGCCATCCCTCCAGAATTTCAGGTTGCGAAGAATACCCGATCCCATCCGGTTTAGCCAGTACCCGCAATCATATTTCAGGCCTTGATTTATCCACTTTCCGTCACAATTGAGTATGCTATCATCAACGCTAAACGGATGAACTAAACAGCGTCCAGGCAGTCATATAACTGAGAACAACCGGTCTCTTGCTGAAATGCACAACCCATTGGATTTACTGGAGAAAAGGCACAATGAATCGATTTAACCAGACTATTGCTCAACCCGTAGGGAACGCGGTTGCGGTAAATAAAGTCATCAAGAACACCTATATGCTGTTGTCGGCAACGCTATTCTTCAGTGCCGTCATGGCAATGGTCTCCATGGCCATCGCAATGCCGCCGATGGCTTACCTGATCTCTGTTATTGGCGCCATGCTGCTGGGTATGTTCGTGCTGCCGCGCACCGCAAACTCATCAGCCGGTATTGGAGTAATATTCCTGATCACAGGCCTGCTCGGGTTTGGCCTGGGCGCCATCCTGACCCTCTACCTGCAATTGCCACACGGTCCGCAGACGATAGCTACCGCGCTTGGCGGTACCGGGGTGATCTTCCTGGGTCTCTCGGGCTACGCCCTTACCAGCAAACGCGATTTCAGCTTTATGGGAGGTTTCGTGTTCGCCGGAATGCTGGTCATGATAGTGGCCATCATCGCCAACATCTTCCTGCAGATGCCGTTCCTGTCGCTTGCTATCTCTGCTGGTGTGATGCTACTGATGAGTGCATACATCCTGTTCCAGACCAGCCAGATGGTGAACGGTGGCGAGACCAACTACATCTTCGCCACTTACAGCCTGTACATGGCGATCTTCAATATCTTCATCTCTCTGCTGCAGATTCTGGGAGTCTTCGGCGGGGATGATTAGACTACCGGTCTATTTGCGTTGACCAGACCCCGGCACTCTGCCGGGGTTTTTATTGGAGGTAATGATGGACAGCATCTGGCTTCAACTCGCCCTGGCAGTCACCATGGGCATGATGCTCTTTTTTCTCTACCCGAAAGCCAAGCAGTGGATGCAGAATGGACCAAAAGCCGAACAGGGCGACTGGATGGCGGCGGTGATTCCCCTGCTGGCGGTATTCGCCTTTGTCCTGTTGCTGATTATGCTGGTCTAGTTTAGACAAGGCGCTATTCGCTCAACAAGACGACCGGGTGAAATGCCCAGCTATTCTACTTGTCCCTTTAAGGCTCACTTTGCTGGTTTATAACCCACTTATTATACGTGGTAATTCAATCAGCAATCGGGCAGTAGCACTTCGGCCAGTTTCTGCGCACAAAAAAAAAGGCGGCCTGAGGCCGCCCCTTTTCTGCAACCGCAAACCTCTTTACGACAGCCGATCGACCCCTCCCATGTAGGGCTTCAGGACCTCCGGCACCAAAATAGAGCCATCTTCCTGCTGGTAGTTCTCCATCACCGCCACCAGGGTCCGCCCTACCGCCAACCCGGAGCCGTTGAGGGTATGCACCAGTTCCGGTTTACCGGTCTCCGGATTGCGCCAGCGCGCCTGAAGCCTTCGCGCCTGGAAGTCCTCGAAATTGGAGCATGAGGAGATCTCGCGGTAGGTATCCTGTGCCGGCAGCCAGACCTCGATGTCGTAGGTCTTGGCTGCAGAGAAGCCGATATCGCCGGTGCAGAGTGTAACCACCCTGTAGGGAAGCTCCAGTTTCTGCAGGATGGTCTCCGCATGCCCGGTCAACTCCTCCAGAACCTTGTAGGAATCCGCAGGCCTCACGATCTGCACCATCTCGACCTTCTCGAACTGGTGCTGCCGGATCATGCCCCGGGTATCCCGGCCGTAGGAGCCCGCCTCGCTACGAAAACAGGGGGTTTGGGCGACCCATCGGCGAGGCATTTCGGCGTCTTCGATAATCTCATCCCTCACCAGGTTGGTGACCGGAACCTCGGCAGTCGGAATCAGGTAGTAGGCCAACTCTCCGGAGAGCTTGAACAGATCCTCTTCGAATTTCGGTAACTGGCCGGTGCCCTGCAGGCTATCGGCGTTAACCATGAAAGGAACGTAGGTCTCGGTGTAGCCATGATCCCGGGTATGGGTATCGAGCATGAACTGGGCAAGCGCGCGATGCATTCGGGCAAGCGCGCCCTGCATGGTGACAAAGCGCGAACCGGTCAGCTTCGAGGCGGCTTCGAAATCGAGGAGCCCGAGATCGGCGCCCAGGTCCACGTGATCCTTGGGTTTGAAGGCAAAGGCCTTGGGGTCCCCCCATCGCCTCTCCTCCCGGTTGTCGGCCTCGTCTGAACCATCCGGCACCGTTTCATGGGGCAGATTGGGAATGCCCAACGCGATCTCTGCAAGCTGTTCCTGCACTTCACCAAGCTCCACCTGGGCATTTTTCAGGCGATCGCCAAGACTTGCCACGTCATCCAGCAGAGGCTGGATATCCTGCCCTGAAGCCTTGGCCTTTCCTATCTCCCTGGAACGGCTGTTGCGCTCATTCTGAAGCTCCTGGGCTGCTACCTGCAGTCGCTTTCTCGACTCCTCCAGCTCCTGGATACGCGCAGTATCCAGGGAGACACCACGCCGCTTCAGCCTGTTTGCGGTCGTTTCAAGTTCGCTTCTCAGTAATCGGGGGTCGAGCATTTTCTATTCACCACTGTTCACGTTTGCGGACCAGGTAACCATGTGACCCGGTTCAATCAAGGGTTCAATCTGTTCAAGTACCTGCTCGATCTTTCCCGGCGCATCGAAAAACTCCAGTACTATAGGCAGATCAAGCGACATATCAAGCAGTGTCGAGGAGTGCATGGTACCGGATTTCCCGAATCCTGCGAGGCCCCGGAAAGCGGTCACGCCGGCCACCTGTGCCTTGTCGTGGAGCAGCGACATCAGCTCCTGGTACTGGTGGGTTCCCTCGGTGAGGTAGATACGCACCATGGTAACCGGTCTGCTTTTCATAGCTGCCTCCCCATAATCACGCCGACCCAACAGGCCAGCAGGCAGGCCAGGACAGAGACAAGCATGTTTAGCCCGGCCTTCATATAGTCTGCCTGTTCGATCAGGTTAAGGGTCTCGATCGAGAAGGTGGAAAAGGTGGTAAACGCACCCAGAAAACCGACCAAAAGGGCGGCGCGCCATTCGGGAGATACACTCATCCGTTCCAGAAACAGGATGTAGAGGAACCCCATCACCAGCGATCCCAGCACATTGACCACCAGGGTGCCATAGGGAAACCCCCTCCCTAATGTAAGGTAGACCCCGGTGGAGACCCAGTAGCGCATGACTGCACCGACTGCGCCCCCGGCTGCGATGGTCAGAACCTGGGACAATGCCGTAAGCTCCATTGACACTTAAAGCAGGCTATTTTACACGCTCTCGAGGGACTCGAATACTCAACATCGAGGAAAGAGGCGTTACGCTTTGCTATTCCTGCTTCTTACCTGCATCCCGGTCCAGTGCCCGCAACCTCTCCAGCTTCTCCGCTATCTTGATCTCCAGGCCCCTGTTGACCGGATAATAGTAGCGGGTACCTTCGATCTCTTCTGGGAAATAGACCTCTCCCGCAGCATACGCATCCGGCTCGTCATGTGCGTATCGGTACTCCCTGCCGTAGCCCAGTTCTTTCATCAACCGGGTGGGTGCGTTTCTCAGGTGGATCGGAATCTCCAGTGAACCGCTCTGCCGGACCTGGCTTACTGCCGCCTTGTACGCGGAGTAGACGGCATTGCTCTTTGGCGCGCAGGCGAGATAGAGGACCGCCTGGGCTATTGCAAGCTCGCCTTCCGGACTGCCCAGTCGCTCCTGTGTCTCCCAGGCGTTGAGTGCAATCGTGAGCGCCCTGGGGTCGGCATTTCCTATATCTTCCGAGGCCATACGCACCACCCGCCGGGCCACGTAGAGGGGGTCGCAACCTCCGTCGATCATGCGTGCGAACCAGTAGAGCGCCGCATCCGGTGCTGACCCTCGGACCGACTTGTGAAGAGCGGAAATCTGGTCATAGAACGCCTCGCCGCCCTTATCAAATCGACGGATGCTGCCGCTGACCACCTCCTCTATCACATCACGGGTAATCTCATCCCCACTTGCCAGGTCAGCGGCGATCTCCAGCAGGTTCAGCGCCCGACGCGCATCCCCATCCGCCGCCTCGGCAATCAAGCGACGGAGCCCGGATTCAAGATGCAGGGAACGTTGGCCAAGTCCGTGCAGGCTATCCTGCAGTGCCTGCTCGATAATCTGTTCCAGCTCCTCCACACCCAGGCTCTTGAGTACGTAGGTCCGGGCCCGCGAGAGCAGTGCGTTATTCAACTCGAACGAGGGATTTTCGGTGGTCGCACCGATGAACAGGACAGTGCCATCTTCGACATGCGGCAGAAAGGCATCCTGCTGGGCCTTGTTGAAACGGTGGACCTCATCGATGAAGAGTACTGTCTTTCGACCCTCACGGCGTTGCATCTCCTTCGCCTGGTCGACCGCCGCACGAATATCCTTGACGCCACTGAGTACCGCGGAAAGACTCAGAAACTGGGCCCCCGACTGGTGTGCTATCAGGGTCGCCAGGGTCGTCTTTCCGGTGCCGGGTGGTCCCCAGAAAATCAGCGAATGCAGCCGATCTGATTCAATTGCCATGCGCAGGGGCTTGCCCTTCCCGACTATGTGGGCCTGGCCCAGGAACTGGTCGAGATTTCTTGGTCGCATACGATCGGCGAGCGGACGGAGAATCTCTGGCGCGGTGTCAGAAAAGAGGTCGTCGGAAGACACGGATCAGCCTCGTCTCAGCGCTGGTAGAGATCGTAGAGAAGCGGTCTGGTATAGACAAAAAAGCCTTTTTCAAACCCGGGGTTCTGCTTGATGTCGTAGAACTGGAAGCGGGTAATCTGGCCAAAGGCGTCGGTCATCTCCATCCGGTATAGCTGGTTCTCGCTGAAGGCCAGCAATACACGCACGAACTGGCTATCCTGGTCACGGGGTATCAGCTCAACCCAGGCAAAACCCTGGCTCTCACCAATATCGATCACCTCGAAGTGCTCGGTGACCGGGTCACCCCCGATCAGGAACATGGCCGGAGTCCCTTTCAGGGCAGTGGATTGCGACTGTACGCTAACCTGCTCCAGTTCCGGATCTACAAGCCAGATCTGATCACCATCAGCGATTATCTGCTGATCCTCCGGCTCGCTGTAGTCCCAGCGGAACAGTCCCGGCCGCTGCATGTAGAAGATACCCTGTGAACGGGACGCCTGGCGTTGCTGCGGGTCCAGAACCGACTGTTCGAAGCGCGCCTGCAGACTCTGCAGGTCATTCAGAAAATGCCCCATCTGGACAATTCCACTGTTCCCCGCTGCGACAGCGGGAAGGGGAAGCAGGGCCAGAAGGAAAATAAACAGCCGTATGGGGCGGGAATGAAGATTGATCACGTCACATCTCGGGTGGTGGTGGGGCCAGAACTTCTCGGTTTCCATTGGATTGGGCGGGAGATACGATTCCCGTCCGCTCCATCTCCTCGATCAGCCGGGCCGCCCGGTTGTAACCGATTTTCAGGCGCCGCTGGACACCGGAGATGGAGGCGCGCCGGGTTTCGGTGACAATCTGGACCGCCTCGTCGTACAGCGGGTCCGTGTCTTCAGTGTCACCCGCCTCACCAGAGAGACCGGGAATCGCCTCGGTTGGTTCCCTCAGCACCTCATCGATGTAATCGGGTTGGCCGCTCTTCTTCAGGTGGTCGACCACCCGATGCACTTCATTATCATCCACGAAAGCACCGTGCAGTCGCTGGGTGAAACTGCCACCGGGTTGCAGGTAGAGCATGTCGCCGTGGCCCAGCAGGTGTTCGGCACCCATCTGGTCCAGAATCGTCCGGGAGTCGATCCGGGATGAGACCTGGAAAGCAATACGGGTAGGTATGTTGGCCTTGATCAGGCCGGTGATCACGTCCACCGACGGCCGCTGGGTCGCCAGCAGCAGGTGTATCCCGGAGGCGCGGGCCTTCTGCGCCAGCCGTGCGATCAGCTCCTCCACCTTCTTACCCACCACCATCATCATGTCGGCGAGCTCGTCAATGATCACCACGATGTAGGGGAGCTTGGTCAGGCTCGGAATCTCCTGTGCCTCTACCAGGGGATCAGGCTGGAACAGCGGATCCTTGATCGGCTCACCCCGCCTCTCCGCATCCAGCACCTTCTTGTTGAAACCGGTGATATTGCGCACCCCGAGGGCCGCCATCAGCCGGTAGCGGCGCTCCATCTCGCCCACGCACCAGCGCAGCGCATTGGCCGCCTCCTTCATGTCGGTGACCACCGGCGTCAGGAGATGGGGAATCCCCTCGTACACCGAGAGCTCCAGCATTTTCGGATCGACCATAATCAATCGCACATCCTGCGGCGTCGCCTTGTAGAGCAGGCTCAGGATCATGGCATTGATCGCCACCGATTTGCCGGAGCCGGTGGTACCGGCTATCAGCGCATGCGGCATCTTGCCGAGGTCCGCTACCGCCGGATTCCCCGCGATATCCTTGCCCAGGGCCAGGGTCAGGGCCGACTTGGCCTTGTCATAGGCTTCAGACTTCAGCACCTCGCTGAGGTAGACCATCTCCCGGTGCTCATTCGGAATCTCCAGCCCGATCACGCTCTTGCCCGGTATCACCTCCACCACGCGCACGCTTATGGTGGACAGGGCCCGAGCCAGGTCCTTTGAAAGATTGGTGATCTTGCTGGCCTTGGTCCCGGGTGCCAGTTGAAGTTCGAACAGGGTGATCACCGGACCCGGGTGGACCGCCACCACCTCCACCTCGATGCCAAAATCCTTCAACTTGAGCTCTACCAGCTGGGACATGGCGGCCAGTGCCTCGGTGGAGTAACCGAGGCCACTTTTGCGGGCCTCGTCCAACAATCCCAGCGGGGGCAGCCCACCTTCGCCCGGCGCAGTATCAAAGAGTTGAACCTGGCGCTCTTTTTCCACCCTTTCACTGGTCTTCACCTCGCGAATGGTGGGCTCAATTTTTGGCGGGGTCCGCTTCTCCTTGCGCTTCTTCTCCGCCTTGAATACTTCACTGCGATGCTTTTTCACCTCCTGGGTCTTCCGGCGCTCGAGAAACCGGCTGCGAGCAGAGGCGAGATAGCGGATCAGGTTCAGCACCGCGCCGCCCAGGCCATCCATCACCCTGAACCAGGAGATGCCGGTAAACAGCGTAAACCCGGACAGCATCAGCGCCAGCAGCAGGAGACTGCCCCCGGCAAAGCTGAACACGCTGACCAGCTGGGACTGGAAGAAGGTTCCCAAAATGCCTCCGGAACCGCCGGGAAGATAGGTCGCGATATGTTCGAGGTGGAGTGCCGCGAGACCGCTGCCGGCGCAAAGGGTCAACAGGAAACCGACCCAGCGCAACGAGACCATCGCCACATTGAGGCTGTTGTCCTGGTTGCGCTCCTTGAGTATCAACCACCCGCTCCAACCGACCATCAGTGGAAACAGGTAACCCCACAGGCCGAACAGATTCAGCAACACATCCGCCAGCCAGGCCCCCACCAGTCCGCCGGCATTTTCGGCGAATTCGCGCGGACCGGCGTAGGACCAACCGGGATCATTGGGGGTGTAGGTCACCAGGGCAAGCATCAGGTAGGCAGAGATCGCCACCAGCAACACCAGTGCGCCCTCTCTCAGGCGCTGTCTGGCCACTGTTCCCTGGGGATTCTGCAGTTGTTGAGTCTGACTGGCTTGAGCCACCTTCACCACCGGTTAAAAAACGGATTTCAAATTATATAGTTAGAGTGTCTAGTTAGTCTAATTTGGCAACTAAACGGGAATCAAGGAGGTCTCGACCAAAGAGGCATCCATCATCTCCAACCCTGTGACAAGAGTCTTTACCCTCCATCACGCTTTACGTACTATCGTCTGCCAAATTCCTGTTGCTCTAGTACGGTCAACGGGAGACGGGAGCGGGCAGCGGCTGCCCCTCCCCTGATGGTTTGATTTTCAGCCTGATCCACGCCCTGTACCAGGAGTTGTTCAGTCTGCATGGATATTCGCAGGAGTAATTATACATGAGTGACACCAAGCATTGCCGTCTTCTTATCCTCGGTTCAGGTCCCGCCGGCTATACCGCCGCGGTCTACGCCGCCCGCGCCAACCTGAATCCGGTGCTGATCACCGGCATGGAACAGGGTGGCCAGCTGACCACCACCACCGAAGTGGACAACTGGCCGGGAGACCACGAGGGTGTGCAGGGACCGGAGCTGATGGATCGGATGCTGAAACATGCCCAGCGCTTCGATACCGAGGTGATCTTCGATCACATCCATACCGCCGAACTGACCCAGCGCCCGTTCCGCCTCACTGGTGACCAGGGCGCCTACACCTGTGATGCGCTGATCATCGCCACCGGCGCCTCGGCCCAGTACCTTGGCCTGGAGTCGGAAGAGAACTTCAAGGGCCGCGGCGTTTCCGCCTGCGCCACCTGTGACGGTTTCTTCTACCGGAACCAGAAGGTCGCGGTGATCGGCGGTGGCAACACCGCCGTGGAGGAGGCTCTCTACCTGTCGAACATCGCCTCCGAGGTGGTGGTGGTTCACCGGCGGGACAAGTTCCGCTCGGAGAAGATCCTTTCCGATCAGTTGGTGAAAAAAGCTGAAAGCGGCAACGTCACCATCGAGTGGAACCACGTGCTGGACGAGGTGCTGGGCGACCAGAGCGGCGTGACCGGCATGCGCATCAGGAACGTGCAGGACGGGAGCACCAGGGAGATCGACCTGATGGGCATCTTCATCGCCATCGGCCACAAGCCGAACACCGCCCTGTTCGAAGGTCAGCTGGAGATGCAGCACGGCTACATCACCATCCAGGGAGGCCTGGAGGGCAACGCCACCCAGACCAGTATCGAAGGAGTCTACGCCGCGGGTGACGTGGCCGATCATGTCTACCGCCAGGCGATCACCTCTGCCGGAACCGGTTGCATGGCAGCGCTCGATGCAGAGCGGTATCTGGATGCGCTGGAGGCAGGCGAATAGGGTTTACCTGGCCTCTGTCCCTGGATCAGGGCAGAGGCCCCTCCCACGCGACCCTCTGTCAGGACCGCCGGGTCTTCTGTTGCAGGACGCAGTTGTTCAGCATCACCTCTTGCAGACGATTGATCCGTTTGAACGAGATGCCGCTGCAATACCGCGAATCATCCGGATCTCCGCGATGACCTACCACCGAGCGATTGCAGATCTGGCCAAGCAGGGTGATCTGCTCCCTTTCACCGCACACTTCCACGTCGAATTTCAGCACCAGGTGCTCGCCGGTACGCCCAAGGGGTTCAATACTCTCAAGCCGGGCACCGGTCATGCTCAGGTCCTTGATCAGGGCTGGCTGCCAGGACTCCTCCTCGTCCGGGTGGCGGGTGTTTCTTGCCAACGCATGCAGATTGGTACTGATGCGCTCCGCGTTACGGATGGCGATACTTTCAATTTCCGCGGGATAGCTGAGATGAAGGTGCGGGTAGGGTTTTGTCGCGGAGTGTGTAACCGTGGTAACAAAACCCATCACCTGGCTGCCATCCAGCAGCCGCACGGCGAAACGCATCCCCTCCTTGATAAACTGAACCTTGTCGTGGACCAGGGGCGTGGTCACGATCAGACCCTTCCCTTCCAGGTAGCCGACCAGCGTGACAGTATACCTGTCATCAAATTCGGGCGAGATACGCTGCAGCTGGAGCATGTTACCCACATGTAGATTAAGAACTTGCTCGGCCATAGAATTAACCCGGCTACCCCTGACAACGGCTTTCAGACCAACTTCGAAAAGAAAACATTACTACAATTATGATTTCACTGCTCGATCCAGACAATCCCAACGAGCCCTTCCCCCCGGTTGAGCAGGCGGAAGTGGACCCTGATGGCCTGCTTGCCGTCGGTGGAGATCTATGTCCAAGCCGCTTGCTGAATGCCTATCGCCAGGGAATTTTCCCCTGGTACTCGGATGACCAGCCGATCCTCTGGTGGTCCCCGGACCCGCGAACGGTGCTCTTTCCGGGCGACGTCAAGGTTTCGAAAAGCCTGCGCAAAGCGATGCGACGGCAAGAGTATCGTTTCAGTTTTGATCAGGACTTTCCCCGGGTCATCGCCGGCTGCGCCATGCCACAGCCGGGGCGTGAAGAGACCTGGATTACGGAGCATATGAAAAACGCCTACATCGAGCTGCACCGGATGGGATACGCACACTCGGCGGAGATTTGGGAACAGAACCGGCTGGTCGGCGGTCTATACGGAGTAGCCATTGGCCGGGCCTTCTTCGGCGAGTCCATGTTCAGCCTGGTCCCGAATGCATCCAAAATAGCCCTGGTCCATCTTGCGAGAGCGCTGGAGGAGCGCGGTTTCGGCCTGATTGACTGCCAGGTCTATACGCCCCACCTGATCTCCATGGGCGCCACCGAGATCAGTCGACGGCAGTTTATCGGGCTGCTCGATCGCCTGTGCGACCTCCCGGACGACAACGGGATCTGGAAAGAAGAGACACTCTAGGGCCTGTTAACACTAATTTGATTACCGTCGCTGGCGTCATTTTTTTGTCCAGCAAGGCGAAAGGAGCGAAGTTTAGTGACTCTAAATGAGCGA
>JAPHTA010000319.1 GCA_026196475.1 Sedimenticola sp.
AGCTCCTTGCCGCGCTCCAGGCTGCCGTTCTCCACCATGCCGCCGAGGCGGTATACGTGATCGGTCGGAGCCTTGTTCCCGGCCACATCGCTGGGCGAGAAGAAGTAGGAGAGGTTACTGTCGAGCGCATTGAACACCAGCCAGGCCGCCAGCCCCAGTCCGACCAGGCCTGCCAGCAGGAAACTGAACCGCTTATGTCTTGCCTTCATACTCTCTCCTCCGCCTTGATACGTGCCAGGCGTGAAATCCGTCGCAGGACGTTGTGCCGGTAACTGCGCAGCATGATCGGCTCAATCACCATCAGCAGCGCGGTGGCACCGAACGAGCCCCATACGTAGAGGGCGTAACCCCCCATGTTGAAAAATTCCGCCACGCTCATGAGCGTACCTCCGCCAGCTCCTGCACCCAGGTGGTGTCCGCCTCACGCTCCAGGATAATGGAGCGCACCCGCGACAGGGCCACGGCAATGGTGTATGCCCAGAACCCGAGCGCCATGATCAGCATGGTCCAGAGCATGATCGCACTCATGCTGGAGCCGCTACTTATGCTCACCGATGCCCCCTGGTGCAGGGTGTTCCACCACTTCACCGAGTAGTGGATGATGGGGATGTTCACCACCCCGACCAGCACCAGCAGGGCGCCGGCACGATCCGCGCGACGGTTATCATCGATCGCTCCCTGCAGCGCCAGGTAGCCGAGGTAGAGGAACAGCAGGATCAGCTCCGAGGTGAGCCGGGCGTCCCAAACCCACCAGGTACCCCACATCGGCTTGCCCCAGAAGGCACCGGTCCAGAGGGCGAGAAAGGCGAAGATGGCGCCGGTCGGCGCCAGGGCGCGGGTCATCATCCCGGAGAGACGGGTATTGAACACCAGGCCGAGCGCCGCCCAGAAGGCCATCACCAGGTAGATGAACATCGACATCCAGGCCGCCGGCACGTGCACGAAAATAATTCGGTAGCCCTCACCCTGCTTGTAATCGGTCGGTGCCACGAAAAAACTCATGTAGAGTCCGACCGCGATCAGGGCCGCTGCGATTAAGCTGAAAACCGGGACCATGCGCCCCGCCAGGGGATAGAAGGTAGCCGGTGATGAAAATTTGAACCAGTTGATAAATCTAGAGCTCATTGGTCTGTTCGAGGCCCGCTGTCCGGTGGTTTGATGTTGCAAACGGGGTTTGGTTCCCACGGGCCGGTGATTTTCCCGCCATGGCTGGCAGTTATACCCAACTCGTGCCGGCATGCACCTTGACCAAGAGCAAAACCGAACCTAAACCCTGACTAGTGCCGCGCCCGCACACCGCGGCTACTCGGCCGATATGCGCAGCGCGGCGGAGGCCGCGAGAGGCGCAAACAGCAGGGATAATACCAGAATGGCGCCGAGCATGGAGAGGTGCCCCTGGCCGCCGAGGCCGGAGGCGGTCGCCTCCACCGCACCGGAACCGAAAATCAGTACCGGAATGTAGAGCGGTAGCACCAGCAGCGAGACCAGCACCCCGCCCCCGCGCAAGCCCAGGGTCAGCGCAGCGCCGATGGCGCCGATCAGGCTCAGGGCCGGTGTTCCCAGCAGCAGCGACACCACCATAACCCCCAGCGCCTCGCTGGAGAGATCGTACTGCAGGCCCAGCAGGGGCGCCATCAGCACCAACGGCAGGCCGGTCACCAGCCAGTGGGCCAGTACCTTGGCCAGCACCAGTAATGAGAGCGGTTGTGGCGTCAGCAGCATCTGCTCCAGGGCACCATCCTCGTAATCGATGGCAAACAGCCGCTCCAGGGCCAGCATGGAGGCGAGCAGGGCCGCCACCCAGAACACCCCTGGGGCGATCATGCGCAGGGTGTTCATCTCGGGACCGATACCGAGCGGAAAGAGGCTGACCACGATGACGAAGAAGAAGAGCGTGGTGAAGAGATCCGAGCGCCGTCGCATGGCCAGCAGCAGATCCCGCCCGAGCAGGGTCCTGAAAGCACTAAACACGCCCGTCCTCCTTCCAGCCCAGGCGCAACTCCTTCACCTGTTCACGGGTGATCCTGACCTCCTGGTGGGTGGTCAGGATCACCATCCCGCCGCTCTCCACATGACGCTGGATGATCGACTGCAGAAAATCCACCGCCGCCACGTCCAGCGCCGTGAACGGCTCATCCAGCACCCAGAGGCGGGACCGGTTCAGCAGCAGCCGGGCCAGTGCCACGCGCCGCTTCTGACCCTGGGAGAGGACCCGGCTTGGCAGGTCCTCGTGTCCGCGAAGCCCCATCTGCTCCAGCGCCTCCCAGGCCCTCTCACGGGATACCGGGTTGCCGTCCAGCGCCGAGCTGACACGCAGGTTCTCGACCCCGGTCAGGTCATCCTTGATACCGTTTTTGTGCCCGACGTAGAGCACCTCCCGGGTATACTCCTCACCCAGCTTGTGTATCGACTCCCCCTGCCAGCGAATCTCCCCCGCGCTCTCCCGTACCAGGCTGCAGAGGGTGCGCATCAGGGTGGTCTTGCCGCTGCCATTGTGGCCGTGCAGATGCAACAGCTCGCCAGCCTGCAGGCTGAAGCTGAGGTCCGAGAACAGTTTCCGGTCGCCCCGCACACAGGCCAGGCCCGCCACTTCGAGCATTCGCCGCCCCTTCGAGAATGAAAAACTGCCCGATTGTACACAGCCTGCCCGCGCTTTCCCATCGGGCCGTGATACAGGGTAGAATTCCCCCATTCCATTTACAGCAGGAAACCGTCCATGTCACAGAACCACCAGGGAGAGCAGATCGTTCTTGCCAGCGGCAACGCCGGCAAGGTGAGGGAGATCAACCAGTTATTGGCAGAGCAGCATATCCGGGTCATACCGCAGAGCGAGTTTGATACCCCGGAAGCCGAGGAGACCGGCCTCACCTTCGTCGAGAACGCCATCCTGAAGGCGCGCAACGCGGCCCGCCACAGCGGCCTGCCGGCGATCGCCGACGACTCCGGGATCGAGGTCGACGCCCTGAAAGGGGCCCCGGGAATCTACTCGGCGCGCTACGCCGGACCGGCTTGTGACGACGAGGCCAACAACCAAAAACTGCTGCAGGATCTGGCCGGGGTCAGCGGGAAGGACCGCAGTGCCCGCTTTCAGTGCGTACTGGTCTACCTGCGCCACGCCGAGGACCCCACCCCCCTGATCTGCCAAGGCACCTGGGAGGGGCAGATCCTGGAGCAGCCCCAGGGCGACAACGGCTTCGGCTACGACCCCCTGTTCCTGGTGCCCGAGTTCGGCTGCAGTTCGGCGGAGCTCTCCCCGGAACAGAAAAACGCCCTCAGCCACCGGGGACAGGCCCTGCGCAAGCTGGTGGCCGCCCTGGGCGGCTGACACGGAAGCGTAACCGGGATGTAAGGATTCTGACATCTCTCTTCATTAACCTGCCCATGCATAGACAAGGCAGAGACAAGAGAGCATCCAATGAGCATCACCAAGAACCATCCCGGCGGCCATGTCAGCCCCCTGCTCCCGGTACAGATCGAGTACAACGGGCGCAGCTTTTCCGCCAGGCTCGGTAGCCTGAGCCCGGAGGGTGCCCTGCTGGAGACCCACGGACTGACCGTCCCCGTCGGCATGCGGGTGATCCTCTCGTTCACCCTGGCGAGACGTTCGTGGCAGATCCCCGCCAGCATCACCCACACCACCCCGCACGAGATCGGCCTGCTGTTCAGTGGCTCACAGTACGCGCTCTACGCGCAGGCCAGCCGCGCTGAGCTGCCACCTGTATCACCACTCCGGACACGAATCGATCGGGGCTCCGCGGCCTGATCCCATTCAGGTGGACCCACCGGTCTCCCCCGCCAGCCACTTCAGAACCGCCTCGGTATCCGCGCCCAACAGCGGAGGCGCCCCCCGGTAATCGACCGGAGTTGCGCTGAAGCGTACCGGGTTGGCCACCTGGGGCACGCTGCCGGCCAGCGGGTGGGGCAGGTCCATGCGCATCCCCCGGGCTGCCACCTGGGGATCGGAGAACACCTGGTCCAGGGTATTGATCGGACCGCAGGGCACCTTCACCTCGCCCAGCAGGCGCAACCACTCGGCGGTACCACGGCAGCGCAACAGCGCTTCAAGCCTGGGGATCAGCTGTTGCCGATGCTTCACCCGCAGGGCGTTGTTCAGAAACCGGGAATCGGTCGCCAGCCCGGGCTCGCCCAGCACCTGGCAGCAGGCCCTGAACTGGCGATCGTTGCCTACCGCCAGCATCAGGTAACCATCGGCGGTAGGCAGCGCCTGGTAGGGCACGATATTGGGGTGGGCCGTACCCTGCCTTGCCGGCGGTTCACCGCCCACCAGGTAGTTCATGCCCTGGTTCGCCAGCCACGCCACCTGGGTATCCAGCAGGGCCAGGTCGAT
>JAPHTA010000093.1 GCA_026196475.1 Sedimenticola sp.
AGCTCCTTGAGCAGGCTCTCGGCATCCTGGGCGTCGAAGATGCTGAAGCCGGGTTTCAGCCCCAGCAGGCGGTGTTCCCGGCGGATGATGTTGAGCCCCAGGGTGTGGAAGGTGGAGATGCTGAGCCCCTTGCTGTTGCTGCCCCGGAGCAGCTCGGCGACCCGCTCCTTCATCTCCCGTGCCGCCTTGTTGGTAAAGGTGACGGCACAGATGTGACGTGGCTGCATGCCGAGATTGCCGATCAGGTAGGCGATCTTGCGGGTGATCACCCGGGTCTTGCCGGAACCGGCACCCGCCAGCACCAGCAGGGGGCTGTCGGTATGCCGTGCGGCCTCTTGCTGACTGGGGTTCAGGTCAGACATAGTATGCGTGGAAACAGGGTAGAATCTCAGTCTGGATGTGATCAACCGGGCAGGTCTTTCTGCCGGCTATTATGCGGAAAAGAGGGGGGATAGACCAGATGTCGAAGCACAAAACCTACGCCGGGAGGAAGCAACTGGGAGAGCTGTCACGGGAGTCCTGGGAGGTGTTCCGGATCATGGCGGAGTTTGTCGAGGGATTCGAGCAGCTCTCGGAGATCTATCCGGCGGTGAGTATCTTCGGCTCGGCCCGGGCGCCGGAGGAGAGCGAGGCCTACCGCAAGGCGGAGGAGATCGCCTACCGGCTGTCGGAGAGCGGTTTCGCGGTGATCAGCGGGGGTGGTCCCGGGGTCATGGAGGCGGCCAACAAGGGCGGCTACCGGGGTCGGGCCCCCAGTATCGGGCTGAATATTGAGCTCCCGAAGGAGCAGCTGCCCAACGACTACCAGGATATCTCCCTGCACTTCCGCCACTTCTTCTCGCGCAAGGTGATGTTCGTCAAGTACGCATCCGCCTACGTGGTGATGCCGGGTGGATTCGGTACCCTGGATGAACTGGCGGAGATCCTGACCCTGATCCAGACCGGCAAGACCCGGCGTATCCCGGTGATCCTGGTAGACCGCGGCTTCTGGAGCGGACTGCTGGAGTGGATGCGGGAGACGATGTGCCAGGCCGGCACCATATCCCCCTCCGACCTGGAGATGCTGCAGATTTGCGAGGAGCCGCAGGAGGTGGTGGATGCCATCTTCGCCCATTACGAGTCACGCAGTATCAGGCCCTCCCGCTCGGAGCAGGAAATACTGCTGGAACTGTAATATGATTCGCTTTTCGCCCGCTCTGCGCCGGACAAACTGCCGGGCGGTGGCTAGAATGGAAGTGAGGCCCTGTGCAACGGCTGGAGGGGTTTACCGTCGCGGGTTCGGGCGGGGCGCCGTGGGCGGACGCTTTGTGTTTGGACCTTGATCTCAGTATTCCAGGACCGCATCTGCTATTCAGTTGACAGGTACTCCTGGCAAGGAATGAAAAATCATGAAAAAAACGTTATTGGCCTCTCTGCTTCTGCTGGCACTGCCGTTATCTTCCGCCGCGGAGGAGCCGGCGCCGGTGCCCGAGCCGCCAAAGCTTCCGCCACAGGTGCAGAGTGGCGAAGTGCTGGAGCCCGAGGTGACCATTATCGAGAGCGAGAAGGGCACGATCGAGGAGTACAGCATCAACGGTCGGGTCTACATGGTCAAGATCACCCCCTCATCCGGTGCTCCATACTACCTGCTGGACAACGACGGGGATGGTGAGATGGATGTGCGTCAGGAGGCCCATCCCGGCAAAATCGCGATACCCCAGTGGGTGCTGTTCAGCTGGTAGCTTCCGACCCGGACCGGGGAAACCGGTCCGCCGACACGCTGCCCGGCCTGTCATCAAACTGTAATGATGCGACGCTGTAATAGCCGCATTACATTCCGGTAAAAAATCTGATGAGCAAGAGGGCAAAGCAACCGTTATGGCGACACAGATACTGGTAGTTGAGGATGAAGCCGCCGTACGCGAGATGATCCTTTTTGTGCTGGAGCAGTCCGGTTACGAGGTGGTGGGTGCGCAGAGCGTGGACGAGGCCAGGGAGAGCCTGGCGAACCGGCCCCCCGACCTGATCCTGATGGACTGGATGCTGCCCGGCACCAGCGGCGTCGAGTATACCCGGGAGCTGAAACAGGATCCGGTGACCCGGGACATCCCGGTGATCATGCTCACCGCCCGCGGTGAGGAGGATGACAAGGTCCGGGGCCTGGAGTGCGGGGCCGAGGACTACGTGACCAAGCCGTTCTCGCCCAAGGAGCTGGCGGCCCGGATCAAGGTGATCCTGCGCCGGGTGGCACCTCACGCCACCGAAGAGGCGGTTGAGGCGGGGGAGATGCGGCTCGATCCGGTCTCCTACCGGGTGACCATGGGTGACCGGCCGATCGAGCTGGGTCCCACCGAGTTCAAGCTTCTGCATTTCTTCATGACCCACCCCGAGAAGGTCTACAGCCGTTCACGCCTGCTGGACAAGGTATGGGGAACCAACGTCTATATCGAGGAGCGCACCGTGGATGTGCATATCCGGCGGTTGCGCCAGGCGCTGGAGCCGTTCCAGATGGACGGTCTGATCCAGACTGTACGCGGCGCTGGCTACCGCTTCTCGGAGCAGGTTATCGCACGATGAGTCCGGAGCAGGGCTGGCGCGGTGAGCTGGTTGCCGCCGGC
>JAPHTA010000045.1 GCA_026196475.1 Sedimenticola sp.
GCCTCCACCACCTCCGGGTAGCGGGCCAGGGTCCTGAGCAGGGCCTGCTCGTGCGGCTCCACCAGCCGCTCCAGGTTCTCGTCACCCGCCGTCACATCCACCGGGATACCCTTCTCAGCGGCCTGGCGCAGGACGCTGCAGACCCGGGCGTGGGCGTACTGGACGTAGTATACCGGGTTGTCGTTGGACTGGGACTTGGCCAGGTCCAGGTCGAAATCCATGTGCTGCTCACACTTGCGCATCACGTAGAAGAATCGCGCCGCGTCCGAACCCACCTCCTTGCGCAGCTCGCGCAGGGTGACAAAGGAGCCGGAGCGGGTCGACATCTGTACCCGCTCGCCGCCCCGGTAGAGGATCGCGAACTGCACCAGCAGCACGTCGAGCCGGGACGGGTCGTCTCCCACCGCCTGCATTGCCGCCTTGACCCGCGGCACGTAGCCGTGATGATCCGCACCCCAGACATCGATCACCCGCTCGAAGCCGCGTTCCAGCTTGTCCATGTGGTAGGCGATGTCGGAGGCGAAGTAGGTGGTCTGGCCATTGTCCCGCACCACCACCCGGTCCTTCTCGTCACCAAAGTCGGTGGACCTGAACCAGAGGGCGCCCCCCTTCTCGTAGACGTGCCCGGAGTCCCGCAGCCGCTGCAGCGCCTTGTTCACCGCACCGGACTCGGCCAGGCTGCGCTCCGAGTACCACTCCTGGTAGTTGACGCCGAACAGCGCCAGGTCGTCCCGGATGTCATCCAGGATGGTGTTGAGCGCAAGCTCGAAGACGTAGCGGTAACGGTTGTCGCCGAGCAGCCTCTTGGCCTGCTCTATCACGCCGTCGATATGCTTCTCCTTGTCGCCACCCGCCGGCTCGTCCTCCGGTATCCCGTCGAACACCTCGTCGACGGCATGCCGGTAGCTGTCCCCGTGCTCCCGATGCAGGGTGGCGGCGATATCCCAGACGTAGTCGCCACGATAGCCGTTGGACGGGAACGCCAGGGTTTCGTCGCACAGCTCCAGGTAGCGCAACCAGACACTGGCGGCCAGGATATCCATCTGCCGGCCTGCATCGTTGACGTAATATTCCCGGTGCACATCGAAACCCACCGCCTGCAGCAGGTCGGCCACCACCGCGCCGTAGGCGGCGCCACGGCCATGTCCCACGTGCAGGGGACCGGTCGGGTTGGCGGAGACGAACTCGACCTGCACTCGCTTGCCCTCGCCCAGCCTGCTGCGGCCGTACTCGTGCCCCTGGCTCAGCACCTCGTCCACCACGGAACGATAGGCATCCTCGGAGAGGGTAAAATTGATAAACCCGGGGCCCGCGATCTCCACCCGGGTGACCGCCGCCGAAGCCGGCAGTGCGTCGATCAGCTGCTGCGCCAGGTCCCTGGGCTTGCTGCGCGCCGCCTTGGCCAGCACCATCGCCACGTTGCAGGCGAAGTCGCCGTGCCGCGGGTCGCGCGTGCGCTCGATGACCGGCTGCGGTATCTGCTCGGGCGCGATCACGCCACGCCCTGCAATATCTGCCAGGGCCTGTGCCACCAGTTGCTGTATCAGGTTCTTCATCTCGTCACTGAAACCTTGCGGGAATAGGGAAAACAGAAACGGGCTAGGATACAACAAAGCGCCTGCCAGGGTAACTGCCCGGGAGCCGGGAAGGGGCTGCGTGACACCACGCGACGGTGTGTCAGTACATCTCCTGGGGGTCCACGTCGATCGACCAGCGCACCCGGCGGGCCGACTTCAGCCGACTGATCCGGGGTATCCAGTCAGCCAGCAGTCGCTGCAGCTCTGCACGACTTTCCGACTGCAGCAGCAGGTGGGCCCGGTATCGGCCGGCGCGTCGCTCCATGGGCGCGGGCACCGGCCCCCACAACTGGACACTGCCACCCTCCAGTGCCAGCGCCTGTTCCCGCGCCGCCTCCAGGAACGCCCCCGGCGCCGCCTCGCCGGGGGCCTCGGCACGCAACAGGGCCTGGTAGCCGAACGGCGGCAGCATCGCCGCCTCCCGTTCCGCCAGCGCCTCCCGGGCGAAGGCGGCATAGCCCTCTCTTACCAGCAACTGCATCATGGGGTGGTCGGGATGGCGGGTCTGGATCAGTACCCGTCCCGGCTTCTCGGCCCGGCCGGCCCGACCGGACACCTGAACGATCTGCTGCGCCATCCGCTCGGCGGCCCGGTAGTCGGCCCCGAACAGGCCCTGGTCCACATCCAGAATACCCACCAGGGTGACATCCGGAAAATGATGCCCCTTGGCCAGCATCTGGGTTCCCAGCAGAAGTGAATACTTACCTTTGCGAATGCCTTCCAGGAGCAGATCCAGGCTCCCCTTGCGGCGGGTCGTGTCACGATCGATGCGCGCGATGCCGACACCGGGGAAGCGGGTGGCCAGAACCTCCTCCACCCGCTCCGTTCCCTGGCCCAGGCTGCGCAGGTCTTCGGACTGGCACTCCGGACAGGCCGGGTCGCGCCGCCGCTGGGAACCACAGTGGTGGCACCATAACAGGCCGCTTGCCGCGTGCAGGGTCATGCGCGCGTCACAGCGCCGGCACTGGGCCACCCAGCCGCAGTCGTGGCAGGTAAGAATCGGTGCATAGCCGCGCCGATTGAGGAAGATCAGGGCCTGGTTGCCGGCTGCCAGGGTCTCCTCCAGATTGCGCAGGAGCACCGGCGAAAGGCCGGCATCCATCCGCAGCGAGCGGATATCCAGCAGGTCCATCTTCGCCGTGCTGGCGCCCCCGGCCCGCTGCCTCAGGGTCAGGTGCCGGTAGCGACCGGCCAGCGCATTCTGCAGCGACTCCAGGGATGGGGTGGCGGATCCGAGCATCACCGGGCAGTCATTGCGCTGGGCACGAATCACCGCCAGGTCCCTGGCCGAGTAGCGGAACCCCTCCTGCTGCTTGAAGGAGAGGTCATGCTCCTCGTCCACCACGATCAGCCCAAGCCTGGGCATCGGGGTCAGCAGGGCGGAGCGGGTACCCAGTACAACCGGAGCATGACCGGTCCGGGCCAGCTGCCAGGCGTGCTCCCGTTCCCCTTCACCCAGTCCCGAGTGGAGGACTGCCAGGCGCATCCCCAGCCGGCGCTCGAATCGCTCGATCAGTTGCGGCGTCAGGCCGATTTCCGGCACCAGGACGAGTGCCTGCCGCCCCGCCTCCAGCACCTGCCTGACCAGCGCCAGGTAGACCTCGGTCTTGCCGCTACCGGTAATCCCGTCCAGCAGGTAGGCGGCAAAACGATCCTGCTTCACCGCCTCCACAGCAACCTTCTGATCCCGGTTCAGGGTGGGCGCCCGGACGGCGTCACCCCGCACCATCGGCGGCAGCTCCTCACGCATCTGCAGCCACCCTTTCTGCTGCAGCGCCTTCAGCGTCGGTCCACAGGCACCGAACTGCTGGTAGACCTGCTCCCGGGTCATACCCCCCTCCTGCTCACGGAGCAACCTCAGCAACGCCGCCTGCTTCGGTGCCCGCTTCAGGTCGGACTCCGCCTGCATGCTCCCCTGACCGGTCAGGCGCCAAACAGGGGTATGCACCGGCAATGCCGACAGCCCTTTGCGCAAGCGCACGGGAAGGGCATTGGCGATCACCTCTCCCAGCGGATACTGGTAGTAGCGGCTGGCCCACTTCAGGAGGGCGAGATCCTCTGCCGTGAACAACGGCGTGCCGTCAAGCAGGGCCAGCGCCCGTTTCAGCGTGCGCTCGCCCTGCTCCTGCCACACCCGCACCTCCAGCAACAGGCCGCAGCGCTCCCCGCGTCCAAACGGCACCCGCAAGCGGACACCAGGCAACAGCCGTCCGGCCTCGACACCCCGGGGCGGAAGGTAGTCAAAAGTCTGATGAAGGGGAGCGGGAACCGCCACCCGAAGCACGAGTTTTTCCGGCATGGCGGCATGCTACCTGACTCCTGCCGATTTCACACCAGGAGGCCTCGCAGAAGAGAGCAACACTGATCAAAAACCATCGACCGGCTTCAAACTGGAGCGCTAACTGCTTATCGCGCAAGCACTATTCGGTTTATCCACAGATGCTGTGGATAACTCTGTTGAAAACCCGTTGGAACAGCTCTCCAGGCCCGTTATTCATTACAATTCCGTTAATCTGATAAAAAAATGCACACCACAGACAGTTCTTTATTTTTCAATGTCTTACGATGTTTTTACCAATGACGGAAATTTACTCCGGCAGAATAAATCCCGGATCCCGGTTTGCTGCGCTGCAACTGTGCATAACAGTGCAGGAGGTTCAACCTTTTTCATGTTTGTCAACACTATTGCCGGCGACAGGGAGCAGTTTTTATCGGCACACCCGGTGGACACCGGACTGCCATTCACCGACCTGCCTGAAACACTGCCCGGGCGCCAGTGTCAAACCCGCCAGAGACAATTTGCAACAGTACACAAACTGTGCTAACTAAATTGGCGGGTTTTCAGGGCTTTACTACAACATGGCAGGGCTTCATCAACAGATACTCCGCACTGACCTCGCCGGTATGCCCCTTGAGTGGGTCGACTATCGCGACGCCGTGCGCCTGCACTTCCTGGACCAGATCGCCTACACCTGCGGCCGGGTCCTCTATCGCATTCACGGCGGTATCAATGCCCGCACCCAGCGCCGCAGCATCGTCGAGGTCAACACCATCATCGCCACCCATGGCAACAGCCGTGCGCTGGAGAAGATGCGTGACGGCTACTGCCCCCCGCTCAACAACCAGACCCTGTTTCAGCGTGACGGCCACCTCTGCCTCTACTGTGGACACCATTTTCCGAAGCGACAGCTTTCTCGGGATCACGTCCGCCCCCTCAGCCAGGGCGGGCCCGACCACTGGAACAACGTGGTAACCGCCTGCATCCGCTGCAACAACCACAAGGCGGGACGCACCCCGGAAGATGCCGGCATGCAGTTGCTGGCAATCCCGTTTATCCCGACCCACGCCGAGTATATCTACCTGCAGGGTCACAACGTGCTGGCGGACCAGATGGCCTTTCTGCGCGCCCACTTCCCGCGCAGCAGTCCACTGCATGGCCGGCTGACTATCCGTTGAGCGGGCCTGTCAGCAGAACTGACTGGCGCACAATCCTGGAGGCCATGGAGCCGTGCGGGGAGATATCAGAAGGGGAGATTCTCAGTGAACCGGTATCCGGCGGCTGCATCAACCAGGCGTTCAGGCTCTCCCGTGGTGACAGGCGGTACTTTGTAAAACTCAACCGGGCCGATCGACTGGCCATGTTCGAGGAGGAGGCCGACGGACTGGAGGCACTGTCGGCCGCGGGCGCCATCCGCACCCCGGCAAACCTGGGCTGCGGCATCGCCGGCCACAACGCCTACCTGCTGCTGGAGTACATCGATCTCGGCGGGCAGGGAGACCCGGTCCAGGCCGGACGACAGCTGGCTGCGCTGCACCGCCACAGCGGGAAGCACTTCGGCTGGCACCGGGACAACACCCTCGGCAGTACCCCTCAGCCCAACACCCCGAACAGCGCCTGGCCCCGCTTCTGGCAACAGTGCCGACTCGGCCACCAACTGGACCTGGCGGCCAGCCGGGGCGAATCCGGAAAATTGCAGGAGCGGGGCCGGCGCCTGCTGGAATCGGTTCCCCTGCTGCTTGAGCACACCCCTCCACCGTCCCTGCTACATGGTGACCTGTGGTCGGGCAACTTCGCTTACGACCGGGAAGGGGCACCGGTGATCTTCGATCCGGCGGTCTACCACGGCGACCGGGAGACCGACCTCGCCATGAGCGAGCTGTTCGGCGGCTTCCCGACCGCTTTCTACGCCGCCTACAAAGAGGCGTGGCCACTCCCCCCGGGCTACCCGGTGCGAAAACAGCTCTACAACCTCTACCACATCCTCAACCACCTGAACCTGTTTGGGGGCGGGTACCGGCAACAGGCATTGAGCCTGATCGAACAGCTACTGGCAGAATCAGGCTGACGCCAGCCCCAAAGCCCCTCAGGCCTGTTCACAGCGCGCGCCAGTCTGCCCCGCAAGCGAGCACGGTCACTGCCGTCGATAAAAAATCTATCGTCGAACCCTACCAGGCCAAGACCCCGGTCGAGGGATTGAGCGCCATCACCGGCAAGGACGCGGACCGGTTCAAGTTCAAGGTACCGACCCTGCGCAACGTGGAGATGACCTACCCCCACTTCCACGATGGCGAAGCGGAGACCCTGACCGAGGCGGTAGACCTGATGGGCCGCCTGCAGCTGGGACGGAAATTCAGCGAGGATGAGAACGCGAAGATCGTCGCCTTCCTGAAGACCCTGACCGGCGACCAGCCCTCGTTCCTGATGCCCATACTGCCGCCGTCAACCGACAGCACCCCGCAGCCCCAGCCCTTCGACTAAGACCTGTAACAACAGGTCCTGCAAAGTAAGGCCCGGCATCTGCCGGGCCTTTTTTCGAGCGGGTTAAGTGAAGTTGGGGTTCGCGGGCTCACCCCAACCCTCGGGCCTACGACGACAAATAGAGACGACCGTGTTAAACGTCAACCTCAGTGCTGCAGGATCTGGCTGAGGAACAGCTTGGTACGATCCGAGCGGGGATTGTTGAAGAACTCGTTGGGTTCGTTCTCCTCGATGATCTCGCCCCCATCCATGAAGATCACCCGGTTTGCCACGGTCTTGGCAAAGCCCATCTCGTGGGTCACGCAGAGCATGGTCATACCGCTCTCCGCCAGTTCGATCATGGTGTCCAGTACCTCCTTGATCATCTCCGGATCAAGGGCCGAGGTGGGCTCGTCGAAGAGCATGATGTTCGGATTCATGCACAGGCTGCGGGCAATCGCCACACGCTGCTGCTGACCGCCGGAGAGCTGGCCGGGGTACTTCTTCGCCTGCTCCGGGATCTTCACCTTTTCAAGGTACTTCATGGCGGCCGCCTCCGCCTCCCTGCGCGGCATCTTGCGTACCCAGATCGGCGCCAGGCAGCAGTTTTCCAGCACCGTCAGGTGGGGAAACAGATTGAAGTGCTGGAACACCATCCCCACCTCACGCCGCACCTGGTCGATATGCTTCACATCGTCGGTCAGCTCGGTACCGTCGACAATGATCCGCCCCTGCTGGTGCTCCTCCAGCCGGTTGATACAGCGGATCATGGTGGACTTGCCGGAACCCGAGGGGCCACAGATCACGATCCGCTCACCCCGGTGCACGTTCAGGTTGATATCCTTCAGTACATGGAACTGCCCATACCACTTGTGCACGCCCCGCAGCTCGATGGTCACGTCATCGGAAACCTGCATCTTGCCACTTGCATTCTCACTCTCGGACATAGTGTCTCTCCAACTCGCTTGCCGTTGCGTTTCTTTTACCGGGCGTGGCCGGTATGCAGTTTTTTCTCAAGCGCCATACTGTAGCGGGACATTCCGAAACAGAAGATCCAGAAGATACTGGCGGCGAATACATAACCCTCGATCGAGAAACCGAGCCAGTCCGGATCGGCAAACGCCTGCTGGATAATCGCCAGCAGATCGAACAGGCCGATAATCAGCACCAGGGTGGTATCCTTGAACAGGGCAATGAAGGTATTCACGATACCGGGTATCACCAGTTTCAGCGCCTGCGGCAGGATGATCAGCCCCATGCTTTTCCAGTAGCTGAGTCCGAGCGCTTCGGCCGCCTCGTACTGTCCCTTGGGTATCGCCGCAAGACCACCGCGAACCACCTCCGCCATGTAGGCCGACTGGAACAGCGCAATACCGATCATGGCCCGCAGCAGCTTGTCGAAGTTGGTCCCCTCGGGCAGGAACAGCGGCAGCATCACCGACGACATGAAGAGTACCGTGATCAACGGTACACCGCGCCAGAATTCAATGAAAACCACGCAGACCGATTTCACGATCGGCATCTGGGAACGTCTCCCCAGGGCCAGCACCACGCCGAGCGGCAGGGAGGCCACGATTCCGACCCCGGCCAGTACCAGGGTCAGGCTGAGACCACCCCAGCGGCTGGTCTCAACATGCTCCAGGCCGAAGTTGCCGCCACTGAACAGCTGGAAAGCGATGATCGGGTAGAACACCAGGATGAAGGCGGCCAGCTTGCCCTTGTGCTGGAAGCGCTTGATGAACAGCGGGATGCCGAGCACGATCAGCAGGCCGAAGGCGAGATTGATACGCCAGTACTCCGACTCCGGGTAGAAGCCGTACATGAACTGGTCCATGCGTACCTTGACGAAGACCCAGCAGGCGCCGGCCGTGTCGGCGCACGCCTCCCGGGTATCGCCAATCCAGGTCGACTCCAGAAAGGCCCAGCTGATAATCGGTGGTATCGCCAGGTAGAGAATATAGATCGAGAACAGGCTCAGCACCGTGTTCCACGGCGATGAAAACAGGTTGCTTCTCAGCCAACCGACAAAACCGACGGCACTTGCGGGCGGCGCCAGATCAGGATGGGGGGTGTGCTCTGTCATAACTTACCTCTCCACCAGCTGAATGCGTTTGTTGTACCAGTTCATGAACATGGAGATTCCGAGACTGATCACCAGGTAGACAGCCATGGTCATGGCGATCACCTCCACCGCCTGCCCGGTCTGGTTCAGGGTGGTACCGGCAAATACCGCCACCAGGTCGGGGTAACCGATGGCAGTAGCCAAGGACGAGTTCTTGGTCAGGTTGAGGTACTGGCTGGTCAACTGGGGAATGATTACCCGAAGTGCCTGCGGGATGATCACCAGGCGCAGGGTGGTACCCGGCCGCAAACCCAGAGCATAGGCTGCCTCGGTCTGGCCATGGCTCACCGCCAGGATTCCGGAACGTACCGCCTCTGCAATAAACGCCCCGGTATAGATACTGAGTGCGGTCAGCAGGGCGGCGAGCTCGGGAATCACTACCATTCCGCCTGTGAGATTGAATCGCTGAAGCTCCGGCATATTCCAGCTAAGGGGCATCCCGGCTAGCAGGAACGCGAGCAGGGGCAGGCCGATTATCAGGCTCAGTGCCACGAGCACGGTGTGGAACTGTTGCCCGGTTTTCTCCTGCCGCTGGTGCGCCCAGCGGGCTATCAGGATGCTGGCAACAATTGCCAGCGCCAGCGCCACCATGACCAGCCAGAAGCCCTGCTCGTAGACCGGGCTCGGCAGGTAGAGGCCGCGATTATTGAGAAACACCGACTCACCCATCTTGATGCTCTGGCGTGGACCGGGCAGGGGACGCAGTACAGCAAAGTACCAGAACATGATCTGTAGCAGCAGCGGTATATTCCGGAACACCTCGATATACACGGTAGCAAGCCTGGACACGATCCAGTTTTTCGAGAGTCGTGCCACGCCCATCACGAAACCGATCACGGTCGCGAAAAAGATGCCAAGGGCCGCGACCAGGAGAGTGTTGAGCAGGCCGACCAGGAAGGTCCGGCCATAGGTATAGGTCTCGTCAAACGGAACCAGGGTCATCAGGATGCCGAAGCCGGCTTCATTGTCGAGGAATCCGAAACCGGTACTGATGCCACGCTGTTCGAGATTGTGCAGGGTGTTCTGAAAGATGGTGTAACCGAAGAAGCCGATACCGGCGACCAGCAGGATCTGGAAAAACAGCGACCGCACTGCCGGGCGCCTCCAGAGTGCCGGTTTCGCAGGTTCCGACACTGTCCGTAGTTCATCCGCCATAAATATAACCTTCAGGACAGTTTAAACAGTAAGCCACAGGGCGGCTGCAGACCGCCCTGTGGCTCCCTCAGGTGTGCCGCCGTGGCACGAAAATCAGCGGATTGGCGGTGCGTACTGCAGGCCACCCTTGTTCCAGAGGGCATTCAGCCCCCGGGAGATCTTCAGCGAGCTGCCCGCCCCAACATTGCGTTCGAACGATTCGCCGTAGTTGCCGACCTGCTTGACGATATTCACCGCCCAGTCATCGGAAAGGCCGAGGCCGCTGCCCTTGATGCCTTCCAGGCCAAGCAGGCGGCGAACATTGGGGTCACTGCTGGACATCTTTTCGCCCACGTTGGCTGAGGAGATGCCCAGCTCCTCGGCATTGACCATGGCGAACAGCGACCAGCGCACGATGTTGAACCACTCATCGTCACCCTGCGCCACCACCGGGCCGAGCGGCTCCTTGGAGATGATCTCGGGCAGAACCATGGCGCCGTCCGGGTTACCCAGCTTGATGCGCAGCGCGTAGAGCTGTGACTGGTCCGAGGTGAGGGCATCGCAGCGCCCGGCATCGAAAGCCTTGACCGTCTCGTCCGAGGAGTCGAACGTCACCGGGGTGTACTGCATGTTGTTGGCGCGGAAATAGTCCGCCAGGTTGAGCTCTGTGGTGGTACCGGCCTGGATACAGAACGAGGCACCGTCCAGTTCCAGCGCACTCTTCACGCCCAGGTTCTTGTTCACCATGAAGCCCTGGCCGTCATAGTAATTGACGCCGGCAAAGTTGAGACCCAGGGAGGTGTCGCGGGTCAGGGTCCAGGTGGTGTTTCGCGGCAGCATGTCGATCTCGCCGGACTGCAGGGCGGTGAAACGCTCCTTGGCGGTCAGGGGCGTGTATTTCACCTTCCCCGAATCTCCAAACACCGCGGCGGCAACCGCCCGGCACATATCGACATCCAGGCCGGACCAGTTGCCCTTGTTGTCGGCACTGGAGAAGCCCGGAAGACCGGTACTCACACCGCACTGGACAAATCCCTTCTTCTTCACGGAGTCGAGCGTGGCGCCAGCGAAGGCATTGCTGGTCATGGCCGCAGTCAGCGCTAGTGCCGAGGCAAAAACATGAATCTTCTTCATGGTGCAGTATTCCCCTTTTGAGAGATTGTTATAGACATCGGGTTGATATAACCCGGTGCGCCAAGCTTGTCGCCCCGTGGGATCCCGATCCTCCTCGGAATCTCACCGCGCACCCTCTACACCGGACGGTGATCAGACGTTTATCCAAACCGGTCCACGTACTGACTCCCTGTACGGCGAAGTGCCCTAAACTCTAGACCCCCTCTACCCGATCTGCAAGCCTGCCTGCGCGTTTAAAACAGCCTGGCCGGTGCTGCCTTGCAACAAAAAAGCATGCGGCATATATAGGGTCTACAGTACCGACGCCACATCCATTGGAACGGCAACATATCCACGAATATCAGGCGGTTTTGGGTACCCCTGGCAGGTCTACCTGGCCTCTACCGCCATCAGTGTCTGCAGCGCCGTCGCACAGAGCGATTCTTGCCCGTCGCCATCGACGGCCAGAATCTCTATTTCGGTGGTGGTGAGGGTACGCCCGGAGCGCACCACGCGACCACGACCGATCAGGTATTCACCACGCCCGGGGGCAACGATATTGGTCTTGTACTCCACGGTGACGATCCACATCCCCTCCGGCAGCAGACTCCAGCCGGCAAATCCCCCGGAGACATCGGCCAGGGTGGCGATGGCACCACCATGAAAATAGCCGTGATTCTGGGAGATATCATCCCGAAAGGGGAGGCGCAGCTCACAGAAGCCCGGCGCCACCCGCACCAGCTCCATACCGAGAGCGGCCAGCATTGGCTGTCCGGCAAAGGCGCTCTGCACCTGGGCGACATAGTCGGGATTACGCGGCCGGTGCAGCAGGGAGTCGCTGTGACGTGGATGGGTTGAATGGGTCATGGTGTGCTCCGGTTGCCTGGAACATCAACATAGTTCACGTTTACGTTAACGTCAATCCGATGATGGCGCCGCCGGCGGTTGCCTGACACCGGGTGCGGCCCGTCCCAGCCAGGCCCGTACCCGTGCAACCAGGGTATCGCTCAGGCCACGGAAAAAGTGGTCAGCCCCCTCAACCGGTGTCTGTCGATAATCCACCAGGTCCGCTTCCCTGGCTGCCAGCGAACGGGCCCGGGCGCTGCCCAGGACCGACTCCAGATCCCGGCTGCCGAAGATATCCAGCATCGGCACCTTGACCTGCCTTAACGCCTGCAAGGCTCCCTCCTGTGGTCGCTGTGGATCCGCAGGCAAACCGACCGCAACGAATGCCCGCAACTCCTCCGGGGCTCCTGTCGCCAGGTATTCCAGCCCCATCCGAGCACCCAGGCTGTGGCCGACCAGGACCAGGTTGCTCACCCCCTGCTGCTTCAGGTAATCAACCGCCGCAGCGATGCGGGGGCCCGCCTCCGGGATCAGCTCTCGGTACACCCAGTCGGAAGCGTCCGCGGCCGCCACCGGCAGCTGTATCGATAGGGTCTGCCAGCCGTACTCCGGCAGCTCGGAGCGCAGCGGATTGACCACGTCCACCCAGTCGGGATGGGCACCACGGCCGTGCAGGATGATGGCGGCGCCGTGGCTATAGCCGGTCGACTCCCGGGTATGGATCGCCAGAAACGGGGTGTCGCCGGCCTGCAGCGTAACCGGTTCCCCTACCAGAAGCGCCTCGGAGATCTGGTCGGCGATACGCCGTTCACGGGCCAGGTCCGATGCCGCCGCGGAGAGTTGGGGCAACAACAGGAAGAGAATCAGAAACAGTCCGCGCATGGCGCCTCCTTGGTGCACCGATCCCAACTGCACCCGCCCGGGGCAGTCGGCCAATGCTTAAGATTAATTTATGGGACCTATAAATAACTCTTCTCAATCAATATGTTACGAATATTTTTAATGAAAACCGGCCGATCTTCAGGTAGAGTGCCCCCATTTAGCATCAGACCGCAACCCGGGGTTCCGGCCGGAGACAAGCAATGACCGACTACAAAATAGCACCTTCCATCCTCTCTGCCGATTTTGCCAGGCTGGGCGAAGAGGTGGACAACGTCCTCGCCGCCGGTGCCGACATCGTCCACTTCGATGTCATGGACAACCACTACGTACCGAACCTGACCATCGGCCCGCTGCTCTGCGAGGCCCTGCGCAAGCACGGGGTTACCGCCGACATTGATGTACACATGATGGTGAAACCGGTGGACCGGATCATCCCCGACTTCGCCAAGGCCGGCGCCACCTACATCACCTTCCACCCGGAGGCGAGCGAGCATGTGGACCGTTCGCTGCAACTGATCCATGACCAGGGCTGCAAGTCGGGCCTGGTATTCAATCCGGCGACCCCGCTCAGTCACCTGGACTACGTGCTGGACAAGGTGGACATGATCCTGATCATGTCGGTCAACCCGGGCTTTGGCGGGCAGAGTTTCATCCCGGCTGCCCTCGACAAGCTGCGCGCCTGTCGCCAACTGATCGACGCCTCGGGACGTGAGATCCGGCTGGAGATCGACGGCGGCGTGAAGGTGGACAACATCCGTGAAATTGCCGCCGCCGGCGCCGATACCTTCGTCGCCGGTTCCGGTATCTTCGGCAAGGGCAGCGACAGCGACCCGCACCGCTACGACAGCGTGATCGGCCAGATGCGCGAAGAGCTGGCCAAGGCGTAATCCACATGGCAATAAGGAAACCTGCGCTGATCCTGTTCGACCTGGACGGCACCCTGGTGGACAGCGTGCCCGACCTGGGTTATTGCGTGGACGGCATGATGCGCGAACTGGGGCGCCCTGCCTGGGGCGAGGCCCGGGTCCGGGAGTGGGTCGGCAACGGCGTCGAACGCCTGGTCAAGCGGGCCCTGATCGGCCAGCTTGACGGCGAGCCGGAAGAGGGCGAGTACCTGCGTGCCCTGCCACTGTTCATGTCCCTCTATGCCGAGCACAACGGAGAACAATCCCGCCTCTACCCCGGAGTCGAGAGCGGGCTGCGCCAGTTGCAGGAGGCCGGCTACACCCTGGCCTGCGTGACCAACAAGGCGGAGCAGTTCACCCTGCCCCTGCTCAGGGCACTGGGTATCCACGACTGTTTCAAACTGATCACCAGTGGCGACAGCCTGCCGCGCAAGAAACCGGATCCGTTGCCCCTCACCCATACCGCGCAGCATTTCGAGGTGGCCCCGGAGGCATGCCTGATGGTGGGTGACTCCTCCAACGACGTGAAGGCGGCCCGCGCCGCCGGTTTCGGCATCGTCTGCGTACCCTACGGCTACAACCACGGGGTCGATATCCGGGAGTCGTCGCCGGACGCGGTGATACCTTCACTGGACCAGCTGCCGATACTGCTTGCCCCGTAGAGGCAGCGCCCCGGATACTGGATAGTTCAGACATTATCGATTATCGTAGGCGCACGGATTCAAACAACAACCACCCTTTGCATGCTCCACAACAAGGCAGACAAGACCGGTACACGATGGCGTTGGTGATGCTCGCACCCTGAACACCCGACCCCTTGTTTTGCTTGTGTGGAGAGACACATGACACCCGAACAGTTTGAACAGCTGGCCGCCCAGGGCCACAACCGCATCCCGCTGATGTGCGAGGTGCTGGCCGACCTGGACACCCCCCTCAGCGTCTACCTGAAACTGGCCGATGCCCCCAACTCCTACCTGCTGGAGTCGGTGCAGGGCGGCGAGAAGTGGGGCCGCTACTCGATCATCGGCCTGCCCTGTCGCAGCCTGTTGCGGGTCAGCGGACACCAGGTGACGCTGGAGAGCGACGGCGAGGTGGTGGAACGCCACCAGGTGGAGGACCCGCTCGCCTTTATCGACAGTTTCCAGCAGGGCTACCGGGTGGCCGACCACCCGGACCTGCCCCGCTTCACCGGGGGCCTGGTGGGCTACTTCGGCTACGACACCATCCGCTATATCGAACCGCGACTTGCCAAGTGCCCCAATCCGGATACCATCGGCACCCCGGACATCCTGTTGCTGGTCTCCGACGAGGTGGTGGTATTCGACAACCTGCGCGGCAGGCTCTACGTCATCACCCACGTGGATCCGACCAGTGGTGGCACCTTCGAGTCCGGACGCAAGCGGCTGCGCGAGATCGTCCAGCAGATGCGCGAATGCCTGCCGGCACCACAATCCGGCCAGTCCCACCGGGTGGACGAAGGCGACTTCGTCTCCGGCTTCACCGAGCAGGGCTTCAAGCAGGCAGTCGAGAAGATCAAGCAGTACATCCTGGACGGAGACTGCATGCAGACGGTGATCTCGCAGCGCCTCTCCATCCCCTATCGGGCCAAGCCACTGGACCTCTACCGCGCCCTGCGCGGGCTCAACCCCAGCCCCTACATGTACTTCTACAACCTGGGTGATTTCCACATCGTTGGCTCCTCGCCGGAGATCCTGACCCGGCTGGAGGATGGCGAGGTGACGGTGCGGCCGATCGCCGGCACCCGACCCCGGGGCGCCACCGAGGCCGAGGACCAGGCACTGGAGCGGGAGCTGTTGGCGGATCCCAAGGAGCTAGCGGAGCACCTGATGCTGATCGACCTCGGACGTAACGACGCCGGCCGGGTGGCCAGGACCGGCAGCGTGAAACTGACCGACAAGATGATCGTGGAGCGCTACTCCCACGTGATGCATATCGTCTCCAACGTCACCGGGGAGCTGAAGAAGGGCATGAACGCCATCGACGTGCTGCGCGCCACTTTCCCCGCCGGCACCGTCAGCGGCGCCCCCAAGATCCGGGCGATGGAGATCATCGACGAGCTGGAGCCGGTCAAGCGCGGCATCTACTCCGGCGCCGTCGGCTACCTCTCCTGGAGCGGCAACATGGACACCGCCATCGCCATCCGTACCGCGGTGATCCGGGACGGCCAGCTGCACATCCAGGCCGGCGCCGGGGTGGTCGCCGACTCCCAGCCCCAGGCCGAGTGGGACGAGACCATGAACAAGGGACGGGCGGTGTTCCGCGCCGTGGCACTGGCCGAGGCCGGGATCGAGAACAACAGCTGTGAGGGAGTTGCCTGATGTTACTGATGATCGACAACTACGACTCCTTCACCTACAACCTGGTGCAGTATTTCGCTGAGCTGGGGGCCGATGTGCAGGTCTACCGCAATGACTGCATCACCCTGGATCAGATCGAGGCGCTGCAGCCCCGGCACCTGGTAATCTCTCCCGGGCCCTGCACCCCCAACGAGGCCGGCATCTCGATCGCCGCCATCAAGCACTTTGCCGGACGGATTCCGATCCTCGGCGTCTGCCTCGGCCACCAGGCGATCGGCCAGGCCTACGGCGGACGCATCGTACATGCACGGGATGTGATGCATGGCAAGACCTCGCTCATCTACCACGCCAACAGCGGCATCTTCAGCGGCCTCAACGATCCCTATACGGCGACCCGCTACCACTCCCTGGTGATCGAACGGGCGAGTCTGCCCGACTGCCTGGAGATCACCGCCTGGACCCAGGACAGCGAGGGGAATATGGACGAAATCATGGGCATCCGGCACCGGGCGCTCAACGTACAGGGGGTGCAGTACCACCCGGAATCGATCCTCTCCGAGCACGGCCACGACCTGCTCGAGAACTTCCTCAATAACCGATAACCACCCGGCAGTGGAGGGACAAACCATGGACATGCCACAGGCGATCAACCAGGTACTGGAACACAAGGACCTGAGTAGCGAACAGATGACCGAGGTGATGCGCACCATCATGACCGGGGGCGCCACACCGGCGCAGATCGGCGGCTTCCTGATCGGCCTGCGCATGAAGGGCGAGTCGGTGAGCGAGATTGCGGCCGCGGCCGCCGTCATGCGCGAGCTGGCCAGCGGCGTATCGATCGGCGACCTGCCGCACACGGTGGATATCGTGGGCACCGGCGGCGACGCCTCAGGTACCTTCAACATCTCCACCGCTTCCATGTTCGTGGCCGCCGCGGCGGGCTGCAACGTGGCCAAGCATGGTAACCGCTCGGTCTCCAGCAAGTCCGGTGCCGCCGACGCCCTGGAGGCGGCCGGCATCCGGCTCGACCTCTCACCGCAGCAGGTGGAGCAGTGCGTGCGCGAGGTGGGGGTCGGTTTCATGTTCGCACCCGGTCACCACAGCGCCATGAAGCACGCCATCGGGCCGCGCCGGGAGATGGGGGCTCGTACCATCTTCAACGTGCTCGGCCCCCTGACCAACCCGGCCGGGGTCCCCAACCAGCTTCTGGGAGTCTTCAGCGAAGCGCTGCTGGAGCCGATCGCCCAGGTGCTGCAGAAGCTGAACAGCCGTCA
>JAPHTA010000164.1 GCA_026196475.1 Sedimenticola sp.
GCCTCGGCGCTGCGCAGCAGGGACTGCACCGCGCTGCTGTGCAGCGGGGTCAGGGGTACCGCGCTGGCCGGCTCGTAGGCGCTGATCTGCACCCCCTCCTCACGCACCGGAGCAGGCGCTTGCGGTTGCGCAGGAAGGGTTTCGGTGACCTCCCCCGGCAGCGGCGGTGGCTGCCGCTCGGCAGCCGGCCGTTGCGGGGCGGTGTAGCATCCGGCCAGCAGCAGGGCCGGTACAAGGAGGGAAAACAGGACTCTCCGGTTCATTCAAAAAAACTCCGAAACAGGTTGCGAATCGATCCCCCGCCCTGGCCGACACAGGAGGCCTCCACGCGT
Organism: Sedimenticola sp.; assembly: GCA_026196475.1. Lineage (GTDB taxonomy): Bacteria > Pseudomonadota > Gammaproteobacteria > Chromatiales > Chromatiaceae > Sedimenticola. The sequence goes on from JAPHTA010000164.1 coordinate 333, forward strand.
GGCGCGGAACCGACGATAAAGGGATACTGGCGGGCGCCCTCGCACCCCTCATCGGCGCGGAAACCGGAGGGCGGGTCAACCCATACGGTCTCCACGGAATCCGGTCGCAGCAGCTGCAGCGGCGATGGGCGCATACGGCGCATCATATCACCCCACACCTGCAGTGCGCCGGACGAGCCGGTCAGCCCGGCCGGTTTGTTGTCGTCCCGACCGACCCATACCACGCCCACCAGGTTTCCGCTGAAGCCGGCAAACCAGCTGTCGCGCAGCTTGTCGGTGGTGCCGGTCTTGCCGGCGATATTGTACTCCGGATCGATGTATCGGGAGAGCCCGCGGCCGGTGCCGTTGCGCACCACCTCCTGCAGGTTGCGATTGAGCAGGTAGACCGGTCCGGAATCGACCGCCTGGCGCACCGTGAGCGGATAGCGCTGCAGCGGTTCGCCGCCGCTCGACTGAACTTCCCGGATTGCCCGCAGCGGCGAGTGGAAGCCGCCGGCGGCGAAGCTCTGGTAGACCTGCGCCACCTCCAGCGGGGACAGTTCGACCGATCCCAGCAGCATGGCGGGGACCGGCTCCACCGGCCGCGAAACCCCGAGCCGGCTCAGCAGGTCGGCCACGCTCCCCAGACCCAGATCCATGCCAAGCCGCACCGTGGCCAGGTTGTAGGAGTGGGCCAGGGCACTGTGCAGCGGCACCTCGCCATGCGCCTTGTGATCGTAGTTGTCCGGCTGCCAGCGCTTGCCGTCCGGTCCCTTGATGCTCAGCGGCTCATCCTTCAGGCGACTCACCAGGCTGTAGCGATCGGGCTGCATCAGGGCCGCCAGGTAGACCACCGGCTTGACCAGGGAACCGATCGGCCGCACCGCGTCCAGGGCCCGGTTGAACCCTGCATATCGCGCGCTGCGCCCGCCCACCAGGGCCCGTATCTCACCGCTCTCGCTATCCACCAGAACCGCCGCCCCCTCCAGCTTGCCGTCCGGTAGCCGGTGCTGCTTCTCAAGTGCCCCCAGGCGCCCGGCCACGCCGGACTCCGCCTGTTGCTGGGCCCAGGGATCGAGCGTGGTGAAGATGCGTAGCCCCTCGGAGGTGAGGTCCTCCTCCCGGTAGTCCCGGTGCAGCTGCCGGCGCACCAGGTCCATGAAGGCGGGGTAGTTGCCCCGGCCGTCGCCCTTGTCACGAATCCCCAGCGGTGTCTTGCGTGCCGCGTCCGCCTGCCGCTCCGTGATCACGCCCTGCTCCCGCATCACGTCGAGCACCAGGTTGCGCCGCTTCAGGGCACGCTCCGGGTGTCGACGCGGATCGTAGTAGGAGGGCCCCCGGACCTGGGCCACCAGCAGCGCCAGCTGGGGCAGCGACAGCTCCTGCAGTCCGCGGTTGAAGTAGAAGTGGCTGGCCAGGCCGAAACCATGGATGGCACGTCCGCCATCCTGGCCCAGGTAGATCTCGTTGGCGTAGGCGCCCAGGATCTCGTCCTTGCCGTAATGCGCCTCCAGCATCAGCGCCATGGCTGCCTCGTTGAGCTTGCGCCAGAGACTGCGCTCCCGGGTCAGGTAGAAGTTCTTTACCAGCTGCTGGGTCAGGGTGCTGCCGCCCTGCACCACGCCCCCGGCCCGCAGGTTGGCCCAGACCGCGCGTGCTATCGCCTTCGGGTCGACCCCGTGGTGCTGGTAGAAGGTACGATCCTCCATCACCACCAGCGCCTGGACCAGTTGCTCCGGCAGCTGCTCACGCTTGACCAGTACCCGGTCCTCCCGGTGCGCCGGGTAGATGCTGCCGATCTCCGGAGCCTCCAGTCTGACCAGTGCCAGTTCACCACCACCCACCTCGGAGAGCCGGCTGATGCCGTCGCCGGAGAAGCGGATATCCAGGAAACGCTCCGGTGCCTTGCCGTCCCAGAAGGAGAAAGCCCGGGTACGCACCAGGAAACGCTCGCCGTTGCGGGACCAGCCGGCCGCCCGTTTCGGGTAGCGCACCTGCTCGTAACCCATGCGCTTGAGCTCCGCAACCAGCTGCTCCGGCGTCACGCTGCTGCCCGGGTAGAGTTCCATCGGTCGACCGTAGACCCGTGCCGGCACCGCCCAGCGCTTGCCCTCGAACTTGAGCCTGACGGTGTGATCGAGATACAGCAGGTAGACGCCGGCGACCAGGGTGAACAGAAAGCCCAACGCCAGTAGACGGGTAAACCAGCGCGCCCCCCGGCCCTGCCTGCGACGCCCCTTCTTTTTTACCGGGCGCCGGCGCCTTGCCGCAGTGGTTTTGGATTTCGCTTTTCGGGTGCCGGCTTTTGCGGAACGCTTCCTGGCCATCTCTGTTCAATTCACTGCTGGGTGGTCGGCAGACCTGCCGGCCACAGTTCTGTTTCAGGGTACACGGCGATGCTAATGCTTGTCGGCCAGCGGGAATTGCAGCAGCCGGGTGGCGATGCGCTGGTTGAGATCGGCAACCCACTCCGGCTCGTCCTCCGGCACCGGCAGTTGCGGCCGGAAGCGGAAGTCCCGGGGCGAGATCAGCACCGAGATGTTCTCCGGCTCGATCATCGCCGCCAGTACGAACAACTCCTCGGCGGCCCGGTCGCCCATGGCAAGGCAGCCGCTGGAGACCCGGTCGCCGTGGATGAAGATGTCGCCACCCAGGTTGTCACGCCCGTCCCGCTCCGCCTGCATGCGGTCGAACGGGTTCGGGTAGTTGAGCTTGAGTGACAGGTGATAGTTGCTGTTCGGATTCAGCTTCTCGATACGGTAGGAGCCTTCCGGCACCTGCAGATCGCCCTCCTTGAGCTTGGGACCCCGGGAGCCGCTCATCCCCTTCACCCGGTAGTCCTTGACGTGCCTCCAGCCACGTTCGCCGAGGGCCCACATCTCCATCAAGCGGGTATCCTTGAACACCACCAGCGAGATCCGCCGGGGTGGCCAGTCGATATCACTGAACTGGAAACGGGGCTGCAGCCGGGAGACCACGCCCGGCTGGTAATCCAGCAACACGTCCTGCACCGTTCTCTGGCCGGCGGCGACCCTTGGGGATGACATCATCAGCGTGAGCGGAAGCAGCACGAGACCGAACCGGATAATACCGCTGATCCACCGCACACCGGATGACCGATTTGTCCCGCTTAGCTTCATAGCCCTGCATATCTACACTATACCGCCGGAAAATGAAACCGCCGGGCGGCGCACCGGGATCAATCGTGCAAGTCCGGGCACGCGCCATGGGGAGCCCGGGTCATTCTGGGATAGAGTGCACAGCAACGGGGCCCGGGTGAACTAGAATGAGAGGTAACCCTTCTCTTTCGGAAACAAGGAGTCATTCCCCATGTGGGTCATCATCCAGCAGATCCCAACGGCAACCACTAACCAGGAACTGAGTCGCTTCCTCAGCCGCCGCCTGGGACGTCGTGGATGGTTGCGGACCTCCCTGGGCAAGCACAACGGTCTGAAGAGTCACTCGATTCTGCGCATGACCGACCGGGTGACCGGCATCGTGGAGTGTCACGGACTGGCGGAGCTGGCGGACGACCGGCCGGAGGAGGAGACGCTGAAGAGTCTAAACGGCCACCGCCTGAACGGCAGACGTGTGGCGGTACGCAAGTACTACCATCGCAACGCCCAGTCCCGCGCCTCGGAGCCGGCAGTGCTGCCGGGCGGGGTCCGTGAACGACGTCGCTCCGATCTGCATATCGAGATGGTCCGTTCCCGGGGCAAGCGCCTGCTCCAGCGGCAGCCCTAGGCCCACCCGCTAGGACTGAATCTCCTTCTCGAACGCCTTCACCACGTCCCGGAAGCGGGCCCGGTTCTCCGCGTTCAGCTCCACCAGGGCGCGATGCGCCTGGAGCATAAGCTCTCCCTGCTCACCGACGGGATTGCCGGTCTGCAGAATCTCCGATACCGGTTCACCTCCGCTCTCGCTGGAAGCGACGATATTAAACACCTGGCCGAACCCGACCGCCTCCAGCAGTTCATCGATATCCGGCTGGTTCGAAATCAGGGTCACCCTTGGCAGCCCCTCGCGCTGCATCGCCCGGGCCAGGCGCGCCAGGATACCGAGGTTGGTGCTGTCGATACTTTGGGCGCCGGTCAGGTCGCAGACGAAACCCTTCAGGCCGGGATTCTCCAGCAGGTGCTGGATATATTGATCCAGGGCCACGCAGAGGGTGTGGCGGATGTCGCCCCGGTAGTAGAGCACCTCGACCCCGTTGTGCGAACCATGCAGTATCTGACCGCTACTCATTAGACTCACCACGCACGATTGAGAAAAACGCAATATCGTCCGGAATCGCATCGAGGGCCTCGATGTCGAACCGCTCCACCAGGTCATCGATCGACGCCCCACCACCGGAGACCATCTGCAGCAGCCACTCGGTGCGGCGCTTGGCGGAATCCCTGGGAAACAGCTCCAGGATACCGTCCGAGATCATCAGCAGCTGGTTCACCGAACTGAAGTCGATCGAATGCTGAGTGTAAATGGAATCCTCGAACAGGCCCACCGGTTTATCGTGGCTGGTGAGACGGGAGATCTCCTGGCCGTTGAACAGCATGGGATAGGGGAACTGGCCACCGGAACAGTAACGCAGGCGCTCCTCTCGCAGATCGAGTACCCCGTAGAAGATGGTCAGGTACTTCTCGATCGGCGACTGGTAGAGCGCCCGGTTGAGATGATCCAGCATGTCGCTGGGCTGTCGGATCACGTCCTCCTGGGCGTGCTGGAAGGCGTCCAGGTGTTTCTCGAACAGGGTCTTCAACATCACCGTGACGAAGGCCGAGGCGGCTCCGTGGCCGGAGATGTCGGCCATGTAGAAACCCACCTCGTGGTCACCGATCGGGAAGTAGTCCACGAAATCGCCGCTCAGCAACAGCGAGGGAAACAGCAGGCGGCGGAACTGGAAGGTGCCGTAGCGCATCTGGGGTGGCGGCAGCAGGCTCGACTGCAGCGCCCGTGCCGCCTCCTCGTCCTCCCGCAACTGCCCAAGGGCGGCGGACAACTCCTGGTTGAGAGCCTCCAGGTGCTCCTGGTAGGCGCGATTGTCCTGGATCAGCCGGGCCCGGTTAAGGGCACGCTCGATCGCCGTGTCCAGGATATCGAAGTCGACTATCGGCTTGGTGATGTAGTCCCAGGCGCCCCGCTTCAGGGCCTGGATCGCGTCACTCAGCTGGTTGGCACCGGAGACAATGATCACCGGCGTATCGGGAGAGATCTCGGTAATGGCGGAGAGGACATCGAGACCGTCCATGCCGGGCAAGCGCAGGTCGCATAGGACCAGGTCCGGATGGTGCTCCCTGAACAGGTCGATCCCCTCGTTGCCGTTGGCGGCCTCTATATAGTGATACTCCAGATCCTCCAGGTGGGAAACCAGGCTGCACCTGACCGCGGTCTCGTCTTCGATCGTTAGTATTGTTATCGCTTCAGCCATTACCACCCCGTGGACTGCGCCGATGACGCCGGATACCGCAAGGCCCGCCTCTGCTGCGGCAGACCTTAACCCTAGTTTAGACAGCGAGTGGTGGCGCGGGCTAGTCCGGATTTCAATCTAAGGGGTGGCAATGGAGCCAATGGTGATGGCAGATGGAGGCGCGATGGGCACGATGGGCGCTACCGCCCCGACCCATCGCGCTCTACCCGGTCACTGGCGGATATCCCGGTCATCCCAGAACGGGCGGGACGCCTCCCGCTCCACGTCGGCACGGGTCAGACCGATGTCCTTCAGCATGTGATCGCTGAGGGCCTGCAGCTGGCGCCGCTCGCGGGCCAGCCGCTGCCAGCGATCCAGGCGGTCGGTGATCCGCTGCAGCCAGTAGAGTGGTGACAGGCGGGTGCGGATCGTGACCGGCGCCAGGCACTGCGCGCCGGGGGAGCAGGGTTGAGGGGCCAATGCAAGATCTTTCATGATGCCTCCTGGTTCGGTGAACCGGGCTACCTGCCCGGGTTGCAGAAAGTCTGGGCCCGTGCTACACATTTATCAAACGAATAGTTTTGATGCATTACATCAACAGCAATGATGGATTAAGCCATGCCCCCGATTCTCGACAATGAACTGCTGCACACCTTCGTCGCCATCGCCGACAACGGCGGCTTCACCCGGGCAGCCGAGGTGGTGCACCGCTCCCAGTCCGCGGTCAGCATGCAGATGAAGAAGCTGGAAGAGATGGTGGGCCGGCCCCTGTTCGAGAAGTCGGGACGCAGCATGATTCTCACCCCGGACGGCGAGATCCTGCTCAACTACGCGCGGCGCATCCTGCGCCTGCACGAGGAGGCGGTCTCCACCCTGCAGCAGCCGGAGATGGTGGGCAGCGTACGCATCGGCATCCCGGACGACTACGTGGCCGCCTTCATCCCGCGCATCATATCCAGCTTCGCCAAGTGCTACCCGATGATCCAGGTGGAGGTGGTGTGCAACCACAGCGAGATCCTGAGCAAGGCGGTGAAAACCGGCGAGTACGACCTGGTGATCGTCACCTCGCTGCCGGATAACATGGAGGGGGAGATGCTGCGTCGGGAGCACACCGTCTGGGCCACCTCGCGCAACCACTTCGTGCACGAGGAGGACCCCCTGCCCCTGGTCCTGTTCCAGCCCGGCTGCATCTTCCGCCACTGGGCCATGAAGGCGCTGGACCGGAGTGGCCGCGCCTACCGGGTCGCCTACTCCAGCCCCAGCATCACCGGCATCGAGGCGATTGTCGGCAGCGGTCTCGGCGTCACCGTGCTGGCCAGCAGCATCGTCACCGAGAACATGCGGGTGCTGACCGCCGCCGACGGCTTCCCGGATCTGCCGGAGTCGGCCCTGACCCTGCTGCGTTCGAAAGCCAGCCGTTCACCGGCCATCGAGTGCCTGGCCGAGTACATCATCGAGGGTTTCCGCGACGGCCAGGTGATCGCCGCCTGAGGCCTCCCGGGTGTTACAATCGGCAGCGGTTTTCACAGCAGGAGCAGTCAGATGTTTACAGGTATCGTCCAGGGCACCGCGGAGCTGGTCGGGGTGGTCGAAAAAAGCAACTTCCGGACCCACACCCTGCACATGCCGGCGGCCTTCGTGGAGGGACTGCAGCCGGGCGCCTCGGTGGCCCATAACGGCTGCTGCCTGACGGTAACCGGCATCGAGGGGGAGCGGGTCTCGTTCGACCTGATGCAGGAGACCCTGCGGGTCACCAACCTGGGACAGCTGCAGGTGGGCGACCGGGTCAACTTCGAGCGGGCGGCCCGTTTCGGCGACGAGATCGGCGGCCACCAGATGTCCGGCCACATCCTCTGCATGGCCACCATCAGCCGTATCCTGCGCAGCGAGAACAACCGCCAGGTCTGGTTCCGGCTGCCACCGGAGTACCAGCGCTACCTGTTCAGCAAGGGCTATATCGGTGTCGACGGCATCAGCCTCACAATCGGCGAGGTGGAGGGCTGCGAGTTCAACGTCAACCTGATCCCGGAGACCCTGCAGCGAACCAACCTGGGCACCCGCCGGGAGGGGGAGCAGGTGAATATCGAGATCGATCCCCAGACCCAGGCGATCGTGGACACGGTGCAGCGGGTACTGGCGGAACGGACCGCCTCAGACGCCTGACAACAGCTCCGCCACCCGCGTCCGCAGAACCGGGATCACCGTCTGTTCGAACCAGGGATTGCGCTTCAGCCACAGGTTGTTGCGCGGGCTGGGATGAGGCAGGGGCAGGCAATGCGGCCAGTAGGCACGCCAGTTCTGCACCGTCTCGGTAAGATTGCGTTTTCTCTCCCCGTCCAGGTGCCAGGCCTGTGCGTACTGGCCGATCGCCAGCACCAGGCGGATATTCGGCAGGTGCGCCAGCAACTCGCTGCGCCACGCCTCCGCACACTCCGGCCGGGGCGGCAGGTCGCCGCTTTTTCCGCTACCCGGGTAACAGAATCCCATCGGGATGATCGCCACCCGGTCGGTGTCGTAGAACTGCTCGCGGCTCACCCCCATCCAGTCCCGCAGGCGCTCCCCGCTGGGGTCATTGAACGGGATGCCGGTCTCGTGCACCCGGCGCCCCGGCGCCTGCCCGGCGACCAGGATGGTGGCGGCGGGGTCGGCCAGGAATACCGGCCTGGGCTCATGCGGAAGCTGCCCACCACAGCGAGTGCAGTGCCGGATCCGGTCAACAAGGGCAGAAAAGGTATCGTCTTTCAAGGCAACGCACCGGCAGGGGGAGGAAAGGACCTTAGAATGGGAAAGGGGCCGGAGTCAAACCTGACTCGGGCCCCGTGGTCGATACTGCAGGAGAGGGTAAGCGGTCGTGCTTCAGGCGCTGATCGCCACCACCCGGTTGGCACTGGCGATATTCTCCTGGAAGATCGCCTTGTGCACATCACCCAGGCTCAGCATCCCCTGCAGAACACCGCCCTCGGCCACCGGAATCCGTCTGAACTTGTAGCGCACCATGGTGGTGGCCGCCTGCAGAATATGCTGCTCCGGTGAAACGGTGATCACGTCAGTGGCCATCAGGTCCGACACCTTCAGGTTCACCACGTCCTTGTACTTGCCCATCATGGCCGAGTAGTCGGAGTTTCCCAGGCCGTTGTTCATCATGTCTTCCAGGGTCGGGAACAGGCGCTGGAACACGTCCTTCTCGGCAATGAAGCCGACCATCTTCTCGCCCTCCATCACCGGCAGGCCGCTGTAACGGTAAAGGCACATCAGGGAGACCACTTCCAGCAGTCCGGTATCGGGGGTCACGGTGCGCGGGCTGCGCGTCATTATCTCTTTAACCTGCATATCTTCATCCTCCAGTATTTTGCACAACATCAGTCGATTGATGCAGTCAC
>JAPHTA010000313.1 GCA_026196475.1 Sedimenticola sp.
AGTCGCTCATTTAGAGTCACTAAACTTCGCTCCTTTCGCCTTGCTGGACAAAAAAATGACGCCAGCGACGATAATCAAATTAGTGTTAACAGGCCCTAGCCTGAAAGGACGGAATTCCTTGATTGCAGGCCAGCTGTCTGGCCGGGGAGCACGGCATGAGAGAACTTGGTGGCGGCTGCCTCTGTGGCGAGGTCAGGTACCGGGTGGTAAAACCGCTCAGGGCGTTTCACCTCTGCCACTGTTCACGTTGCCGGAAGTCCACCGGCTCCGCTCACGCCTCCAATATATTCACGGCCCCTGACGGGGTGGAGTGGCTGGCGGGAGAGAGCCTGGTCCGGCGCTTCGATCTGCCGAGTGCCGAGCGTTTTGCCCGCTGCTTCTGCAGTCACTGCGGCTCCGGGGTTCCCTACCTGAGTCGCAACGGAGAGTCGATGATCATCCCCGCCGGATCCCTGGACGAGGATCCGGGTATCAGGCCCCAGGACAATATCTTCTGGCGCGACCGGGCCTGCTGGTACGACCGGGGCCTGGAAGCCCCCCGCTTCGACGAGTATCCCGAGTGACTGCGGTTGTATAAGTTCATTACTACAAGGGTGGGCACAGACTACGTGCCCACCCTACGTGACTCGTTCCCACGCTCCGCGTGGGAACGCATATTCGGCCCGGGGCGGGCCTCTTACCGGTAGGAGCGGCGCCCCTGCCGCGAATAGATCGCCGACCCTACTCCTCCTGGTGGTGGATGCGCTGCTGGTGGCGTTCCGCCAGGCTCTTCTGTACCGCATCCGGTACCGGTTCGTAGTGGCTGAAGGTGATCTCGTAGGTTCCCTCTCCGCCGGTCATCGATTTCAGCCGGGTGGTGTAGCTATCCAGCTCGGCCAGTGGCGCCTGTCCACTGATCACCATGCGACCGTCGGCGGTCATCTCGGTGTTGTTGATGCGTCCCCGCTTGGTCGACAGGTCGGCGGTGATATCACCTATCGTTTCGCCGCTGGCGGTGATGCTGATATTCACCACCGGCTCCAGAACGATCGGGCGTGCCTTGTCCAGGGCGTCATGAAATGCCTTCTTGCCGGCGGTAACGAAGGCGATCTCCTTGGAGTCGACCGAGTGGAACTTGCCATCGTAGACGGTGACCTGAAGATCCTGGATCGGGTAGCCGGCGATGTAACCCTCTTCCAGGGCCTGGCGTACCCCCTTCTCCACGGCGGGGATAAACTGGCCCGGTATCACGCCGCCCTTCACCTCGTCGTTGAACCGGAAGCCTTCGCCTCTTGGCAGCGGGGCGATACGCAGCATCACCTCGCCGAACTGGCCCGCGCCACCGGTCTGCTTCTTGTGTCGATGGTGGCCCTCCGCCGCCGCACTGATGGTCTCCCGGTAGGGAATACTGGGTGGGCGGGTCTCCACGTGCACGTTGTAACGCTGCTCCAGCTGTTCCAGTACCACCCGCAGGTGCAGCTCTCCCATGCCGCGAATCACGGTCTCATTGGCCTGGCTGTCGTGTTCGATCGCCAGGCAGGGATCTTCCGAGGCGATCTTGACCAGGGCGTCTGAGAGCTTCTGCTCGTCGCCACGCTTGTTCGGTGTCAGCGCCAGGCCGAACAGCGGCATCGGGAATGCCTCCGGCTGCAGGTGGTAGTTGTCCTCGTCGTGGCTGTCGTGCAGTACCGCGTCGCGGAACAGCTCGTCGACCCGGGCCAGGGCGCAGATGTCCCCGGGGATCGCCTGCCCGATCTCGCTCTGCTCTCCGCCCTGTATGCTGAACAGGTGGCTGACCCGGAACGGTTTGCGGGAGTCACCAACGAATAGCTGGCTGCTGTTGGTGAGCGTTCCCTGGTAGAGTCGCAGGAAGGCGAGCTTGCCCCGGAACGGGTCGTTGCTCACCTTGAAAACGTGGGCCACGATATGGCGTTCCGGATCCGGCAGTACTTCAACCGGCCTGGCGTTCTCTGTATCGCCCTTCAGGAAGTTGGGAGGGTTGCCCTCGGTCGGGTCGGGCAGAAGCTGGGTCATGATGCGCAGCAGCTGTTTGAGGCCGTGCCCGGTTCGGGCGGAGACGAAGCAGACCGGGACCAGGTGACCATCCCGCAGTGCAGCCTCGAACGGGTCGTGCAACTGTTCCGGTTTCAACTCTTGTCCCTGCTCCAGGTAGAGCTCCATCAGTTGTTCGTCCATCTCCACGACCTGGTCGACAATGTTGGTGTGGGCCTCCGCCACCGAGGAGAAGGCGGTTGCCTCCCCGTCCGGGGTAAAGAAGCAGTCCACCACCTTGCCTGTATCGGCTGCCGGCAGGTTGAGCGGCAGGCAGACATCACCGAAGGTTTCCCGGATTGACGTCAGCAGGCCGTCCAGGTCCAGGTTGTCACTGTCGATCTTGTTAACGATAATGGCGCGGCAAAGGCCATCTTCCCGTGCGTGCTCCATCATCGCCAGTGTCGCCGGCTCGATGCCCGCCTCGGCATTGATCACCACCGCCGTGGTCTCAGCCGCCTGCAGCACTCCGAAGGCGCGTCCGAAGAAATCGTTCAGCCCCGGGGTGTCCAGCAGGTTGACCCGAACACCGTCCTTCTCCAGGTGGGCGACCGCGCTGTCCAGCGAGTGCTGGTACTGCTTCTCCTGTGGATCGAAATCGCACACGGTGTCACCGCGTTCGATCGAACCCTGGTTCTGTATCACGCCGGCGTGATACAGGAGGGCCTCGATCAGCGTCGTCTTACCGGCGCCTGATTGGCCCACCAGGGCGATATTCCGGATATCGTGGGTGGTGTAGGCAGGCATCTCTCTCTCCTGGCGTGTCTGGAAGTGACTTCTTGTTATCCCACTGTAACCCGGGGGGGAATGCCATGACCCCGGTCAACAAGTGGCGTCGCACGCTCTTTTCAGCGTCTCGATAGAAGAGTGTAGCCGCTGTCACGGAAAGGGTTTCCGGGTCTCCGCCACGCTTCCAGCCGGGATGGATCCGGCTGCCAGGCGTCAGGATCGCTTCCCGAGCTTCGCTTTTTTCGATTAAATCTGGAAACCCACTCAGCCACGTGAGCCGTGTCGTCCCTTGAAGGCCGCCACCTGCTGGATGATCTCGTTGAAGGGGAGCTGGTCCAGCTGGTCATAGAGTTGCACAGCACGCTTCAGCAAGTCGTGGATGTCATCCACGTAGCTGACCGGCTCCTCGCGTACCTCTATTATCCGCTCCAGGCCACGTATCCCGCCCACCTGCAGGCGCAGGGCCTGGGCGTGGCTCAGCACGTCGTGTTCATCGTTCGACTTGAGGGTGAATCGGCTGTGGTGACGCAACAGGTCCAG
>JAPHTA010000226.1 GCA_026196475.1 Sedimenticola sp.
CAGGGATGTAGTCGGTTGGCCGCGTCGGGAACATGCGGCCCAGGGTTGGGGTGAGAATATGAGCTAACTCACTGATTGTTAATATTCCCTCATCCTATCCTTCTCCCAAAGGGACCTCGGTGCCGCTTGACGGTAGAAGGGACGCACTCACTGATTTTCTATGTCACATGCCTTGCTGTGAACTATATTTTTACTTTTAATCAGCAGGTTACAAACAGCCAAAGTGTTTCTTAACGGGACAGCAGTGAGTAACTGTTTTTTGAGTAGCAGACGATTTGGGAGGCGACATGACGTATGGATTTTCCACTAGCCTGAAAAACGGCAGCTTGCAGGAAATAGAGCAAAAGGTGAGTGCGGCCCTCATGGAGGAAGGGTTTGGCATTCTGACCGAGATCGACGTACAGGCGACCCTGAAGAAAAAGCTGGACCTGGACAGGTCCCCTTACAAGATACTCGGGGCCTGTAACCCGTCGCTGGCAAAAGAGGCGCTGGATATCGATCCGGACATCGGCCTGTTATTGCCCTGTAACGTGGTGATCCGGGAAGAGGAGGATGGCAGCATGACAGTGGCTTTCATGGACCCGATCGCGGTCCTGAAACTGGTCGACAGACCCGAGATCATCCGCCTGGCGGAAGATGTCCGCTCCCGGTTGCTTCGGGTGAAAGAGCAGCTGGAGCGGGGCTCCGGCGACTGACCCGGGAGGATGGGTTGTGATGGGAAACGGCTATGGCATGGGATTTGGCGGCATATTCATGTGGCTGTTCTGGATCCTGGTGATTCTTGGGGTGGTTTGGCTGGTGAAGCTCATGATGGTGGGGCGAGATGGTGACTTGCCGTCGGAAAGTTCGGCGCTGGAGATCCTCAAGGAGCGTTACGCCCGGGGTGAGATAGACCGCGACGAGTTCGAGCAGAAGCGGCGCGACCTGGAGGACTAGGCCGCTGGCAGAAGTTCTTCCGTGGCTTGCCTCCGGTCAATTCTCAAGCTGGCCACAAATGCCTATAATTGCACCTCCCTGACTGGAGGTGCGGTAATATGAACAGTTTTTCCATCCTGAAGGTATTTGCGGTTTCCCTGCTGGTGACGGTCCTGGTGGGGCCGGTGGCACAGCGCCTGCTGCCGGGTTGGGAAGCCATGGCGGCGGACGTGGGCAGCGGCGGCGCCTGGTTCGCCTCCATCATGTACCACATCGTATACGGGATCATCATCGGGGCCGGTGCCGCCCTGGCCGGCTACCTGGCCTCCCGCTCACGCAAGCCCCTGAGTCTCTCCAGTAGCGCGATTGCCGCTGCTATCACGGTTCTGCTGTTTGATATCGGATTCCTGCTGCTGGCGCCGGCGGTGGGCCACTTTGCCTACCTGGCCCTGCTGCTGATGCTGCTCAGCCTGCTGCTGCAGTGGATCGTGGCACGTATCCGTCCCGCCGGCTCGGAGAGCACCGCTTCCTGAGACGACCTCAGCCGGCCAGGCTACCGTGCTCCCGGTCGGCGAAGAAGCCCTGGGGGTCCTGCAGCATCTGTATGGTGTCCTGTATTGCCTTCAGGTGGTGATACTCCTCGTGAGCCAGCTGGGTGTAGAAGTTGCGCTCGAACGGGTCCTCCGCCTCGGTCGCGCGCCGGGCGTAAAAATCCTCCCCCTTGCGCTCGAATTCGGCCGCCTTCTGCAGTGCTTCGATATCGCTGCTGTCCAGCGTATCCAGCGTCCGGATCTGTTCCAGGGCGTCTGAGAATATGGTGTGGACCTGCGTATCCCGATTTTCGTTCAGAGGGGGCTGCTCCGGCCAGATGCCGGACTCCTCCAGCGAGTGGTGGATCTCCCGGATGCGCCGCATGTGGCGCTCTTCCGACTTTCGCAGATATTCGAACATGTCCCGGCCCACGTCGCTGGTGGCCTTGTCGCGGGAGGCGGAGTAAAAGGCCATCCCATCCCGTTCCAGTTGCATCGCGTGTTTCAGGGCATCTAGGCGAGTATTGTGCATGGTTGTTCTCCGTTGGTGCGGGGTGAGGGCAGTCACGGTATGCGGCGGCAGGCCGTTGCAACAGCGTGTCCGGCTCGCCGAGCACTACTTGTACACCCTTTGCCCGGTATCGGTAAAGGGAGTGTCTCAATAATGAGAGGTGACACCCGCCGGCTGGCGGCGGGCTGTCTGGGTTATCTTTTGCCCAGATCGATAATCGTCTGCATAAAGTCCTGGGCGAAGTTCTCATCGTCCAGGCCGTTGAAGTCCAGCTGGTATTTGCCGTTGATGATCAGGGAAGGCACCCCGGTCAGCTCTGCCTGATCGAAGAGTCGCTGAGAGAGGGCAATCTTTTCCGAAACCGGGCCGCTGTTCATGCTCTGTTCCAGGTCGCTGCGGCTGACGCCGGCATTGCTGAACAGCGCGGCCACCTCGTCCAGCGTCGGGTAGCGCTTCTCGTTGCGCTTGTCAGCATACAGTTTGAACACCTGGTCGTAGTGAGAGTCCCGTACCCCCAGGGCCTCCATCGCGTAGTAGATCCGGGCCTCGATCTCCCAGCGCTTGTTGGGCGCCGCCGGCATGGTGACGAATTGGAAATCCGGATGCTTCTGCTTGAATGCGCTGGCCAGCGGCTCCAGGCTGTAACAGTGCGGGCAGCCGAACCAGAAAAACTCAACCAGGTAGGGCTTGCCCTCGGCCAGATCCTGGTCCGGCAACGGGCTGGACAGCAGCTTGTACTTGCCTTCAAGGGAGTCCGTGGAGGTAGGTTGGGCCTGGGAAGTCTGCTCCGGGGCAGCGGGACGGGGAATTTCACTGCTGTTGTCGCAACCGGTGAGAATCAGACCAGCCGCCAGGATGGCGATCAGTAACCACTGTTTCATTGTTTTTCCATTGTCTGGTGTCAGGATAGACGGCCCTTCCGCAAAGCAGCCTGAGTCGAAGAGGATAGCGGCAGGGCGGCGTGACATCAACACAATCCGGGGTATCAGTCCTGTTGCGTCGCCGTCTTCACCCGCCGCTCCCGATTGTGTAATACTCACCCCGACTTTTCTGTGACCGCTGCCGTTTCCTGCGGACCGGGATTCCCCCGTCAATCTTGTCGTCAAAGAGGAGCAGACCCGCTTGAGTTATCGAATCGATACCCGTGTGCAGACACTGGCTCGGCCAAGGATCCTGTTGCTCGACTGGCACGCCACGCTGGTTGATTCACTGGAGGCGATGTACAAGGCGATAGACGATCTGCTTCCCCAGTTCGAGGAGCTGGGCCTGCTCAACCGCCTGGCGCCGGAGGAACTGGCCAAGACCCCGGACGACATGAAGCTGGTTCGTTTCGTGCGTATCTTCCGCCGCCTGCACCCCAAGATCCGGGCCGAACGGCGGGTCTCCCGGACCGATATCTTTGATGCCCTGTTCGGCCCCGACCTGGAGGCGATCGCCATTGCACACAAGGCATTCAACGACTGCTACCGGGATCACTTCGGCGAGGTCAAGCCGTTCGAGGAGGGGATGCGCGAACGCCTGTTGCTGTTGCGCAGGCTGGGGATCAGTCTGGGTGTCCCGACCAACCGCAGCCGGGAGTTCCTGGACCGGGAGATGGCCAGCCTGGAGCAGGGGAGCTGGCTGGACCTGTTCGATACCACGGTGTGCGGCGACGAGGTGAAGCACCACAAGCCGGCTCCCGACGTGCTGTTGCGGGCGATCCACAACCTGGGTGCCGAGCCGGGACCGGACATCTGGTACCTGGGAGACAGTCGTACCGACACCATCGCCGCCAAGGAGGCCGGGATCACCAGCATCTTCTACAACGGTGCGAACTGGGACTGGGACTGGATAGAACGGATCTTTCCCCGTAGCGAACAGCATCCCCATGCGCCGGACGCAGTGGTGGATGATCTGGATTCCCTGCTCGATCTGCTGCAGGCCCTGGAGGGGGAGGCGATGCCCCCGGAGCGGTCGGAAGTCTGGGCACAACGGCCACCCCGGGTGCCGCCCCGGCGCCAGCCGCCACCCCGCATCGAGCCAGACTGGCACCCGGCAGTGGTGGACCTGACCGCGCCCACCCTGCTGCTGTTCGACTGGCATGCCACCCTGGTGGATACCCTGGACGCCATGTACCACGCTGTGGATGACATGCTGCCGGAGCTGGAGCAGCTGGGCCTGGCCGAGCACCTGGTCGACCCGGAACAGAGCAAGACCCCGGAGGATGCCAGACTGGTGGAGCACGTGCGCGATTACCACCAGCTGCATCCCAAGATCAAGGCCGACCGCAAGATCTCCCGCACCGACATCTTCGAGGTGCTGTTCGGCAACGACGAGGAGGCGAAGCAGATCGCCCACCGGGCCTTCAACCGCCACTACCGGAACCACTTCGGCGCGGTCTACCCGTTCGAGCCCGGGGTCAAGGACATGCTGGTGGCGCTGCGGGCGCTGGACCTGCACCTGGGAGTGCTGACCAACCGGGACCGGGAGTTCTTCGAACACGAGCTGGCGGCGGTGGAGGGGAGCGGCTGGAGCGAGCTGTTCGATACCACGGTGTGCGGGGACGACACCGCCCTGCGCAAGCCCCATGCCGATCCGATCCTCAAGGCCCTGAAAAATCTCGACCTGAAGCCGGGACCGGAGATCTGGTATATCGGTGACAGTACTACCGATACTATTGCCGCCAAGCGGGCCGGCGTCACCAGCGTCTTCTTCAACGGTGCGCAGTGGGACCAGCAGTGGCTGGACAAGATCTTCCCCGGCACCGAAAGCCATCCGCATAAACCGGACGTGATGGTGAACGATTTTGGCGAGTTCTGGGCCCTGACCCTGGCCTGCCGGGCGGCTCGTCCGCGCAAGGGCTGGAGTATCTGAGAGCGCGCATGTGGCGTTGAACATCAACCGCTACAACTGCCCGGACTGCGGGCACCCGGTGGAGCCGTGGCTGGCCCGGCGTCCCCGTTTCAGCTGTGCCGGCTGTGGCCGCGGTTACTGCTCCAACTACCAGCGTTCACTGAAACGCAGCGCCCTTGCCGGTCTCCTGCTGTGGTTGGGTGGATTGGTTCTGGGTGTATGGCTGATCCAGCCCTGGCAAATGGTACTGGCTGTCGCGTTGGAGCTGGGGGGCTTCCTCGCCTTTGGCCTGGCCTGGTTGTGGCACCGCCATTCGATTCGTATTACGCCGTGCGCCGCGGGTGGTGTGGATAACGTCTCTGGCCGATCACCTGCCGCTAAAGACCCACCTTGCTGAAATCGGTACCCGCCTTCAGACCGAAGCGCGGGTATAGCTCCAGCTCCCGGATCAGGTCATCCACTGCGCCCTGTCCTTGGTTGCGTTGCACCTCGCCCAGGATCATCCGCACCGCGTTGCGGTTGTAGCCGCTGCTGAACTGCAGCTGGACCTGGATCAGGCTGCGTGCCCGGTCGATGGTCATCATCGGTACCTCCATGTTTGCTTGCGCGTAGTCTCCCATTCTAGTTCCCGGGATGCGGCTGGGCACATGGAATATTCGTGTGAATATGGCCTGTTTTACGTCAGTAAAAACCCTACAGATGCAATGTAAATTTGCACTATGACAATTAAATGCAAATATTTATTGCATAATTGATCCGCCATGCCTATGCTTTGCGGCATTCAGGTCAATTCGCTCACGTGAGCGCAGGACAAGATGCATAGCGGCGGTAACATGGACAGTGGCCAGGTCCCGGATTCACTGGAGCAGCTCTCCCGGGTGCTGGCCGAGGTGAAGGCGGGGACCTCCCCGGTAAAACTGGGCAAGCGAGCCCTGGAGGCCCTGGAGGGCATGATGACCTCGCCCCAGCAGGCCGCGATCTATCCCATCTCCCACCTGGCCAACAGCTTCCGGGTCAATCCCTCGACCCTGACACGTCTCGCCCAGTCCCTGGGCTACAAGGGGTTCAGCGACCTGCAGGCGGTTTTTCGCGAACACGCGGCGGGCAGTGACAGCTACTACAGCGAGCGTGCCGGCAACCTGTTCAATGAAGATGGCAGCAGTCACGAGAGCCTCAACCTGGCGGCCAGGATCGCCAATGAGGAGACCGGAAACATCGCCACCATGCTGGGCAACATTCAGGCCGATACCCTGGACGGCGTGGTGGAACTGTTGTGCAGCGCCCGGCGGATCCGCACCCACGGCCTGAGACAGTCCTACCCGATAGCCGACTACCTCTCCTACGGCCTGGGCCTGATTCGTGGTGACGTGGCAGTGCTGAGTATCGCCGAGCACGGCATCACCCATGGACTCTCCCAACTGGAGCCGGGTGACCTGCTGTTTACGGTGGGCTGTTCACCCTTTACCCGAAGTACGGTAACCGCGGCACGCATAGCCCATGAGCAGGGAATCGATGTCGTCACCATTACCGACAGCTTCTCCTCGCCGCTCGCGGCCTATGCCCGCCACACTTTCATCTCGCCCACCACCGGCACCTATTTCAGCAATAGTATGAGCGCCTCCCTGGTGCTGATCGAGGTGTTGCTGACACTGGTGGCGAGGAAATTGGGTGACCGGGCGATCGCCTCACTCAGGCACTACGAAAGACTCATAGGACAGATGCAATTCGACATATGAACGGGTCATTGGAAAATCTTGTTGTGAGCCGCCGCGGCAGTGTTGCCGAGGTGCGGTTCAATCGGCCACAGCGGCTAAACGCGGTAACCGAGGCGCTCTACGGGGAGCTGCAGGAGGTGTTGCACTCGCTGGATCGCGACCCGGATACCCGGGTCCTGGTGTTGACCGGGGAGGGCCGTGCCTTCTGTGTCGGGGCCGACATGAAAGCGCACGCCGAGGGACAGCGCAGCGCCAGCCAGCGACGCCAGTATCTTGCGGCGGAGCAGGCGGTCTGCCTGCAGATCCGGCGCCTGTCGAAACCGGTGGTGGCGGCGGTTAACGGCTACGCCCTGGGGGCCGGTGCGGAGATGGCGCTGGCGGCGGATTTCCTGCTGATGAAGGCGTCGGCAGAGATCGGCCTGCCGGAGGTGACCATCGGAACCTTTCTCGGCGGCGGGGTGACCCACACCCTGCCCAGGCTGGTGGGGCTGGCCAAGGCGCGGGAACTGGTCTTTCTCGGCCAACGGATCGATGGTGACGAGGCGGTACGTATCGGCCTCGCCAACCGCAGCCTGGCGGACGACTGCTTTGAGTCGGAGGTGGCCGCCTTCTGCGAACGGCTGGCCGGAACGGCGCCCCACTCGATGCAGCTGGCCAAGCAGCAGCTCAACCGGGCCGGTGAACAGGATTTCGAGAGCGCCCTGCAGTGTGAACTGGAGGGAATGACCTTTTGCGCAACCACCCGGGACTGGCAAGAGGGGGTGGATGCCTTCAGGGAGAAGCGCGCACCGCGCTTTACCGGCCAATGAGGATGGAACCACTGATGGAAAGCTCGCTGCAGACCATACTGGCACCCCGCTCGATCGCGGTGGTGGGTGCGTCGCGGGATGAGGGGAAACGCGGCAACATGGCGATCCGCTACCTGCAGCAGAATCACTACCGGGGCAGCATCTACCCGATCCATCCGAAAGAGACCTCTATCCTGGATCTGCCCTGCTACCCCTCGATCGACCTGCTGCCGGAGATCCCGGACCTGGCCCTGATCTGCACCCCGGCCCACACCCTGCCCGAGATCATCCGTGGCTGCGGCAACAAGGGGATCCGCGGCGCGGTGGTGCTGGCGACCGGATTTTCCGAGACGGGTGAGGCGGGGCTGGCCCTGGAGTCGGAGATGGTCAACGCGGCCCGGGAGAGCGGTCTGCGCATCATCGGTCCCAATACCTCGGGCATCTTCAACGCCCACTGTGGCGCCAACCTGGTGGGTTACCGTGACCTGCGGGCCGGCAATATCGGCCTGCTCTCCCAGTCCGGCAACATGGCGCTCTCCCTGGTGACCGAGGGGAACCACAGCGACTACCCGGGTTTCTCCACCTATGTCGGTGTCGGTAACGAGGCCGATGTGCAGTTCCACGAGTACCTGGACTACTTCGCCAGCGATCCCAACACCCGGGTGATCGTCGGCTATGTCGAGGGCCTGAAATACGGCCGCAAGTTCCTGCACTCCGCCGCCTCGGTCTGCAGCGACAAGCCGGTGGTGCTCTACAAGTCGGGGCGTACCGAGGTGGGCCAGCAGTCGGCCCGCTCCCATACCGGCGCCCTGGCCGGCAGCTACGACCTGGCGCGGGGCGTGATGCGCCAGGTCGGCGTCACCCTGGTGGATCGGGCGGACGAGATCCTGCCGGTGGCGGCAACTTTGGCCTGCGTGGCGGACTACCTGCCGATGCAGGGTAACCGTATTGCCATTCTGGCCGATGGCGGCGGTCATGCCACCATTGCCGCCGATGCCCTGGACAGCATGGGGCTCTCCATTCCCGCACTCGAAGCGCAGACCCGGGAACGTCTGCGCGCGCTGCTGCCGTCTTCGGCATCGGTAAGTAACCCGGTTGACGTGGCCGGGGGCACCGACAGCCATCCCGAACTGTTCGCGGATTGTGCCGAGGTGCTGCTGGCGGATCCCAACGTGGATGCCCTGTTGATCGCCGGTCTGTTCGGTGGTTATGCGCTGCGCTTCTCGGAATCGCTTGCCGGCATGGAGCAGATCTGCGCAGAACGGCTGGCCGCCCTGCCGCGGGCGTACGCCAAGCCACTGATGATGCAGAGTCTCTACCAGCCGGCCAAGACCGGTCCCCTGGTACACCTGCGCCAGGCGGATATCCCGGTATTCGATTCGATCGACGAAGCGACCCACTGCATCACCGCGGTAGTCAACTACAGCGCCGCCCAGCGGCGACTGTCCAGGAAAGGGGAGAGGGAGCTCCCCGCCGTACTGTCCGAAGTCTCCCTGATGATTGAAAACGCCTTCAACGAGGGACGTGGCGTGCTTTATGAGTACGAAGCGCTGGATGCGCTCGGCGCCTACGGCGCGGATGTGGTGCGGCCGCAACTGATCCGGGATCCCGCGCAGCTGGACACGCTGGTGCCCGGCATGAGTGGCAGCCGGCTGGTGATGAAACTGGTGTCCCAGGATATTCTGCACAAGACCGATGCGGGGGGTGTGAAACTGAACCTGGCAACGCAAGAGTTGGCAGACGCCTATACTGGAATCATGCAGTCTGCCCGGCAATACCGACCCGACGCGCGTATCGAAGGGGTGTTACTGGCACCGATGGCGGAACCCGGGGTGGAGGTGATTATCGGGGTTACGCACGACCCCCAGTACGGTCCGGTACTGATGTTCGGGCTGGGTGGCGTCTTCGTCGAGGTGCTGAAAGACGTGGCATTCCGGGCTCTGCCCCTGAGTCGGGAGGATGCCCTGGAAATGTTCGAGGAGATTCGTGGCAGCCGGATACTGGATGGAGTGCGCGGAGCCGCACCGGTCGACCGGGAAGCGCTGGTCCGGCTGATGCTGGCGGTCTCCGACCTCTGCGTGAACCATCCACAGATTGCCGAGCTGGACCTGAACCCTGTGCTGGCCAGGGAAAACGACTACTGTGTACTGGACGCCCGCGTGATTCTCAGGGCTGAGAAGGAGAACCCGTGACCGAGTTACCCGTGCTTACGGATGCGAAACTGACCCTGGAGGGTCGTGTCGCCGAACTGACACTGAATCGTGACGATGTGCGCAACATCCTCACTGGCACCGCCCTGGCCGATGACATCGAGCGCTGTGTCGACTGGATTAACCGGGAAGAGTCGGTCTCCGCACTCATACTGACCGGTGCGGGCAGCGCCTTCTCGGCCGGCGGCAACATCAAGGATATGCAGAACCGCAGCGGCACTTTCGGTGGTGATGTGCACCGGGTACAACAGAACTACCGTCAGGGTATCCAGCGTATTCCGCTGGCGCTGCAGCGGCTGGAGGTGCCGGTCATCGCCGCCATCAACGGGCCGGCTATTGGTGCCGGGTTCGATCTCGCCTGCATGTGCGATATCCGTATCGCTTCCGACAACGCGGTGATGGGAGAGACATTCGTCAACCTGGGCATCATCCCCGGGGATGGTGGTGCCTGGTTCCTGCAGCGACTGATCGGTTACCAGCGGGCGGCCGAGCTGACCTTCAGCGGGCGTGTCATCAAGGCGCAAGAGGCGCTGGAACTGGGCATCGTGATGCAGGTGGTGGCAAAGGACGAACTGCTGGATCGTGCCAGGCAGATGGCGCGGGATTTCGCCGCCAAGCCGCCCCAGGCGCTGCGCTATGCCAAGCGGCTGATGAAGCTGGCCCAGCGCCAGGAGCTGCCGGACTTTCTCGACAGCTCGGCCCTGTTCCAGGGGATCTGCCACAACACCGAGGATCAGCTGGAGGCGGTCAATGCCTTTATCGAAAAGAGACAGCCGGAATTCAAGGGAAAGTAACACTGTTTCCTTGTCAACGTGCGGTGCTTCGGGAAAAGCACCTGATGCACACATAGGGCAGGACATCCTGCCAGGTAACGTAGAACTGCAACAATTCATCCAGGAGGAATGATTATGCTGAGGAAAAAAATAACCACTCTGGCCATGCTGGCCGGACTCACTTTCGGCGCGGCAGCAACAGTCCATGCCGAGTCCTTCATCACCATCGGTACCGGAGGCGTGACCGGGGTCTACTACCCGACCGGAGGCGCCATCTGTCGCCTGGTCAACAAGAACCGCAAGGAGCACGGTATCCGCTGCTCGGTGGAATCCACCGGCGGTTCGGTCTACAACCTGAACACCATCCGTGCCGGTGAGCTGGACATGGGGGTGGCCCAGTCCGACTGGCAGTACCACGCCTACCACGGTACCAGCAAGTTCGAGGAGGCGGGTGCCAACAAGGATCTGCGTGCCGTCTTCTCGGTACACCCGGAACCGTTTACCGTGGTGGCCCGTGCCGATTCCGGCATCAAGGACTTCATGGACCTGAAGGGCAAGCGGGTCAATATCGGCAACCCCGGCTCCGGTCAGCGCGGCACCATGGAGGTGCTGATGGGTGCCCTGGGCTGGACCAAGGATGACTTCTCCCTGGCCTCCGAGTTGAAATCCGCCGAGCAGTCCAAGGCGCTGTGTGACAACAAGATCGACGCCATGGTGTTCACGGTTGGCCACCCCTCCGGTTCGATCAAGGAGGCTACCACCACCTGCGATACCGTGCTGGTATCGGTCAATGGTCCGGAAGTGGACAAGCTGATTGCCGACAACGCCTACTACCGCAAGGCAGTGATTCCCGGCGGCATGTACCGTGGCAACCCGGACGATGTCACCACCTTCGGTGTCGGTGCCACCTTCGTCTCCTCGACCAACGCCCCGGCCGACACGGTCTACCAGGTGGTGAAGGCGG
>JAPHTA010000391.1 GCA_026196475.1 Sedimenticola sp.
CATCATCCAGCAGCGCCTGGGTGAACTGCGCGAGCACCGCATCCAGGGGGTGCAGATGCTGCACGAGTTCATGCAGCGACGACTGGCCCCGGCGATGCAGACCTGCCGCTCGGTAGACAGCCGGATCCAGGCCCTGGCCACCCGGGTGGCGCGGGCCTCCAACCTGCTGCGTACCCGGGTCGACGTGAGCATGGAGGGGCAGAGCCGGGATCTGCTGCAGTCCATGAACCGCCGCGCCTACCTGCAGTTGCGCATGCAGGAGACGGTGGAGGGTTTGTCGGTGGTGGTACTCAGCTACTACCTGCTGGGAATGGTGGGCTATGGCCTGGAGGCGCTGAAGTCGGCAGGGCTTCCTGTAAACGTGGAGATCGGTACCGGGCTTGCCATCCCGCTGGTGATCGGCGCCGTGTTCCTCGGCGTGCGCCGGCTCAAGCGACTGGTCGGGCAGCGGGAGGAGTAACCGGCCGTCCCGGGACAACAGTGCCCCGAACCCGGTCGGGAGTGGGCAGGTTGTTTGTGCCCACGAGAAGGCGGCCACAGCGGACAGCGTGGGCAGAGAAAGCATGCCACCCTACCCTCTGCACGGAACGCACCTGTTACAAAAGTGCCAGGGCACCCCGCATGGCTACCACCACCGCCTGGTGTCGCACCGCATCCCGGTCGCCGTCAAATCGGTGGCAGGCGGTAACCGCCTCCATCCCGGCCCGCTGCCAGGCGAACCAGACCGTACCCACCGGTTTCTCCGGCGAGCCACCGCCGGGACCGGCAATGCCGCTGATGGAGAGCGCCAGGTCGGCCCGGCTGCGTGCCAGGGCACCGGCCACCATCTCCCGCACCACCGCCTCGCTCACCGCGCCGTGCATCTCCAGGGTCTCTGCCCGGACCCCCAGCATGCTCTGCTTGGCCTGGTTGCTGTAGGTAACGAAACTGCAGTCAAACCACTCGCTGCTGCCGGCGATATCGGTCAGCACCTTGGCCACCCAGCCCCCGGTACAGGACTCCGCGGTGGCCATCATCAGCCCCGCCCGGTGTAGCCGGCCGGCGAGGTCGGCGGCGTATTTCGTCAAGCCCGTATCCATAGTGGTCTAAAGTATCGGCTCTCCCCCGCCGGTGGGCAAGTGGATCCGCACACCCCGTCGCTTACAGCGCAGCACCGGGCCTGACGAATCACCCCGATTTCGGCTACACTGTGCGCCCCGTGGTTTTAGCTCAGAAGGTCGACATGCATATCCTCTGCGAACACAAGGCGTCACCGGCGAAACTGGAGATCCTGGGGGTCTTCGAGTGGCCGGTATGGGAGAAGGAAGTCTCCGAGTTCCCCTGGCACTACGACCGCACCGAGGTCTGCTACTTCCTGCGCGGCAAGGTGATCGTCACCCCGGAGGGGGGCGAGCCCCAGGAGTTCGGCCGCGGTGACCTGGTCACCTTCCCGGCCGGCCTCTCCTGCAGCTGGAAAGTGCTGAAACCGGTACAGAAACACTACGACTTCGAATAGCCCGTACCCCCAAGCACCAGCCAGCCCCGATGAGCCAGTCCGCCACCGCCAAGCACACCCCCATGATGCAGCAGTACCTGCGCATCAAGGCCGACTACCCGGAGATGCTGGTCTTCTACCGCATGGGTGACTTCTACGAGCTGTTCTACAACGACGCGGAGCGGGCCGCCCGGCTGCTGCAGATCACCCTCACCAAGCGCGGCCAGTCCGCCGGCAAGCCGATCCCGATGGCCGGTATCCCCTACCACGCCGCCGAGGGCTACCTGGCCAAGCTGGTCAAGCTGGGGGAGTCGGTTGCGATCTGCGAGCAGGTGGGGGACCCGGCCACCAGCAAGGGGCCGGTGGAACGCAGGGTGCAGCGCATCGTCACCCCGGGCACGGTCACCGACGACGCCCTGCTGGAGGAGCGGCGGGACAACCTGCTGGCCGCCCTCTGCGCGAATGGAGGCCGCTACGGCCTGGCCACCCTGGAGCTGAGTGCCGGGCGCTTCATCGTGCAGCAGCTGGAGAGCGACGAGGCCCTGGCCGGGGAGCTGGAGCGGCTGCAGCCGGCGGAACTGCTGCTGGCGGAGGACCACTCCCTGCCCGCAACCCTCCAATCGCCCTGCCGCAGCACCTCCCGTCCGCCCTGGCACTTTGACACGGAGACCGCCGAGCGGCTGCTGACCCGCCAGTTCGGCACCCGGGACCTGGGGGGATTCGGCTGCACAGAGCTGCCGCTGGCGGTGGCCGCCGCCGGCTGCCTGCTGCAGTACGTGATCGACACCCAGCAGAGCGCCCTGCCCCACATCCGGGGTCTTTCCGTGGAGCAGCGGGAGGAGGCGATCATCATCGACGCCGCCACCCGCCGCAACCTGGAGCTGGACCACAGCCTGAGCGGCGACAACCGGCACACCCTGGCCGGTATCCTGGACCGTACCGCCACCGCTATGGGCAGCCGCCTGCTGCGGCGATGGATCAACCGCCCGCTGCGCGATGCCGATCAGGTCCGGGCCCGACACGACGCTGTCCACAGGCTGCAGGAGCAACACGCCTTTCCCGCACTGCAGTCCCTGCTGCAGGGAATCGGCGATATCGAGCGGATCCTGGCCCGGGTGGCGCTGAAAAGTGCCCGCCCAAGGGACCTGTCGACCCTGCGCGACTCGTTGCAGCAGCTGCCGGAGCTGCAACAGCAGTTGCAGCCGCTGGATGCACCGCTGCTGCAGGCACTGGCCGGCGACTGCGGTACCCATCCGGAGACCGTGGACCTGTTGCAGCGGGCGATAATCGAGCAGCCGCCGATGCTGATCCGGGACGGTGGCGTGCTGGCGGAGGGCTACGATGCCGAGCTGGATCAGCTGCGCGGCCTGTCCCAGAACGCCGACCAGTTCCTGCTCGACCTGGAGAACCGGGAGCGGGAACGCACCGGCATCAGCAAGCTGAAGGTGAGCTTCAACCGGGTCCACGGCTACTACATCGAGGTGAGCCGGGGTCGCTCGGAGGAGGTTCCGGACGACTACGTGCGGCGCCAGACCCTGAAGGGGAGCGAGCGCTTCATCACCCCGGAGCTGAA
>JAPHTA010000291.1 GCA_026196475.1 Sedimenticola sp.
ACGTAGGGCGGCATGAAGTAGGTGACATTGCCCAGGGGGCGCAGCAGGGCGCCCCGGGTCAGGGAGTGCTGGTAGACCCGCAGTCCGCGCCGCTCCTGCCAGGGATAGGGCTCGCGCTTTTTCTTGTCCCTGACCATCTCGATGGCCAGCACCATACCGTGCTGGCGCACCTCCGCCACGTGTGGGTGGTCGTTCAGGTGGGCGGTGGACTCTTTCATCACCCGGGCCAGCTCCCGGTTGTTCTCGATCACGTTGTCGTCGCGGAAGATCTCCAGCCCGGCCAGGGCCACGGCGCAGCCGAGGGGATTGCCGGTATAGCTGTGGGAGTGCAGGAACGCCTTCAGCTTGTCGTAGTCGTCGTAGAACGCCTGGTAGGTCTGCTCCGTGGTCATCACCAGCGACAGGGGCAGGTAGCCGGCGGTCAGGCCCTTGGAGAGACAGAGGAAGTCGGGTGATATGTCGGCCTGTTCACAGGCGAACAGGGTGCCGGTGCGGCCAAAGCCGACTGCCACCTCGTCCGCGATCAGGTGCACCTGGTGGCGGTCGCACGCCTCCCGCAGCAGTTTCAGGTAGACCGGGTGGTACATGCGCATACCGCCGGCACACTGGATCAGCGGCTCCACGATCACCGCGCTGATTTCGGCGCTGTGCCGTTCCAGCAACTGCTCCATGTCGGCAAAGCGGCGGATCGAGTAGGCCTCCCAGGACTCCCCCGGCTCACGATTGAAGCAGTCCGGCGAGGGGGCCGTGTGTACCTGCATCAGCAAGGGTTCGTAGGTCTCCTTGTAGAGCGAGACATCGCCTACCGCCAGGGCACCCAGGGTCTCTCCGTGGTAGCTGTTGGAGAGGGTGACGAACTTGTGCTTGCCCTGGAAACCCTCGTTCTTCCAGTAGTGATAGCTCATCTTCAGGGCCGCCTCGATGGCAGAGGAGCCGTTGTCCACGTAGAAGCAGCGCTCCAGCCCCTGCGGTGTCACCTCCACCAGCTCTTCTGCCAGGCGAATCGCCGGTTCATGGGAGTAGCCGGCCAGCATCACGTGCTCCAGCTGGTCCACCTGGGCCTTGAGAGCGGCGTTGATCCGGGGGTTGGCATGGCCGAACAGGTTGACCCACCAGGAGCTGACCGCGTCGATGTAGCGGTTACCGTCGAAATCCTCCAGCCATACGCCCTCGCCCCGTTTCATCGGGATTACGGGAAGCCACTCGTGGTCCTTCATCTGGGTGCAGGGGTGCCAGAGTACCGAGAGGTCTCTGTCTGCGATCTGCTTGTTGTTGCTCATGATCGGTTGAATCCTGGGTCTGGGTGTTGTGGGTTGCCGCACTCAGGTCCGGGGGAAGAGGACGATCGCAACAGCGACCAGAAAATGCAGCAGAGCGGGCAGGATAAGGAGTAGCCCCCCCGGCTGTCCAGCAAGGAGCATCAATCCGCCAACGAAAAAGAGCGCGGCACGCAGCGTGGCGTGGCGGCCGAGAAGCTTGCGCAGTCGTTGTTCACGGTCCGGCTGTTGCGGCGCCAGCCAGAGCGGCAGCAAGTGGGTGGCGGCGCCACTCACCAGGGGCAGCAGGAATAGCGGGATAAAGGCCCGGGTGGTGTCGTCGCCGGGCAGCCAGCCGAGGCCGTGCCCGGCGCCGCTGAGAGCCAGCAGCATCAGGCCCAGCGTCGCGGTTGCCAGTGGGGTGGTTGCGCCGTGCCACTGCCACACAGAACGGTGAAAGGTGAATAGCAGGGTGTGGATGAATCGTCCCACCGGCCACAGCCAGGGCAACAGCCCGAGCAGGGCAAGCGGCGGCAGCCAGGCGGCGCCCGTGGCAATCAACAGGGTGCCGAGAGCGAGCCAGCGCCAGCCGTGGACCAGCCAGGGGCCGGTCCCGGGATCAGCGTAGCGGCCGCTGGTGGGCAGTAGTACCCGCAGCGTGCCCAGCGCGGTGAAGCCGATAAAGCCGAGGGTGTTGATGTGCAGGTGGAATCGCCGCAGTTGCGGCCACTGCTGAGGGAGAAAGTGCCCTGCAAGGATCGCCAGCAGGCCGAGAAAGAGCGCCAGCAGGGCCAGTTCGTACCATAACAGCCCGGGGTGTGGGCGACCCAGCATGCTCCGTTTGCGTTGCCGGATCCAGTAGCCGAGCCATCCGGTGGCGAGCAGGCCGATGATGGCGGCATAGGGGTAGAGGGTGAAGTCGGCCAGCAGGCTGTAGCTGACCAGGAGACCGGCCAGCAGTCCCAGCAGGGCCGGCAGAAGGGCATCGGTTCCGACGACCCCGGTTCGGGTCAGGACCGGGACGAAGTAGGTCATGGCGCCGAATATCAGGGGCATGATGCCGATGGCGAAGACCAGGTGCAGCGGGGCCGAGGGGCGAGTGGCCTGCAGCTGCGGCAGCAGCAGGCCGCCGACGAATCCGATCAGGGTGATCAGCAGCAGACCGACCAGCAGGCGGTTCCGGTTCACCGATGAATCTCCTGACGTCCCTGTCTCCGGTTGAACAACCGCGATGTTCCGGTTTGGCCGGGGGTCATTTTTCCAGCTTTCCCACGATCAATCCGTGAGCCCCAGGTTATCCCAGATCTTCAGCACTGCTGCCGACTGGTTCATGGTGTAGAAGTGCAGGCCGGGTGCCCCGCCGTCCAGCAGGCGCTGGCAGAGTTCACTGACCACCTCCACGCCGAAGGCCCGGATCGAATCCACGTCGTCGGCGTAGGCCTCCAGGCGCTTGCGGATCCAGCGCGGGATCTCGGCCCCACAGGCGTCCGAGAAGCGGCTCAGGTTGCTGTAGTTGGTGATAGGCATGATGCCCGGAACAATCGGGATTTCAATGCCCTGATCGCGGCAGCTGTCGACGAAATGGAAATAGGCATCCGGGTTGTAGAAGTATTGGGTGATCGCCGCATCGGCTCCGGCCTCGACCTTGCGTTTGAAGTTCTGCAGATCAACGCTGGCGTTGGCGGCCTGGGGATGCACCTCGGGGTAAGCGGCGACCTCGATGTGAAACCGGTCGCCGAACTCCTGACGGATCAGGGTTACCAGTTCATTGGCGTGGTTGAGTTCGCCCCGGCCCACCGGGCCGGCTCCTGACGGGGCGTCGCCACGCAGTGCCACAAGGCGCTGTATGCCCTGCTCCTTGTAGCGCTGCAGCATGCCGATGATCTCCTCCGATGTACTGCTGATGCAGGAGATGTGAGGAGCCGCCTCGATGCCCTCCGAAACCAGCCACTCGACGCACTGGAAGGTGCGCTGCTGGGTTGAGCCGCCGGCACCGAAGGTAACCGAGATGTAGAGTGGATCAATCCGGGTCAGCCTTTTTACATGTTCCTGCAGCTTCTCCATGCCCTGCTCGGTCTTGGGGGGGAAGAGTTCAAGGCTGAACAGCTTCCGGTCTTTCTGTTCTGAATTCATCGCGGGTTTCGCTTCTGATCTCTGGAGTGCGCACGATTGTGCCGGTTATCCGGCTATCGAGCGTGAAAATGTACAGGGCCCCGCCCCGGGGGGGCGGGGCCGGTGTCGCTCAGTAGCGATAGTGTTCCGGCTTGTAGGGGCCTTCCACCGGGACGCCGATGTAGTCGGCCTGTTCCTGGTTGAGGGTGGTCAGCTGGACACCGATCTTCTCCAGGTGCAGGCGGGCCACCTCCTCGTCGAGTTTTTTCGGCAGGGTGTAGACCCTGGCCTCGTACTCGCCGCTGTTGTTCCACAACTCCATCTGGGCCAGGGTCTGGTTGGTGAAGCTGTTGGACATCACGAAGCTGGGGTGGCCGGTGGCGCAGCCCAGGTTAACCAGGCGTCCCTCCGCCAGCAGGATGATGCGCTTGCCGTCAGGGAAGATGATGTGGTCGACCTGGGGCTTGATGTTCTCCCACTGGTACTGCTCCAGGCTGGCCACGTCGATCTCGTTGTCGAAGTGGCCGATGTTGCAGACGATCGCCTGATCCTTCATCTGTGCCATGTGGTCGTGCTGGATCACGTGGTAGTTGCCGGTGGTGGTGACGAAGATGTCGGCCTGGCGACAGGCGTCATCCATGTTCACGACCCGGAACCCCTCCATCGCCGCCTGCAGGGCGCAGATCGGGTCGATTTCGCTGACCCAGACGGTGGCGCCGAGGCCCTTCAGGGACTGTGCACAGCCCTTGCCGACGTCGCCGTAGCCCAGCACCAGGGCGATCTTGCCGGCGATCATCACGTCGGTGGCCCGCTTGATGCCGTCCACCAGGGACTCCCGGCAGCCGTAAAGGTTGTCGAACTTGGATTTGGTCACCGAGTCGTTGACGTTGATGGCGGGGAACGGCAGTTCGCCCCGCTCCTGCATCTGGTAGAGGCGGTGCACGCCGGTGGTGGTCTCCTCGGTGACGCCCTTGATGTTCTTCAGCTTGCTGGAGTACCAGTCGGGCTGGCCGGCCAGGCGCTCACGGATCGCCGCGTACAGCACCCGCTCCTCCTCGCTGCCCGGGTTGTCCAGCACGCTGATATCCTTCTCCGCCTTGCTGCCCAGAATCAACAGCAGGGTGGCGTCACCACCGTCGTCCAGGATCATGTTGGGGGTGCCGCCGTCCTGCCACTCCATGATCCGGTGGGTGTAGGCCCAGTACTCCTCCAGGCTCTCGCCCTTGAAGGCGAAGACCGGGATCGCCTGGTCAGCGATCGCTGCCGCCGCATGGTCCTGGGTGGAGAAGATATTGCAGGAGGCCCAGCGCACCTCGGCCCCCAGCTTGACCAGGGTCTCGATCAGCACCGCGGTCTGGATGGTCATGTGCAGGCTGCCGGCGATGCGCGCGCCTTTGAGCGGCTGGCTGTCGCCATACTTCTCCTGCAGGGCCATCAGGCCCGGCATCTCGGTGTAGGCGATGGCGATCTCCTTGTGGCCCCATCCGGCCAGGGAGAGATCGGCGATCTTGCAGTCGGTGAAACGGTCTTCTGTTACGGCGTTCATATTAGTCTCCGAAAAAACTAAGCGCCGTTCTTGGTCTCCC
>JAPHTA010000179.1 GCA_026196475.1 Sedimenticola sp.
CGTCTTCGGCGATTTCCAGGAAGCTCTCCTTGAACCATGCCGGTTTGTGGATCTGCTTTCCGCCGGTCACCTTGCCGGGGGTTACCGTGGCCCCTGTGGCGGCTACCGCCGCTGACATTAGTATGCAACAGGCCAGGGTTGCCATGGCCAGATTTAACTGCTTGAGCATCGGGTTATCCTCCCTTGGATGTTGACTGCTCCGGCCGCTGAACGGCTCTCTGTTGTGTCCCCGAATTACACCTGCAAGTGCCCGGGGCGCCTCATTATCAGCCACTCCGGAAGCGGTTGTCTATTGCCGTTGAAGCAGCAGCAGGAACAGTGTCACCAGGTTGCTGATCAGCAGCAGTCCGGCGAGGGCGACCCAGACACGGACCGGGTGGCGCTGCAGCAGGGGCGGCTTGTGCTGCGGGATCAGTCGCCGGTTGGGACGTTTCATGTCCTGCAGGAACTCCGACAGGGTGTCGTAGCGCTTCAGCGGCGAGGGATCGGTGGCCTTTTTCAGGGCCGCGTCGACCCAGGGCGGCAGGTCGGGAGCATGCTGCCGTGCCGGTCGGTAGCGCATCCTGCGGGCCGGCAGCGGTCTCTCATGCTCGGCGTAGGGGAGTTGCCCGGTCAGCATCTCGTAGGCGATCACCCCCAGGGAGAAGATGTCGGCCTTTTTGCTGCCCTTTTCACCGGCCAGTACCTCCGGCGCGGTGTAGTTGAGAGTGCCCTGTGGCAGGTCGTGATCGATCTCGCTCCGGATCTCCTCTATCCCGGCGATCCGGGCCGAGCCGAAGTCGATGATCTTGAGCAGTCCGCCGTGGTCGATCATCAGGTTGTCCGGTTTCAGGTCCTGGTGCACCATCTCCATGCGGTGGAAGGCGCGCAAACCGGTGATGGCCTGGGCCAGGTAATCGCGAACCAGTGGCAGCTCCAGCCGCCCCCGGTCATCGATCAGCTGGCGCAGGGTCTGGCCCTCGATGTATTCGGCGATGTGGTAGAGGAAACGTCGCTGCCGGGGTGAATGGATCTTCATCACATGCGGGTTGTTGATGCGTCGCCCGACCCACTCCTCGTTCAGGAAGCGGCTCAGGAATTCGGCATCGTCCTTGAAGTTGATCGACGGGGTCTTCAACGTCAGCTGCTCGCCGTTGCTGCCGTCAACCACCAGGAACACCTCGCTGCGCTTGCTGGCGTGCAGCTCGCGCTGGATGCCGTAGCCGTCGATGTTCATGCCCGGTTTCAGGTGGGGCGGAAAGGGGAGCTCCAGTACCCGGTGGTAGATGTCGTCAACTGCCCCGCCAGGCAGGCTGATCACCTGCAGCAGCTGGCAGGTCACGTTGTCGTCGCTGCCGGCCCTGAGTGCCTGCCCGGTTACCTCCCGTACTGCCTGCTGCAGGTTGTCCCGGTACTGCTGCAGTATCTCCTGCAACTGGCGGTCGGTCAGAAAATCGTGCACCCCGTCGGTGGTGAACAGCAGCCGGTCACCCTCTTCCAGGGCCACTGCCCGGTAGTCGATCTCCAGGTGGCTGTCGATGCCCATGGCCCGGGTCAGCATCTCCCGCTCGGCAGAGACCCAGACCCGGTGGTCCCGGGTCATCGGTTCCAGCCTGCTGCCGCGACAGAGGTAGATGCGGCTGTCCCCCACGTGCAGCAGGTGGGCGGTGGTGGACTTGATCACCGCCGCACTGAAGGTGGTGACCATGCCCCGGGGTGAGTCGTAACGGTTCTGTCCCTGGCCGCAGAGCCAGGTGTTGAGGGTGCTCATGATCCGGCTGGCGGCGCTCTTCACGCGCCACGATTCCGGGGTACTGTAGTAGTCGTTGAGAAAGCCGGTGACGCACACCTGGCTCGCCTCGTGGCCACCCTCGCTGCTGCTCATGCCGTCGGCGATGGCGGCCGCCACCCCCTTGCTCAGCAGCAGGTCATCGGGTGGCACCCGGGCGTCGGCCGCGTCCGCGTTACGCGGCTTGACGCCGGCCTCGGAACTGCAGGCATAGGCGATTTCAAGACGGCTGGACATCTTTGCACTCCCCCATTGAAGAGGCGTGACGTTCGCCCCCTGAGGCAGCATATCAGCTGACATCGATCATCTGCACCGTGC
This sequence comes from Sedimenticola sp., assembly GCA_026196475.1. Taxonomy (GTDB): domain Bacteria; phylum Pseudomonadota; class Gammaproteobacteria; order Chromatiales; family Chromatiaceae; genus Sedimenticola. The sequence continues at coordinate 2,087 of JAPHTA010000179.1, forward strand.
CGTCCGGCAGCACCTCGGCGGTCTGCCCCTCCGGCTCTTCCAGGAACTGCACCGCGCCCAGGGTAACCACTGCCGCTGCGCTTATCACCAGGAAGAAGATTGAAGGAGAGACGAAAGAGAAGACGGTGAGAAACAGCACCGCACCGACATTGCCGTAGGCGCCCGTCATGCCGGCGATCTGGCCGGTCATGCGCCGCTTGACCAGCGGTACGATGGCGAACACCGCCCCCTCGCCGGCCTGCACGAAGAACGAGCAGGCCATGGTGGCGGCCACCGCCAGGGGCAGGGGCCATGCGGGGGTGATACTGCTGAGCAGGAAATAGCCGATGGCCAGTCCGCCGATCAGGAAGGAGAGCGAGCGCTTGCGGCCCAGCAGGTCGCTGATGAAGCCACCGGTGGGGCGTGCCACCAGGTTCATGAAGGCGAAGCCGGAGGCGAGCAGGCCGGCCTGGACCAGGGAGAGGTCGAAGGTCTCCTTGAAAAACAGGTGCAGCATGGAGACCACGGCCAGCTCGGAACCGAAGGTGACCAGGTAGGCGACATTGAGTATCGCCACCTGCCTGAACTTGTAGCGGTGCAGTTCCGGTACCGGGCGGATGAAGATGTGGCAGTTGACGCGCCATACCTGCAGCGCCTGGTAGCCGTAGAGCAGCACCAGGCCGACGTAGAGGGTGTAGGTGACGGCATCGTCCAGCAGCCCCAGGTTGGCCGGTCCGAGGTTCCAGGCCAGAAGCGCCAGGGCCGCATACATCGGGATGTTCATCAACAGGTAGAACAGCAGGTCGCCCTTGCTGGTCACCTCCATGGCGCCGGTCTTTTTCGGTCTGAAGTAGGTTGAACCCCGGGGGGTGTTACGGGCCAGGCGGTAGTAGACCAGCGAATAGACCAGGGTGATGACACCGGTCGAACCGATCGCGTAGCGCCACCCCTCGTCGCCACCGAAGAGCAGGGCCAGGGTGGGCAGGGAGAGCGCGGCGGCGGCCGAACCGAAGTTGCCCCAGCCGCCGTAGATACCCTCGGCCAGTCCCACCTGGCGGGCCGGGAACCACTCCCCGATCATGCGGATGCCGATAACGAAACCGGCGCCGACAAAGCCGAGCAGGAAGCGGGTGATGGCCATCATCTCGTAGCTGTCGGCCAGGGCAAAGGCGAAGCAGAGAAAGCTGGAGACCAAAAGCAGCGCCGAGTAGACGATGCGCGGTCCCAGCCGGTCCACCAGCATGCCGATGATGATGCGGGCCGGTATGGTCAGCGCCACGTTGAGTATCAGCAGTGCCTTCACCTGTTGCGAGGTGAGGCCCAGGGTCTCCTGGATCGAGGCCATCAGGGGGGCGTGGTTGAACCACACCATAAAGGAGAGGAAAAAGGCGAACCAGGTGATATGCAGGGTGCGTACCTTTCCGCTGAAAGAGAAAAGGTTCAGTCTGTTTTCCGACATGAAGAGACTCCGGGTGTTATCAGGAACTGTCTCTCCCGTAGCACTGGCTGTGCCAACCTCCCGCCAACAGCCTGCGTGCATGCCTGAAAGCAACTGCAACGCGAGTATCGGCCGGTTCTGCATCGTAACGGCGTAGCCTGCTTGTCCCCGCATTGTGATGAGGCGGGAACTTTCAACATGCCATATTTCAGTGCGCGTGACCTCTCGACGGCACCATTTTGAAACAGTGCAGACCAGCCGGCCGCGTCCGGAGTCACGCGTTCAGGCGTTTTTTGCAAGTTGGCATACCGGTTGCAAACAGCCACCGGGTAGAGATGGATTCGAGGCTTCAAGAGGCAGCGTATGAGTGAAAGGTTGATACTGATAGGCAACGGCATGGCCGGTGTTCGCACCCTGGAGGAGCTGCTGAAGCTGGCCCCGGACAAGTACCAAATCACCGTGTTCGGCTCAGAACCCCACCCCAACTACAACCGCATCATGCTGTCACCGGTTCTGGCCGGTGAGAAGAGCTTCGACGATATCGTACTCAACGACCGGGACTGGTACGCGCGTAACAACATCACCCTGCATGCCGGAGCACCGGTGGTAAAGATCGACCGGGTGAAGCGCAAGGTGATCGCTGCCGACGGCACCGAGGCGGAGTACGACCGGCTGCTCCTGGCCACCGGTTCATCGCCGTTCATTATTCCGGTGCCCGGTGCCGCCCTGGAGGGTGTGATCGGTTTCCGCGACATCCAGGACGTGGAGCGGATGCTGGCCGCCTCGAAACAGTACCGGCGGGCGGTGGTGATTGGCGGCGGCCTGCTGGGCCTGGAAGCGGCCAACGGCCTGATCAAACAGGGCATGGAGGTGTCGGTGGTACACCTCACCGATACCCTGATGGAGCGGCAACTGGACGCCACCGCCGGCGCTATGTTGAAACAGTCCCTGGAGGAGAACGGGATGCACTTCCTGATGGGGGCGCAGACCGAGGCGATCCTGGGCGACCGGCGGGTCGAGGGGGTGCGCTTTGCCGACGGCTCGGTGGTGAAGGCGGACCTGGTGGTGATGGCGGTGGGCATCCGTCCCAACATCGGGCTGGCGCAGGAGGCAGGTATCCACTGCGAGCGGGGTATCGTGGTCAACGATACGCTGCAGACCTATGACCCGCGTATCTATGCCCTGGGCGAGTGCGTGCAGCACCGCAGCACCTGCTACGGCCTGGTGGCACCGCTGTTCGAGCAGGCCAGGGTGTGCGCCAACCACCTGGCCGAGCTGGGCTACGGTCGCTACGAGGGCTCCGTCACCTCCACCAAGCTGAAGGTGACCGGTATCGATCTCTTCTCCGCCGGGGACTTCACCGGTGACGACAAGAGCGATGAGATCGTGTTCCGGGATCCGGCCGGCGGTACCTACAAGAAGCTGGTGATCCGGGACAACCGGATCAGCGGTGCGTTGCTCTACGGCAACACCGTGGATGGCGCCTGGTACTTCCAGCTGATGCGGGAGGGGACCGACATCTCCGACATGCGGGAGAGCCTGCTGTTCGGTGAGGCGGCGCACCTGGGCAGCGCCGGCCATGGTGGCCAGTCCAAGGCCTCGGCCATGAGCGACGACGCCCAGGTGTGCGACTGCAACGGCGTCTGCAAGGGGGATATCGTCCAGGCGATCACCAGGCAGGGGTTGTTTACCGTGGACGAGGTCAAGGCGCACACCAAGGCGGGTGCCTCCTGCGGCTCCTGCGTCGGCCTGGTGGAGCAGATCCTGGCCAACAGCCTGGGTGGCGACTACTCGGCCCCGGAGTCGAAACCGCTCTGTACCTGCACCGATTTCACCCACGACCAGGTGCGCACCACCATCCGCGAGTACGAACTGACCGACAAGCAGGCGGTGTTCGACAAGATGGAGTGGCGTACCCCGGACGGCTGCCATGTCTGTCGCCCGGCCATCAACTACTACCTGATCGCCGCCTGGCCCGGCAGGGCACAGGATGACGCCCGCTCCCGATTCGTCAACGAGCGGATTCACGGCAACATCCAGAAGGACGGCACCTTCTCGGTGATCCCGCGCATACTCGGCGGCAAGACCACGCCTCACGAGTTGCGCACCATCGCCGAGGCGGCGGAGCGGTTCAACGTGGGCGAGGTCAATATCACCGGTGGCCAGCGCATCAACATGCTGGGGGTGAAGAAGGAGGACCTGCCGGCGATGTGGCGGTTCCTGACCGAGCGCGGGCTGGTCTCCGGCCACGCCTACGGCAAGGCGCTGCGCACGGTAAAGACCTGCGTCGGCTCCACCTGGTGCCGCTTCGGCACCCAGGACTCCACCGGACTCGGTATCAGGCTGGAGGAGATGAGCTGGGCCTCCTGGATGCCGCACAAGTTCAAGATGGCGGTCTCCGGCTGCCCGCGCAACTGTGCCGAGGCCACCATCAAGGACTTTGGCGTGGTCTGTGTCGATGCCGGCTACGAGCTGCACATCGGCGGCAACGGCGGGGTCAAGGTGCGCGCCACCGACGTGCTGTGCCGGGTGGCGAGCGAGGAGGAGGTGCTGGAGTACAGCGCCGCCTTCATCCAGCTCTACCGGGAGGAGGCGCGCTACCTGGAGCTAACCGCGCCCTGGATCGAGCGGGTCGGCCTCTCTTACGTAAAGAAGCGCATTGTCGAGGACAGGGCCGGGCGCAAGGCGCTACAGGCCCGCTTCCTGGAGTCCCAGGAGGTGGCCCAGCAGGATCCCTGGACCGCCCGTGCCAAGGGCGCCGAGGCGCATGAA
>JAPHTA010000060.1 GCA_026196475.1 Sedimenticola sp.
AAATATCGGTAAGAGGCTGTGAACAAGCTCGGATGATACGTCCATAAACAGCGAGACAAATCCGAGCACCCAAATACCGCTCGGCAGCTTGCGATCAACACCCCTTGTGGAAGATGGCGGTTCAGGGTTATTTGTTTGTGATGAGGTCATGAGAGCTTTTTTCTACGCTGCCCAACGACTAGCGTAACTAGCGCATTTGCAGGGAGCGCAGCGACCGAAAAATGCGTCTATGTTTACGCAATTGTTACGCATCAGCGTAATTTGAATCCTAGTTGTCCTGGGTAAGTATTTCTTTCATATTTACTATGTAATCTTCGTACGTTACCCACTTTAATGCTGTTAAAAGTATTTCATTTGCATAGACGTTAATAGTGGGATTTGATAATTCGAATGCTAAATCTGCCCACATGTTGTTCATGAATGCTATTGAGAGCGCATTAAAAACATTTTTAGGCACTTCATGAGGCTCGTCATCATCCCAGTGGTTAAAATGATTTCTACCAGCGTAAACTAAAAGTCCAGATGGTATTCCATAACACTCCCTTCCGATACAAAAAGGAATAGCTGATTTGATTATTTTGTTTTTTTCGGATTTAACCAACGAATCACAACTACTTGGAACTAGACCGTTCTGTGAATATAGCTTTATTGCTATGAACGAAATTTGAAGAATACCACCAGCAAACATTGCCTCTGAGAACTTTAGATCAAAGTATTTTTTAGTCAGCTCCAAATACTTGTGCAAAGATTCTTTATTTTCTTTTGTTAACGGCTCTCCAATCTTGCTTATGTCCCAGTGTTTCAATGCTTTTTTATAATAGGACCAACAAGAATCAAGCCCAGCATAGTGTTGCTGTACAGCATGTTCTGTTAATTTGAAATATTCATCTGCGGTTTTTGGTGCTGTAATTTTCATAATTTATGCCTAACATTTGATTATACGACTTCCCTGCAAGCATAAATCTATTATGCAACTTCCTTGCTCGCATAAGTCGATATTGCTGCAAGCACGCACGAATAATTGAAAATACGACTTATCGTTCTATATCCGCCGGTCTGGCTAACGCGATAGTTAATGAACATTATCCGGGTAGGGGCCATTCAGCGTCCTGCCGGGAGTCAGTCCAATAACCCCAGACATTAGCAAAGAACAGAAGGCCAGGGAACCAGTTTCGTGTGGCGGGCGGTCAACCGGCCGGGAGGGCTCCCGGCTGGTATTTCGTTATGCCTTGGTGCGTCGGTGCTACTCCACCGTCACCGACTTGGCCAGGTTCCTGGGCTGATCGACGTCGGTGCCCTTGAGCAGGGCGACGTGGTAGGAGAGCAGCTGCAGCGGCACGGTGTAGACGATGGGGGCGGTGGTGGTGCAGATGTCGTCCAGGGTCAGGCTCTGGTAGTTGTCCAGTTCAATCTTCACCCGCTGGTCGCTGAACAGGAACAGCTCGCCGCCCCGGGCACGCACCTCCTGCAGGTTGGAGAGCACCTTGTCCAGCAGGGGGTCGTCGGGCAGAGCGCAGACCACCGGCATCTCGGCATCCACCAGGGCCAGGGGGCCGTGCTTGAGTTCGCCGGCGGGGTAGGCCTCGGCGTGGATGTAGGAGATCTCCTTCAGTTTCAGCGCCCCCTCCATGGCGATGGGGTAGAAGGGGCCGCGGCCCAGGAACAGGGCGTTGCTGCGCTCGGCGAAGCCGTTGGCCATCTGCTCGATGGCGTCGTTCAGGTTCAACACCACCTCCATCTGGCGGGGCAGGGCGTGCAGCTCCTCAACCCAGGCCTTGAGCTGGGCCTCGTCCACCCCCTGGCGCCGGGCCAGGGCCAGCACCAGCAGGCGCAGGGCCACCAGCTGGGTGGTGAAGGCCTTGGTGGAGGCGACGCCGATCTCGGGGCCGGCCCGGGTCATCAGGGCGACATCCGATTCCCGCACCAGGGAGCTCTCCGGCACGTTGCAGATCACCAGGCTGCCGAGGAAGTCCTGCTGTTTGCTGCCGCGCAGGGCGGCCAGGGTGTCGGCGGTCTCGCCGGACTGGGAGATGGTGACGAACAAGGTGTCGGGGGAGACCACCGACTTGCGGTAGCGGTACTCGCTGGCCACCTCCACGTTGCAGGGGATGCCGACCTCCTCCAGCCAGTAGCGGGCCACCATGCCGGCATGGTAGGAGGTGCCGCAGGCGATGATCTGCACCCGTTTGGTCCGGTCCAGCAGCGCCTTGGTCTCGAAGCCGAAGCTCTCCTCCAGCAGGCGCCCGTTGTGGATCCGTCCCTCCAGGGTCTCCGCCACCACCGCCGGCTGCTCGAAGATCTCCTTCAGCATATAGTGGCGGTAGGGGCCCTTGTCGGTGGCGGCGGCGTTCAGCTTGGAGGAGACCTCCAGCCGCTCCACCGGCTCACCGGTCACGTCGTAGACCTGCACCGAGTCCCGGCGCACGTCGGCCAGGTCGCCCTCTTCAAGAAAGATGAAGCGCTGGGTCTCGCCGAGCAGGGCGAAGACGTCGGAGGCGACGAAGTTCTCCCCCTCGCCCAGGCCCACCACCAGGGGCGAGCCGGCCCGGGCGACCACGATCCGGTCCGGGTCGTCAGGGCTGGAGACTGCCAGGGAGTAAGCGCCTACCAACCGGCTCACCGCCTGCTTGAAGGCACTGAGCAGGTCCGGGTTCTGTTTCAGGGCGTCCGCCATCAGGTGCGCGATCACCTCGGTGTCGGTCTCGGAGGTGAACTGGTAGCCCTTCTCCAGCAGCTCCTGGCGCAGCTCGGCGTGGTTCTCGATAATGCCGTTGTGCACCAGTGCCACCTGCTCGCCGCTCATGTGGGGATGGGCGTTGCGCTCGGCCGGCATGCCGTGGGTGGCCCAGCGGGTGTGGGCGATGCCCAGTTCGCCCTCGATCGGGCTCTCCTGCATGCGCTCCTGCAGGGAGGCTACCTTGCCCACCGAGCGGATACGCTGGATGCGACCGCCGGCATCACGGATGGCGATGCCGGCGGAGTCGTAGCCCCGGTACTCCAGCCGGCGCAGACCCTCAATCAGGATGGGGGTGATGTTCCTTCGTCCAATGGCGCCTACGATGCCACACATAGTCGGTTTTCCTTTTCTTTCCGGTGAGGCTGTTGTGTCGGCTCACCGGTTGTTCATGAATTCGTGCAGGAGGAGCTGGATCTGAATGGCTGACGCCATGGGTTTCTATCCCCTCATCCTGGCCTTCTCCCTGGGGGAGAAGGGATGCCCTTGTTACCGTGGGGGGGTGGCTCTCATCAGTGGCCACCCTTTCATCCTTTTTGCAGCCTTCGCGTGGGCACACAAAATGTGCCCACCCTGCCGG
>JAPHTA010000329.1 GCA_026196475.1 Sedimenticola sp.
ATATGCCGTTATACTATCAAATATGTGCGGTTGTGACAGTCTCGGATAAAAAACACTTCACAAAAAAATCATTTACTGCTATATAGTTAACTATTCTAATTAAAGGAAAACCTAAAAGTTCTCCGTAAAGCCATAACATAATTGCGAGAAAGGAAACGCGATGGTCCCTTTTTTCGGATCCAAGAAGCAGGCGATGCTCGGGCTGGATATCAGTTCGACGGCGGTCAAACTGCTGGAATTGAGTAAATCGTCGGGGCGCTCGGGTGCCCAGTACCGGGTAGAGGCCTACGCGGTGGAGCCGTTGCCGGCCAACGCGGTGGTCGAGAAGAACATCGCGGATGTGGATGCGGTGGGGCAGGCGATTCAGAACGTGGTGCGGCGCTCCGGTTCCAAGGCCCGCCAGGCGGCGGTGGCTGTTTCAGGCTCGGCGGTCATCACCAAGATTATCACCATGCCGGCATCGCTTTCCGATTCCGAGATGGAGAGTCAGATCCAGCTCGAGGCCGATCAGTATATCCCCTACCCACTGGAGGAGGTGAACCTGGATTTTGAGATCCTGGGTACATCGGAAAAAAATCCGGAAATGGTGGATGTGCTGCTGGCCGCTTCGCGAAGTGAGAACGTGGACGACCGGGTCGCGGCACTGGAGATAGCCGGGCTGACGGCGGCGATAGTTGATGTAGAGGCCTATGCAATGGAGAACGCCTTTACCCAGCTACTGGATCAGTTGCCGGACAGTAGTGATGACCAGACCGTGGCCATTGCCGATATCGGCGCCACCACCACCACCCTCAACGTCTTGCGCAACGGGAAAATCATCTATACCCGGGAGCAGAATTTTGGCGGGCGTCAGTTGACCGAGGAGATCCAGCGGCGTTACGGCCTGTCGCATGAAGAGGCTGGCATGGCCAAGCGTCAGGGCGGGTTGCCGGACAACTACGTTCCCGAAGTGCTGGAGCCGTTCAAGGAGGCGATGGCGCAGCAGGTGAGTCGCTCCCTCCAGTTCTTCTTCTCCTCCAGTGCATACAACAGCGTCGACTATATTGTGCTAGCCGGCGGCAGCTCGTCGATTCCGGCGGTTGATGAACTGATAGAAGAGAAGATCGGGACACCGACAATCGTGGCCAACCCGTTTGCCAATATGTCGGTCTCGTCGAAAGTGAAACCACAGGGCTTGAGCAATGATGCACCGTCACTGATGATTGCCTGCGGACTCGCGCTTAGGAGTTTCGACTAACTATGGCCCATATCAACCTACTTCCCTGGCGGGAAACGCTAAGAAAGAAGCGTCAAAAGGATTTCGGCATGTCAGTCCTGCTGGCGCTGATCCTCACAGGAGCCGCCTGCGGAGGCGCGCATTTCTATATAGAGGACATGATCAGCTACCAGAAGGACCGCAACAGCTATCTTTCGCGAGAAATTGCCCAGGTAGATAAAAAAATCAAAGAGATCAAGGACCTGGAGAAACAGAAAGCGCAGCTTATTGCGCGCATGAACGTTATCCAGTCGCTGCAGGGCAGCCGGCCGCAGATCGTACACCTGTTTGACGAGCTGGTTTCGACCATCCCGGATGGAACCCATTTGACCAAGCTGGAGCAGCAGGGAAGTGGTGTGACCATGAACGGTGTAGCCGAGTCGAATGCCAGGGTGGCAACCTACATGCGTAACATTGATGCTTCCGCGTGGCTTGGGAATCCGTTATTGCAGGTAATCACCAGCAGTGAACGCGCCAGCGGGTCGTTTACCTTGACAGCTAAACAGGTCGATCCCAACAAGGGTGGACAAGGGGGTCAGCAGTGAACCTGCAAGAGCTGAATGATCTGGATTTCAATAACATCGGCAACTGGCCGGTGCCGGCCAAGGCGTTCATCATACTGCTGCTCTGCGTCGGTGTGGCCGTTGGCTGGTACTACTTCAATACCGAGCAGCAGTTGATCGACCTGGATAGCGTCGAGAAGAAGGAGCTGACACTGCGAAGCGAGTTCGAAAGCAAGCAGGCGAAGGCGGTTAATCTCGAGAAATACAAGAAACAGCTGGAGGAGATGAAGCAGTCCTTCGGCGCCATGCTGCGGCAGCTGCCGAACAAGACCGAGGTGGCCGACCTGCTGGTGGATGTTTCCCAGACGGGCCTGGCAGCCGGCCTTGAGTTCGAGCTGTTCAATCCGCAGGATGAGGTGCCCCGCGAGTTTTATGCCGAGCTGCCGATCAAGTTGCAGGTTTTCGGCGGCTACCATGAGCTGGGCAATTTTATCAGCGGGCTGGCTGCCTTGCCGCGAATCGTGACCATTCACGATGTGACCGTGTCCCCCCGTGGTGACGATGTGCTGGTGATGTCGGCAACGGCCAAGACCTACCGGTACCTGGAAGAGGAGGCGAATTGATGCGGTGGTACCCAGTTATGATTCGCCTTGTCCCCGTTCTGCTCAGTGGCGTGCTTGTCACCGCCTGTGCCGATCGGGGCATGCATGATCTGAAAAGTTACGTGGACGAGGTAAAGTCGAGGAAGGCGGGTCATATTGAACCCCTGCCGGAGATCAAGCCTATCGAGACCTTTACCTATGTGAGCGAGGGAAGACGCAGTCCGTTTGTTGCCCAGGTTCAGGATGATACTGCAGCGGAGCAGGTTGCGGGTGATGGACTGACCCCGGACTTCAACAGGCGCAAGGAGGAGCTGGAGAGCTATCCTCTGGACTCGCTGCGAATGGTGGGCCTGCTGGAGCAGCTGGGTGTTACCTGGGCCCTGGTGAAGACCGGGGAGCAGACCATACATCGGGTCAAGGCCGGTAATTACATGGGCACCAACCATGGACAGATTACGCAGATCACCGAAACCCAGATCGATTTGACAGAGATTATCCCGGACGGTCAGGGGGGCTACCGTGAACGGCAGGCTACTTTGGCACTGGCAGGAGAGTAACAGGGCTATGTTAATGAAAAATAAACCACTTGAGAGAAGACAGTGGGGCAGGGCGGGGAGCGTCTTGACCGCCTCGGATATCATGCGCCGGTTGTTTGTGGCGTTACTGCTCCTGGCAATGCTATCGGTGGCTCCTGTATTTGCAGCGGACAACGTGCTGAAGTCAATCAGTTTCTCCGCCATGCCGGGTGATGATGTTGTTATCACGTTGAATGCTGAAGCGCCCTTTGCGGAACCGCAGACCTTTACAACGGACAACCCGGCCCGTATAGCGCTGGATTTCTATGGCATGTCCAATGGTCTGGACAGCAAGACCCAGGCCATCGGTATCGGTATGGCGCGTAGCGTCACCGCGATCGAGGCGGGGGACCGTACCCGGGTGGTGGTCAACCTGGTGGAATCGACCGGTCACGATATCAGGCTGGCTGGTAACCAGCTGATGATCACCGTCAAGGGTGGGGCCAACGTGGCGGCTAGCGGCTCTCGCGGAATGGCGGCCAGTACCATGCCTGCCGGCTCGGTGCGCCGTGCCAGTGAAGCTGACGACCGGTTGCGCAGTGTCGATTTCCGGCGCGGCGACTCGGGTGAGGGGCAGGTCATTATACAGCTGGGCAATCCTGCTGCCGTGGTGGACATGCGGGAAGAGGCCGGTCGCGTGGTGCTGGATATCCTGGATACGACACTGCCGGCAGACCTGATGAGAAAGTTTGATGTCGGTGACTTCGCGACCCCGGTCAGACAGTTCGAGGTGACCAGCCAGGGTGAGAACGTCCATATCGAGATTGAGGCCAGCGGTGAGTATGAGCATCTCGCCTACCAGGCCAACGACCTGTTTACCGTGGAGTTCCGGGCTCTGACCCGTGAGGAGAAGGAGGAGCTGGAGCGGCGCAAGGAAACCTTTACCGGCGAGCGCCTGTCCCTGAACTTCCAGGATATCGAGGTCCGTGCCGTGTTGCAGCTGTTGGCGGACTTCACCGGCCTCAACCTGGTCACCTCGGATACCGTGAGCGGGAATATCACCCTGCGCCTGAAGAATGTGCCCTGGGACCAGGCGCTCAGTATTATCATGAAGACCCGTGGCCTCTCGATGCGCCAGAACGGCAACGTGATGCTGATCGCTCCGACCGAGGAGATCGCGGCCCGGGAGAAGCTGGAACTGGAGTCCCAGCGCCAGATCGAGGAGCTCGCACCGCTCTTCTCCGAGTACATCCAGCTGAACTACGCCAAGGCGAGCGATATTCAGAAGCTGCTCAAGACCGAGGGCAACCAGCTGCTGACACCGGAGCGGGGCAACGTCACCTTTGACGAGCGCACCAATACCCTGCTGGTAAGGGATACCGCGGCCAAGCTGGATGACATCCGGCGCCTGATCACCCGCCTCGACATCCCGGTCCGGCAGGTGCTGATCGAGTCCCGGGTAGTGATCGCCAATGACGACTTCTCCAAGGATATCGGCGTGCGATTTGGCCTGTCGACCGAACTTAAGGTGGATGATAATTTTGCTACTATCGCCGGCGGCCAGGAGGGATTTATCGGCAATACGTTTGGATTAGCCCCGGGCATTGAAAATGGCGCGGGAAGTAGCCAAGAAGCACTGATGGTCAATCTGCCGGCAACCGACCCCAGTGGCTCGATCGATTTCGTGATCGGCAAGCTGGGCTCCTACCTGCTGCAGCTGGAACTCTCGGCGATGCAGACCGAGGGTAAGGGTGAGATCGTCTCCAGTCCCCGGGTGGTTACCTCGGACCAGAAGACGGCGGTGATCAAGCAAGGTGTGGAGGTGCCGTACCAGGAGGCCAGTTCCAGTGGTGCCACCTCCGTCTCATTCAAGGAGGCGGTGCTGAAACTGGAGGTGACTCCCCATATCACCCCGGACGACCGGATTACCATGGACCTGAACATCACCAAGGACAACCCGGACTTCTCCCGCTCGATTCTGGGTGTGCCGCCTGTGGATACCCGGGAGATCGAGACTTCGGTTCTGGTTGACAACGGCGAGACCGTGGTACTGGGTGGTGTGTTCGAGCGCACCGAGACGCGCAGCAAGGAAAGAGTACCGTTCTTTGGCGATTTGCCCTATGTCGGCTTCATGTTCAAGCAGGAGTTGCGAAAGGACGAAAACAAGGAGCTGCTGATCTTTGTAACGCCCAAGATCCTGAAGGATACCCTCTCCGCACGTCGCTGAGAGCGCTCCTTTGCAATAGCCACAAAGGGCCTATCCACCGGATAGGCCCTTTTGTTTGAAGTCGGAACAGGCGTGACCGGTCCGGGATTGCCGGCTATCAGGACTGGCGTATAGTATAGGGCGTTACGGCCCGTGCCCGACTTTGAAGATTTCTGCTATATCTTGCAGTTTATGAACCAGACCAAAAATATATTTCTGATTGGGCCCATGGGGGCCGGCAAGAGCACCATCGGGCGGCAGGTGGCATCCCAGCTCGGTCTCCAGTTTGACGATTCCGACCATGAAATCCAGCGGCGTACCGGGGTCGACATACCGACGATTTTCGATTTCGAAGGTGAAGAGGGTTTTCGCAAACGTGAGCGGGCGGTTATTGACGAGCTGACCCAGCGAACCGGGATCGTACTGGCGACGGGGGGTGGTTCCGTGCTGGATCCGGACAACCGGAGAAATCTCAGCGGCCGGGGGGTCGTTGTCTATCTCTACTGCAGTCCGGAGCAGCAGTATGAGCGTACCTTGAGGGACCGTAACCGGCCGCTACTGCAGAGCAAGGACCCGCTGGGTACCCTCCAGTCGTTGATGCAGGAGCGTGACCCGCTCTACCGGGAGACGGCGGACATGATCATTGTCTCGGAAAAACGCAGTGCCGCGTCTGTGGCGGGAGAGATTGTCAACAAGATACGCTCCGAGTAGTTACTGGTGGCTGAGCCTTTGTGGCGCGCTTTACGGCCAACGCCTGCCGCAACTCTATAAAAAAGTGTAACGGAAGCAGATGAAGAACCCGAACCATACGCTGAAGGTCAACCTGGCCGATCGCAGTTATCCCATCTACATCGGTAATGACCTGATTGACGACCCGGCGATCTACCGACCCCATATCCACGGCGAGCAGGTCCTGATCGTATCCAATACCAAGGTCGCTCCACTCTACCTGGATCGGGTCGTGTCGGCCCTGCAAGAGTACCGGGTCGAATCGGTCATCCTGCCGGATGGCGAGGCGTTCAAGACCCTCGATGTGTGGCAAAAGATCATCGACACCCTGTTGGAAAAGCGGTTCGACAGGCGCTGCACTGTTGTCGGGCTGGGTGGCGGTGTGGTGGGAGACATGGCCGGGTTTGCGGCTGCGTGCTATCAGAGGGGGGTCTATTTTATCCAGGTTCCCACCACCCTGCTGGCTCAGGTGGATTCATCCGTCGGCGGCAAGACCGGGGTCAACCATCCGCTGGGAAAAAACATGATAGGCGCCTTCTACCAGCCCCAGTGTGTGGTTGCTGATATCCGTACGCTGGATACTCTGGATGATCGCCAGCTCTCGGCAGGATTGGCCGAAGTGATCAAGTATGGCCTGATTGGCGATGGCGCCTTTTTCGAGTGGTTGGAACAGAACATGGATCGCCTCATGGCCAGGGATCCGGTACTGCTGGCCTATGCCATAGAGCGCTCCTGTGCCGACAAGGCGGAGGTGGTTGCCGCGGATGAACGGGAATCAGGCAAGCGGGCACTACTCAACCTCGGGCATACTTTCGGTCACGCCATCGAGACGGGAGTTGGCTATGGCGAGTGGCTGCATGGAGAGGCAGTTGCCGTCGGTATCTGCATGGCGGCTGACCTGTCCCGCAGGCAGGGGTGGATCAAGGTGTCCGACCAGTCGAGGATAGAGTCGTTGATTGGTCGGGCAGGCTTGCCGACAGCGCCACCGGAAAGTATTGACGCGAATCGGTTCATGTCCCTCATGTCAGTGGACAAGAAGGTGGTGGCACAGAGGGTCAGGCTGGTATTGATGAAGGGCCTTGGTGAGTCTGTTGTCACCGATGCGTTTGACCAGGCGGAACTCGAAGCAACCCTGAGCGAATATGGTAGATCAACCCGCTGACCCGCAACAGGGTACCTTCAGTTACCCCGGGACTTCGGATCGGAGCGGTCGCCGGGAGTTGCCGTACTTTTCGACGCCTGAAATGCGGCAGCGCCTGGATCTGCTTCGCCACCTGACGGATAACAGCGAGAAAATTCTTCTGGTCAAGGGGCCGGAAGGGGTGGGTAAAAGTACCCTGTTGCAGCAGTACCGGGAAGAGTCGCGTGAAGAGTGGGACCTCTGCTGTCTGCAGGCCTCTGCCCAGCTTCAGCCGGATCGCTTTTACGCCCTCCTGTTTCGGCGTTATGGAATAACGGATACTTCCGAGCGGAGCGTTGATCACCTGGTGCGTCGCTTCGAGATGCTCACAACGGCGGGGCGTCTGCCGGTTCTGGTGATCGACGATGCCGACCAGCTCCCCGCTGCCACGGTTATTGCGATTTTCCGCCTGTTTGAGCGTCGTCCCGGAACCCGGGCGCTGATTCGGGTGGTGTTGTTCGCTACCCCGGAGATCGCCGTGCTTCTGCGTTCACCCCAGTTGCAGGCGATGAATCTGCAGACCGTACAGTCGCTGGAGCTTCCGCGCCTGACCCGGGACCAGTCGCAGGCCTTCGTTCAGTTCCTGCTGGAGACCACGACGCCCCAGGTCGGAGTGAACGCAGGACGGGGCCGTTTGGCCCGTCTGGTAAGAGAGTCGGACGGTTTGCCGGGCGCGCTTGAAAGCGGATTACGGCAACTGCTGGTGAGTAGTCCTCCCTCGCCGGCGAAAAAGGGCGGCGGTCCACAGGTTTCGTCGTCCGGGTCGCGGCGATGGCGTTTACCGGTTCTGACGGACTTGCCACTGCCGGTTGTGGTAAGCGGCTTCGCCCTGCTGGTCCTGCTTTTGCTGGCGCTCGTCTTTCAGGATCAGATCAACCGGATATTTGATCCCGGGGTGTCGCAGAACCTGGAGAGTGGCAGCCGGGATGGGGCGGTCCGTGAGTTACAGTTGCCGCGCCAGGAGAGTGCCAGCCCGGGGGAGGATGAATCCGAACCCGAAGTCGAGCTGGTTCCGGATCCAGTGATGGACGCCCCGGTCGAGAAAGGCGTGCCGGAACTGGATCTGCCTGAGGTTGCGCAGGAAAGTGAGGCGTCGCCGGCTCGTGAAGAGGGTGTGGAGAGTATCACTCCCTCCCGGTCCAGTGCAGAAGAGATGGAGCTTGCGGTAGAGCGCGTGCAATCGGGAATACCGGAGGATGTGGTGGAGCAGGACAATCCGCCCGGGGAGGCTAACGCGCCGCCGCAGCCGCAGCCGCAGCCGCAGCCGGAACCGGAACCGGAACCGGAACCGGAACCGGAACCGGAACCGGAACCGGAACCGGAACCGGAACCGGATCCCGGGGCCCGGCCCGAACAGGCATCTGCAAGCTCGGCGATCAAGCGCGAAGGCTGGCTGCGCCTCCAGCGACCCGGTCACTATACCCTGCAGCTGGTGGGCGTCGGCAGTGAGCAGGCGGCCGTGGGCTTCGTACGGCGACACCGTCTAGAGGGGGAAGTCGCCTATTTCAGGACCGATCGGGATGGAAAGCCCTGGTTTTCCGTGCTGTACGGTGTATATCCTGACCGGGAGGCGGCCGTCCGGGGGCGCAATCGCCTTCCGTCTTCGCTCAAAAGCCGGGATGCATGGCCAAGAACCTTTGCCTCCATCCAATCCGCGATCAAGGAGTAGAATTCCCTTGAAAGCCCCCATGCCGGCCTCGCACCGGCGCCCTTCCGCAGGTTTTGGAAACTACTGGCCTGAAATCAGGTTTTCGATTATCCTGCACGGTTCTGTTCGGCCGGAATTCCTCTGGTAGGATATTTTTGTGCTAATTTGGATGACCTCTCTGGGGCCCGCGCTCCGGAGGATTTGTCCATGTTTACAACGGGTAGAGAGCTGTTTTGCCGTGCTCTGCCCCGATCAGGTGAGGTTTACGATGGGCCAAGGCGCTTTGCCACCGAAGCAGGGACTTTACGATCCCCGCAACGAACATGATGCTTGTGGTGTCGGATTTGTCGCTAATATCAAAGGGCGCAAAAGTCACAAGATTGTTGAGCAAGGTCTGGAGATCCTGGAGCGCCTGACGCACCGGGGCGCCGTGGGTGCCGATCCGCGGGCGGGCGATGGTGCGGGTATCCTGATCCAGATCCCGGACGCCTTCTTCCGTGACTGCGTGAGTTTCGAGCTTCCCGAGGTCGGCGAGTATGCAGTGGGCATGCTGTTTCTGCCGCGCGACGATGCGTCCCGGGCGGAAGCCGAGATAACCGTTACCCGCTATGTTGAGGAGGAGGGGCAGCGTGTCCTGGGCTGGCGCGATGTGCCGGTCAACAACGAAGGACTGGGCTACAGCGTCAAGCCAACCGAGCCGGTGATGCGGCAGGTGTTCGTCGCCCGTGGTGACAACTGCGGCGACCAGGATGCGTTCGAGCGCAAGCTGTTCGTGATCCGCAAGCAGGTGGAAAAGGTTGTACGCGACACCGGGCTGGAGCCGGGTGAGTCGTTCTACTTCACCTCCATGTCCTCGCGCACCATCACCTACAAGGGCATGCTGCTCTCGGACCAGGTGGGCGAGTACTATCCCGACCTGAACAACGAGCTGATGGTCTCGGCCCTGGCCCTGGTGCATCAGCGCTTCTCCACCAACACCTTTCCCACCTGGGACCTGGCCCACCCGTTCCGGATGATCGCCCACAACGGCGAGATCAACACCCTGCGTGGCAACGTAAACTGGATGGCCGCGCGCAAGCACGCCATGTCCTCGGAGATCCTGGGCGACGATCTGGCCAAGGTGTGGCCGCTGATCCCGGAAGGCCAGTCCGATTCGGCCTCGTTCGACAACGCCCTGGAGCTGCTGGTGCAGGGCGGTTACTCCCTGGCCCACGCCATGATGATGCTGATTCCGGAGGCCTGGGCCGGCAATCCGCTGATGGACGAGAAGCGCCGTGCATTCTATGAGTACCATGCGGCCCTGATGGAGCCGTGGGACGGACCCGCGGCGGTGGCTTTCACCGACGGGCGGCAGATCGGTGCCACCCTGGATCGCAACGGCCTGCGCCCGGCCCGTTACCTGATCACTGATGATGACATGGTGATGATGGCCTCGGAAATGGGGGTTCTGGATATTCCCGAAGAGCGCATCATCAAGAAGTGGCGCCTGCAGCCGGGCAAGATGTTCCTGATCGACCTGGAAGAGGGGCGCATTATCGACGACGCGGAGATCAAGGAACAGCTCTCCTCGCTGCAGCCCTACCAGCAGTGGCTGGACCAGACCCAGATTCATCTTGATCAGCTGCCCGAGGTGGTGGGAGCCATGTCGCCCGATCCGGAGACCCTGCTCAACAGCCAGCAGGCGTTCGGCTATAGCCAGGAGGACATCAAGTTCCTGCTCACGCCGATGGTGATCACCGGCCAGGAGGCGACAGGATCAATGGGTGCGGACAATCCGCCCTCGGTGCTCTCCAACCGGTCGAAGCATCTCTCCACCTATTTCAAGCAGAACTTCGCCCAGGTGACAAACCCGCCGATCGACCCGATCCGGGAGGAGATCGTCATGTCCCTGGTCTCCCAGATCGGTCCCCGTCCCAACCTGCTGGGCCTGGGCCAGAGCGAGCCGGACAAGCGCCTGGAAGTGAAGCAGCCGGTTCTAACCAACAGCGACCTGGAGCGAATTCGCAATATCGAATTCAACTCCGCGGGCGCCTTCCGTACCCGTACCCTGAGCATCTGCTTCCGGGTTGAGCAGGGCGCGGACGGTCTCAAGCCGGCCCTGGACGCGCTGTGCGAGGCGGCCGAGAAGGCGGTTCTGGAAGGTTTCAATATCCTGATTCTCTCCGATCGGCGCGTCGATGCGGACAATATCGCGATTCCATCCCTGCTGGCGGTATCGGCAGTTCATCATCACCTGATCCGCAAGGGACTGCGTACCGAATCCGGGCTGGTGGTGGAAACCGGAGCCGCACTGGAAGTGCACCACTTCGCCACCCTCGCCGGCTATGGCGCGGAGGCGGTGAATCCCTACGTTGCGTTCGATACTATCCAGTCGATGCTGCGCTCCCTGCCGGATACCCCGCGTTTCGAGGATGCCCAGAAGCGCTATATCAAGGCGGTCGGCAAGGGTCTCAAGAAGGTGATGTCAAAGATGGGCATCTCCACCTACCAGTCCTACTGCGGGGCGCAGATCTTCGATGCTGTTGGCCTCTCGAGCGAATTTGTCGACACCTACTTCACTGGCACCACCACCACCATCGAGGGTGCCGGCCTGGCAGAGATCGCCCAGGAGGCGGTGCGTCTGCACGCCAACGCCTACGGCAACAACCCGATCTATCGCAAGCACCTGGACGTAGGTGGTGATTACGCTTACCGGCTGCGCGGCGAGGCTCACGCCTGGACCCCGGACACCATCGCCAAGGTGCAGCACGCCTCCCGGGCCAACGATGCCAAGAGCTACCAGGAGTATTCGCGCCTGATAAACGAGCAGGACGAGAAGCTGCTTGCGTTCCGTGGCCTGTTCAATTTCAAGTGGGCCGAGAACCCGCTGCCGCTGGACGAGGTGGAGCCGGCCAAGGAGATCGTCAAGCGCTTTGCCACCGGCGCAATGTCGTTCGGATCCATCTCCTACGAGGCGCACTCCACCCTGGCCATCGCCATGAACGCGATCGGCGGCAAGTCCAATACCGGCGAGGGTGGCGAGGAGCCAAGTCGCTTCAATCCGCTGGAAGACGGTTCGCGCAACCCGCAGCGTTCCGCCATCAAGCAGGTGGCGTCGGGGCGTTTCGGTGTCACCACCGAGTACCTGGTCAACTCCGACGACATCCAGATCAAGATGGCACAGGGCGCCAAGCCCGGTGAGGGCGGGCAGCTGCCGGGCCACAAGGTGAACAAGCAGATCGCCCGGGTCCGTCACTCGACACCGGGTGTCGGCCTGATCTCGCCGCCGCCGCACCACGACATCTACTCGATCGAGGACCTGGCACAGCTGATCCATGATCTTAAAAACGTTCAGCCGAAGGCCCGTGTCTCGGTGAAGCTGGTCTCCGAGGTGGGTGTCGGTACGGTTGCCGCCGGTGTCTCCAAGGCGCATGCCGACCATGTCACCATCTCCGGTTACGATGGTGGTACCGGTGCCTCGCCGCTGACCTCGATCAAGCATGCCGGCTCCTCCTGGGAGATCGGGCTGGCCGAGACCCACCAGACTCTGGTGCTGAACAAGTTGCGCGGTCGTATCTCGGTACAGGTGGATGGCGGCCTGCGCACCGGTCGTGACGTGGTGGTGGGCGCCCTGCTGGGTGCCGACGAGTTCGGCTTCGCCACCGCGCCTCTGATCGTCGAGGGTTGCATCATGATGCGTAAGTGTCATCTCAACACCTGCCCGGTTGGCGTGGCGACCCAGGATCCGGAGTTGCGCAAGCGCTTTACCGGCAAGCCGGAGCATGTCATCAACTACTTCTTCTTCGTCGCCGAAGAGGTGCGCCAGTTGATGGCCAGACTCGGTTTCCGCAGCTTCAACGAGATGATCGGCCAGAGTGACCGGCTGGACACCCGCAAGGCGCTTAACCACTGGAAGGCCAGGGGGCTCGACTTCTCGCGCATACTGACCAAGCCGGAGGCGGCCGAGGGGGTGGCGGTCTACAATAGCGAAACCCAGGATCATGGGCTGGAGAAGGCAGCGGATCACCAGTTGATCGAGCAGGCGAAGCCGGCCCTGGAGAGGGGCGAACCGGTGAAGATCGATATTGATATTCACAACTACAACCGCACTTTCGGCACCATGCTGTCCGGCCGCGTGGCCGAAAAGTACGGCCATGCCGGGCTTGCCGATGACACCATCTTCATAAAGGCCAGCGGTACCGCCGGGCAATCGTTGGGCGCCTGGCTGGCCAAGGGTATCACCCTCGAACTGGCTGGCGAGGGCAATGACTATGTCGGCAAGGGTCTGTCGGGTGGACGTATCGTGGTCTATCCACCGGCCAACTCGGCTATCGGCAAGGCGGAGGAGAATATCATCGTCGGCAACACGGTTCTCTACGGCGCGATCAGTGGTGAATGCTATTTCCGTGGTGTTGCGGGTGAGCGGTTCGCGGTCAGGAACTCCGGCGCCACCGCGGTGGTTGAAGGAGTGGGTGATCACGGCTGCGAGTACATGACCGGTGGCATCGTGGTCTGCCTGGGACCCACCGGGCGCAACTTCGCGGCCGGCATGTCCGGCGGTATTGCCTACGTACTGGACGAGGACGGCACCTTCGAGCAGCGCTGTAACCTCTCCATGGTCGACCTGGAGCCGGTGAGCGATGAGGACGACGCCCTGGAGGCGCTGGATCACCAGGGCGGAGACCTGGAAACCAAGGGTCGCGTGGATGTCAGCCACGATATGACCCGGTTCGACTCGATCCGCCTGCGCCAGCTGGTTGAGAGCCACCTGCACTACACCAACAGTGCCGTGGCCCAGCGGATCCTGGATAACTGGAGCGATTACCTGCCGAAGTTTGTCAAGGTGATGCCGGTGGATTATCGCCGGGCGCTGCTGGAGATGCAGGTCGAGCAGAGCAGAAGTAACGAAGTTGCAAAGGGGAGCCA
>JAPHTA010000210.1 GCA_026196475.1 Sedimenticola sp.
AAATGGCCTAGAATCCAGCTCATTCGCTACAAGGGCAAACCCAAGCAAAAGGGGGTGAACCGCAGAACCGCAGGATGGATGAAGCGAAGCGTAACCCATCATCCGAACGCGAACACAACCGATGGGTTACGTCGTGCCGACTCCACCCATCCTAAGCCTGGAACGGGGCAGCGGAGTCAGCATGCCAAACGGGTGAACCGTAGAACCGTAGGATGGGTGAAGCGAAGCGCAACCCATCACCCCCTACTGCCGCCCCAGGTCCACGTCTATCCCCGCTTCCAGCTGCTGCTTGCGCAACGCGCGGGAGAACTTGCGCTGGGTGGGATACGTTTTGTAGTGCCCCTCGCCGACGTAGCGAATGGCGGTGGTGAAGTGCCAGTTGCGCAGCACGCCCTTGATACGTACCAGCTCCCTGCCCTCGGCAAAGGCGAGAATTGCCGGCCGGGCGTCGATCCCCAGCTCCCTGATCCAGGCTCTCGGTGTTGACTGGCGTCCGTCCGGGGTAACGATAGGGGTTTCGCTCTCCGCATCCAGTCGCACCACCCGGTAGTTGGCCAGTTGCTCGTTGACGCCGGGATCCGCCAGCAGGGTGTCGTGTAGCAGGTCGCAGCCGCCGCACCAGGCATCCTCAAAGATCACCAGCAGCGGTTTGTCATTCAGGGAGAGGGCGGTCTCGTCGGTAAAGGCCGGGTGATCCCGAAACCGGTAGTGGGGACCGGCCGAGACCTTGGCCACGTAACTGGGCAGGTCCATCTGCAGGTAGGCCTTGTCATCCACGTAGTGCAGGATGCGTTCAAACTCCAGCGGCGTCCGGTAGCCGTCGATCCGTGTCACCTGTCGGTTTTCACCGTCGAGGAAGATCACCACCGGGGTCTGCCACACCTTCAACAGCTCGGCCAGCTTCTTCTCGCTAAGCGTGACCTCCTCGTTGAAGGCCACCTCCCGGTCACCCCGGATATTGATCGCGATGGCGTCGAAACGCTCACGCAACCAGGGTGAGTAGTCGGAGTTGACGATACTCTCGTTCAGCACCGCCTCGCAGTAAGGACACTCGTCCAGGTGCATGAACAGCATCAGGTGACGGTCGGCCTCGGCAGCCTCGGCAGCATCGTCGGTAAGTTCCAGGAAGCTGGTCTTGAACCAGGCGGGAATGGTGTACTTCATGCCACCGGTGACACGGCCGGGCTCGTTGGCACGGGCGGGAGAGACGGCAATCGTGAACGCCAGCAGCAGGAGCATAACCCCGAGAACGAGTGTACGGACCGGTACCCCGGGCGATAAGGTGCCTGTCCTTTCCCGGCTGCTCCTGTCATACGCCTGCTTCATAATCTTCCTCCCGATGTGAACTCTGGTTTTTAGTGGGCGCCCTGCGTCTAGCGGACTGGCTGTAGGCCCGTTTTTTGGTTCTGCTCCGCCTTTATAGTCGATTCCGCCACCACCTGTCACCGCCAATTCACTGCTGCCGGTAGTCCAGCAGTTCAAAGGTATCGGTATCCATCACTTGTCCGGAGGCCGCCAGGGTGTTGCGCACCATCTTCACGTAACGCTTCACTTCCGGTGCATACCAGATGCGGTAGTTGACGCGCACCGGCTCGGTCTCCCGCTCCGCCGGGCTGCCGGACGGGTTGCGAGCACTGCTGATCTCCACCAGGGTGGCGGAGAAGCTGCCGGCGGGCACGCTGACCTGCGCCGTACCGTCGATCCCGCCCTTGCTGAACCAGTCGCGCCAGAAGCTATTGCTATCCGGCGTCGGTATGGCGCTCCAGGATGACCCGTTTTCCAGGCCACCATAGGCGCCCAGGTAAGGACTGAACTCGGTGCCAAGTACCGGGGAGTGGAGTACGCGTGCCATCGGCCCCGTTACCCGTCGCTGGCCAAGATGCTGCTGGCTTTGCCCATCAATCTGCAACTGCACTTCATCCACTGCCGCGTTGTCCACCGCCACTGTCGAGATCCGGATGGTACGCTTCGCTGAAGAGGCCCAGCGGCCGGTGACCCGGTAGGTCCAGTAGTCCCCCGGGGCCGGCAATGGACCCTGGGCGGGCGGCTCCGGTTCCGGAACGGGCTCCGGTGTCACCAGCAGGCTCGCTTCCGCCTGCTGGTCGCCGTTGCTGGCCAGCAGGCGGAAACGGGTCTGCTCGGCCAGCGCCAGCCCTACACAGTCGGCACGACGGTTCTCCAGCCGTCCCGGTTTCGGCGACAGGACAAGGCGTTGTGTGTCGGCAACCCGGTAACAGAGTTCAACCCGGTCTCCGTTGACGCTGGCGGTGAATTCGAAAATACGTGGTGGTGGTATCGGCTTCGGGATGGGTGCCGCTTCCGCTGGCGGTTTCGCGCTGACCTCGGGTTCATGCTCGGACTGGGGCTTGGCTACCGGCTCTGCTGCATCTGTTTCCATCGGTGGTGCCGATCCCGACTCCGCTGTCGATTCCTGTGGCCCGGGCACGACCGGCATTTCCGGGATGACGGTTGCCACCGGGGCTTCTGCGTCCGCAGGCTGTATTTTTTCTGGTGTTTGCTCTGGTGTCTCCTCGCTGGCGGGTTCCGGTATCACCTCCACCAAGGCACCCGTCAGGCGATCTTCGACACTATTCTTCTCCGGGTCGGCCCCATTCCCGAGGATGGTCACGGTAGTAGCGGGAGGAGTGGGATCAGTGGCTGTAACTCTATCCGACTCCAGGTCATTGCGGGGCTCCTCTGCAATCCGCGTCTGGGGCATTAGTGGACCGACGACCTGCGGTTCCAGGGGCAGCAACCACCGGCTGGCCAGCCATCCGGCACCGGCGAGAGCAGCCACCAGGGCGACACCCAGTAGCACACCAGCATAGCGTCGACCGGTGGAACCCTTCCCATCCTCTCCGGAGATACCCGTCTCGGGTTCCTCCCCATCCGGTTGCGGCTGGTAGATCCGGTCCAGCGCCTCCAGCAGGTTGCCGGTGCTCGCCTCCCACTGCTTGTGGCTGATCTCTATCGCCTGCCGCCGGGTGAGCGCCACCAGCTCTTCCGGCAGCTCGTCGGCGCGCGGCATCTGCGCCCCCTCGACCAGCACCGGTACCACCCGGATATCCCGCTTCAGAGCGGTGCCGGTCTCCAGGCGAATGAAGTCGTGCGGATCCTCCAGTCGACGGCATCCCTTTTCATCGGTGATCGCTGACCACTGCTTGCCGATCAGTACGATCAGCACCTTGCAGGAGCCGACCGCACGTTCGATGGCATCGACAAAATCGGTTCCCGGATCGATCCCCTCCACGTCCATGAATACCCGTTCGCTACCGAAGTGGGCAGCCAGCCGGTCGTAGAGTCTGCCGGCGTAGCCGGCAGAGTCCTCACGCCGGTAACTGATAAAGATTCCGTCCAATCGTTCACACTCCCTGGTGCTTGCCCAGCGAAGGTCCAGCGGACCGAGACGTGGCATGTCATGTTGTACCTAAGCATAGAGTATGGAAACCAGACCGGTGTCCTCAGGAGAGTGGAGAAAACCGCAACAAACGGGCGGTTTTATTCATGGAAAAGTGTCCACGTGCAGGCGGCGGAACGCTGCTACACTTTTTTCAGGCGTTTTTGCGGTGACACACCCGAGCGGACAGAGCGACACTCGACGACAGGAGGTCATACAGGTGAGTGAATTCCACCCCATTATCTACGTACGCGGTTACGCCATGACACCGGGCGAAATCGCGCAGACCGTATCCACCCCCTACATGGGCTTCAACCTCGGCTCCACCAAGGTGCGACAGAGCTGGACCGGCGACGTGGAACGGCACGTATTCGAGTCGCCGCTGATTCGTCTGATGAAGGAGTACGACTACCGGGACATCTACTCCGACGGGATAGAGATCGCCGGCCCGCTGCCGAGAAAGAGCATTGTCATCTACCGCTACTACGAAACCGCAGACAAGGACCTTGGAAGCGGCAGGGTGCTCTCCATACCGGAAGCCGCAATCGGTCTGCGCGACCTGATTCACCAGGTACGGCAGCAGGTGTGCGGCGACGACCCCGAGCTGTTCGAGACGTTTCGCGTACATCTGGTAGCCCACTCCATGGGCGGCCTGGTGTGCCGCTGTTTTCTGCAGAACGACGAGATCAGCACCCGGCAGGATCGCAACCTGGTCAGCAAGGTGTTCACCTATGCCACGCCGCACAACGGCATCGAAATGGCCGGCTTCAACGTGCCATCGGTACTCGGCCTGTGGGACATGAACAACTTCAACCGCAAACAGATGGCCAATTACCTCGGGCTTTCCGGCTCTCCGGAGCGGGTCGACACGCTGGATGACAAGTTCGATCCGCAACGCTTTTTCTGTTTCGTCGGCACCAACCACCGGGACTACGAGGCGGCCTTCGGCATGTCGCGCCGGTTGGCCGGCGAGATGAGCGATGGACTGGTCAAGATCAGTAACGCCACGGTACGGGGTGCTCCGCGCGCCTTTGCCTTTCGCAGCCATAGCGGTCCCTACGGGGTAGTCAACTCGGAGGAGGGATACCAGAACCTGGTGCGTTTCCTGTTTGGCGACTACCGGGTGGACGGCGTGCTGGAAGTGGAGAAGCTGCCGCTACCGCCATCGGTGCAGAAGGCGCGGGACGAGGGGCGGCAGGTACGCGCCTCCTACTATTTCGAATCCACCGTGGCACCCCGCGGAGCACTCCAGTTCCGTCTTTCGGAACGTCGTCGTGACACCTTCAGTGCGATACTGCGGCGTTACGACGAGATGCTGGATATCGAGAAGGCAGGGCTTCAGTCTCCCCGCTCGCCGACCCTGTTCTCGGTGTTCCTCGACACCCGACGCATTACGGTCGGAAGGACACTGGTCTTCAGCCTGGAACTGGCGATTTCGACCACCGGCTACACAGTCGACAACCGGCTCTGGTTCGACCAGCATGTGGAGGGGGAGTACCTGTTTCGGGATACCCTGACCATACGCGCCACCCGGGGTGACGAAGGCTGGTCACTGCGCTACATCCGTACCGATGAATCCTTCAGCGAGGGACGCGGCCGTCTGGCCGAATCGGATGACGACGGCTTCTCCATTCCACTCACATCGCGCAAGGGCTTCCGTGCCAATCTGCACCTGGAGCTGCAATCAACTGAAGCGATGGTTCCGGCCTAGGACCGCGGGCGACAATGATCAGGCCGGCAGCAGCTGGTACTCGCAACTCTGGGCGCCGTCGTGGATGCAGCGTGCCTTGTCGGCACGGTGTGCCGGCAGCGCGTCCGCACTGTCCAGAAGCCCCTGGATGGTACCGGTCAGGAAATGACAGCACTCCGGCTTCTTCGCCGCATGTTTCATGTTCCGGGTATAGCCGCTTACGCGTACCCCGTCACTGTACTG
Organism: Sedimenticola sp.; assembly: GCA_026196475.1. Lineage (GTDB taxonomy): Bacteria > Pseudomonadota > Gammaproteobacteria > Chromatiales > Chromatiaceae > Sedimenticola. Next base: position 5,331 of record JAPHTA010000210.1, read on the forward strand.
GGAGATCTGGACCAGGGGAGACATGGCCGGAATGATCACCAGCTCGATAGCGGCTCGCAGTTCGCCCACCACCCCCCTCACCTTCAGGTTCTTGTAAAGGTAACGGCCAAACCCCTGACCCAGTTCCAGCATCCGCTGGTGCCGCTCTGACTCCGGGACCGAGCCATTGATCTCCACCAGTCGGCCGGAGATGTTGGGATAGCGACTGAGCAGGGAAAAGATCAGCATCCGATCACGCATGTCTGCATCCCCGGCTTCCGAATCCTTGTTCTTGTAGCGGGTATCCACTATCTCGTCAGCGGGTCCCGCCGGCGCCTCGACTGTCGCCTCTGTCGCAACCGTCTCAGCGCCCCCCAGCAGGGCGGCGACACCGTTAATCGCCTCCAGTGGTGTTCGAAGCTGCTCATCATTGAGCGCTGGTCCCTCCACTTCAAGAACCAGGTTGCGGCCGCCCTCCGGACGCACCTCGAAACTCTGTGCCACAACACCCAGGCCCAGTTTTCGCAGGCAGCTGATCACCCGGGCCAGCGCACCTGCCACATCCTCCAGTTGCAGTATGACTTGATAGTTCATCGTTGGCTCTGCGACCGCTTGACACGGCCGCGCCTCCACCTTTGTAGTATTTTAAGGTTGAGGAAGTAACAACCTTCCCCTCCCATCCCGCTGCCGACCGGCCGATCCGAAAGGGACGCCGCCCGGCACACCGCAGTGCATATAAAAATCCCACTCCCTGAAGTCATCGGCAGATTGCGCCAGCACTTGATACTCCTGCACTCTGGCGAAGTCGGCGCCCTGGTATGCCAATCCCTTTTATCTGGTTATCACTGCTGTCCTATTAAGAAACACTTTGGTTGTTTATAACCTACTGATTAAATTTGAAAATATAGTTCACAGTCAGGCAATGTGACATAGTAAATCAGTGAGTACGTCCCTTCTACCGTCAAGCGGCACCGAGGTCCCTTCGGGAGAAGGATAGGATGAGGGAATATTAATTATCAGTAAGTTAACTCTTATTATCCCCACCCCAACCCTGGGCCGCATGTTCCCGACGCGGCCAACCGACTACATCCCTGTAGTCGTCTGCCTGAGGGAGAGGGAGTTTGTGGGACAGCAGTGACCGGTTATGATGATCGTAAAGGGAACAATCCCCCGGATTATTCGACTTGGCAAAGGGAGAATATCTTGAACGCGCAATTCCTCAAGGTTGCACAGTCCGTGCTGCTGGACTGTGTCAGTTCGCGTTTTCACAGCCACGACTTCGATTACTATCGCAGCGAGCTGTTGATTGTGAGGGTACGGCTGTTCGCGGCCCTGTTCGGACTGGCGACTCCGCTCTGGATTCCAATCGATCGCTGGCTGCTACCCGGCGACATCCTGGGCTCGATGATGGCGCTGCGTCTGGTTACCGGTCTTGGCCTGCTGCTGCTGGCACTGTTACCGGTGCGTCCAACACTCAACGCTGCACGAATCCGGGTATTCCTGCTGGTTGCCGTCACCCTGCTCTTCTACCTGGGAGTGCAGCTCCTGGCGGGACCGACCTTTCCCACCTCCGCGCTGATCGGCTACACCGTGCTGCCGCTGCTGCTGATCGCGATTCTGGCACTGCTGCCGCTGACCCTGGCAGAGAGCGCCTTTTTGCAGCTGCTGGTAGCCGTCTGGCTGATCCTGCTGCATACCGGTTTCGGGGTACTGCTCGACCAGGGGGTACTGGGACTGCTCTGGCTGCTGCTGCTGTTTATCGGCTTCGCCCTGATGGCCCAGGGCATTCAGCTCCACCTGCTGCTTCTGATCCATCGCCAGGCCACCCGGGACAACCTGACCGGCCTGTTCAACCGCGGAGCACTGCTGCGTGAGGCGGCACAGGTGATCGACCGGGGGCGGGAGCAGGGACTGGCCTACAGTGTACTGATGATCGATCTCGACCGCTTCAAGCAGATCAACGACACCTACGGACACCTTGCCGGAGACAACGTGCTGCGGACGGTCTCCTCCGTGCTCGCCAGGGAGACATCTCCGGCTACCCTGCCGGGCCGCTTCGGTGGCGAGGAGTTCCTGCTGCTTCTGGCCGACACTCCCCTGGAGCAGGCCAAGCAGAAAGCGGAGCAGCTGAGACTGGCAATCGCCGATCTGCAAATCGACACCGAAACCACGACACTCACTGTGACCACCAGCATCGGAGTGGCGGAAGGTGCCGCGGGAGAGGCCCTGGAAGAGGTCATCCAGCGCGCCGATCAGGCACTCTATACCGCCAAGGAGAAGGGCCGGAACCTGGTGGTCTCCTGAAGATCCGGCGGGCGGGTCACAACGCCGGTTCCATGCTGCGGTAGCGAGCTGCCCCGGCAGAGACCACGGATTGTACCCGGGATAACAGGATTCTCTGGCAACCGGGGCACTGTTTGGATATTCTTCCAACAGTAACGGACGGATCAACGCGCAATGGCTGAACAGAAAAAGCAGGCAAGCCAAGGCCAGGACGACACCATTCTGCAGCAACAGTTTCTGCGTGCGGTGAGTTCGTTCGAGGGCATTATGCTGAGCCAGATCGATATCAAGAACCGACTGGCTGACCGCCTCAACTACAGCATCCGCACCGGTCTGATCATCCTTGGCATGATCGCTGCCTCGATTCTTATCCTGCTGCTCACCCTCTCCTCCCAGATCAACCGGATCTCCGGTGTGGTAACCGAGATGAACCGGGACTTCACCTCGGTCTCCGAGCAGATGGTCGCGATAAAGAAGTCCATGACCTCAATCGAGAAACGGGTGGCCCTGCTGCAGGAGATGGACGACCAGACGCGGGGAATGGAGCTGGAGATGGCGAGTATTGGCGGCGACCTGGCCACCCTGCACAACTCGGTCGAGCGGATCAGTAGCAGCCTCGGCGGCGTGCGCAACAATGTCGATGCAATCTCCCTGATCATCAACCAGATGGACCTGGAGGTCTACGGCATGGGCCAGGAGATGCACCGCATGGGACAGCCGGCGCGCAGTATCAACCGAATGATTCCCCTACCCTGACTCCGGAGCAGGCCGATGGCAGATGATCCAAGACGTGTACTGGTGGAGGTGGTGGCCCGGCTCGGACGGGAGACCCAGTTGCACCTGGACGAACGACACCGCCACTTCTGGGTCACCAACGTGGTGACACTGGTCATCGCTCTGCTGCTACTGATCCTGGCCGCGTTCAACGTCTACTACGTGAAGGTGCTGTACGAGGATCTGAACGGCATCGTCTTCAACATGGACTCGATGCATACCAATCTGCGCCGCATCACCGACGACATGACCGGCATCGCGGGTCATGTCCAGGTGATCGATCATCACATGGATCACATGGAGAGCATCAACCGGCACACCGGCGGCATCGCCGATCACATGCCCGGCATCAGCAACGCCATGTCCGGCATGGCACACGAGGTCAACCGTATCGATCTGGACATGGTGGTAGTCGGTAAGAGCATGTTCAACATCCAGCAGCGGGCAGGCAACATGACCGGCAACATCTCGATTATGCGTGAAAACGTAAGGCAGATTGCCCGGCCCATGGGAATCATGAATCCGTTCATGCCCTAGCCAGCCATCCCGTCACCCGGTTGAATATCGCCACCGGGGAATCTACGCTTGGCCTGTGTCTCCATCCCCCTGATCCGGGAGCATCCGGCCATGACCCATCTAGACTGGCACGCGCAGCGAAGCAACGACAGCTGGCCCTCTGCACTGAAAAGCAACCCCGAAAGTGGCGCTATCGATCTGGTAGCGGTGCGGCGGTACCGGCTGGGCCGGGTACGCGAGGAGATGGCAAGACAGGGGGTGGATGCATTGATCCTCTCCGACCCGGTCAACATCCGCTACGCCACCGGCACCCGCAACATGCAGGTCTTCTCGGCACGTAATGCACCGGCCCGTTACCTGCTGGTCACCTCCACGCGCACCCTGCTGTACGAATTCACCGGCTGCATGCACCTGGCCGACGGCTTTGAGACCGTGGACGAGGTGCGCCCCGCCCTGACCGCAAGCTTCGTCGCCGCCGGACCCCGTATCGCCGAGGCGGAGCGAAACTGGGCGAAGCAGGTTCGTGACGCGCTGCTTCCACTGGTCGGGGATAACCCGGTACTCGGCATGGAGCGGGTGAACGCCGGCGCCGTACTGGCGATGGCCGCCCATGGCATGCGCCTGGTGGATGCCCAGTCGGTACTGGAGATGGCACGCGCCATCAAATCACCGGAAGAGGTAAAGTGTGTTGTCGCAGCGTTGCGCAGCACTGAGTCCGCGGTTGAACAGCTGCGCGCCGCAATTCGACCGGGGATTACCGAAAACGCGCTCTGGTCGGTCCTGCACCGGTCGATCATTGCCGACGACGGGGACTACTGTGAGACCCGCCTGCTCAATTCCGGCCAGCGCACCAACCCCTGGTTCCAGGAGACCGGAAGTAAGGTGATCGGAGACAACGAACTGGTCGCCCTGGATACCGACGTGGTCGGCTGTCACGGCTACTACTCGGACTTCTCGCGTACCTTCCACTCCGGGCCCGACAGGCCCGACCGGCAACAGCGCATCCTCTACCAGGTCGCCTGCGAACAGGTGCAGCACAACATCGGCATCCTGGCCCCCGGGCTCGGCTTTCGTGAATACGCGGAACGGGCCTGGCAGATACCGGAACGTTACTTCGAGAACCGCTACTACCTCTCCGCCCACGGCTGCGGCATGACCGGGGAGTACCCCTACCTCTACCACCGGGCCGACTTCGCGGACGCCGGCTACGATGGCATCCTGCAGCCCGGCATGGTGATCTGCGTGGAGAGCTATATCGGCGAGGCAGGTGGCAGCCAGGGCGTGAAACTGGAAGAGCAGGTACTGATCACAGACAACGGGGTAGAGCTGCTCTCCCGATTCCCGCTGGAGTCTTCACTGCTGGCTTCGTAACCCGGAAACACGACCCCGTCTAACCGGCGATCCCCTGCTGTTCGTCGGCAACCGGCGGCACCAGCACCAGCTTACCGACATGCCGTTTCTCCATGAACACCTGTTGCGCCTGCACGATATCCTTCAGCGGGTAACTGCCGGCCAGCAATGGGCGAATCTCTCCCCGCTCGATATAGCGTACCAGGTTTGGAAACACCGGCTCATCCCAGGCGGTTGTTCCCTGCAGGCGGATATCCTTCAGGTAGAGGTCCCGCAGATCGATACCAACCCGGGGGCCGGCGATCGCACCGGAAGTAACCATGACGCCCCCCGCCCGCAACAGTTTCAAGCGGTCCCCGAAATCCACGCCCGCCACGTTGTCCACCACCACGTCCAGACTTGCCTCCCCCAGCACGTCAAGAGGGTTCTCTTCACGCCCCAGCAGGCACTCCGCACCCAGATCCGCCAGCGCCGGGTGCTTCTCCCGGGAGGCGACGGCAATTACTTGTGCGCCGCGCCGCACGGCCAGTTGCAGGGCAGCCGACCCGACACCGCCGGAGGCGCCGGTGATCAGTACCCGGTCACCACTGGCTACTCCGGCCCGGTGCAGCATGTTCTCTGCCGTACCGTAAGCACAGGGTATGGTAGCCAGCTCCTGGTCGCTCCAGTCGCAGTCAACCGGGAATATCTCCGTCGCCGGAACTTTCACGTACTCGGCAAAGGCGCCGTCAAAATCGGAGGCCATCCAGCGATGGGACCAGGAGCCAAATCCCTGGTTGCGCATGCAGGGCCTTACCAGGACACGCTGCCCGATCAACGTTTCGTCCACTCCACCGCCACCTGTCACCACCCGGCCACAACAGTCGGTACCCTGGATCAGGGGGAACGGGGTTGCGCCGTTCCAGCCACCACCGGTTATGCTCCCGGCGGTAGCATCCTCCCGGCCCGCCAGTGCCGTCGTGGCATCGTCGACGCTGGAGGCGTACCAGCCCAGCCGGGTATTGATCTCGGTATTGTTTATGCCCGCCGCCAGCACCCTTACCAGGACCTCCCCCGGGCCGGGGGATGGTACTGGCACATCCCGGTAGACCAGCTTGTCGTAACCCCCGTTGCCGATGGTCACCACCGCCTTCATTGTTCTCGACATATCATTACCCCCCGTACCTGTCCCGCCACTGACAAAAGCTGTTAACACCCGGAAAAGCTCTCCCCTTCCCACGACTTTCAGCACCCCGCGCCCGGAAAGCAGGAAAACTGCTGAATCTGTTGCTAATATAGGAAACGCGGGGGTCATACAACTATAGAAAAATGGACGTTACGGCAAACAGAATCTCATTTACCGGGCAACGGACAGGCAATTGCAATCTCGTCGACCCCCTGTCCGGTTAGCAGAAAAGCCGACAGGACACCCGCTCGCCAATGAACAAGGATACCCTACCCAAAGAGCTGCTGATTGCCCTGATGGATCATCTCCAGGATGCTGTATTCGCGATCCGGGACGGCCATTTCATATTCGTCAACAAGCAGCTCACCACGCTTTTCGGCTACCCGGAAGATGAGCTGCTGAACCGGCCGATCACCGATTTCATCTACGATGCAGACCGGGAGATGGTGATGGAGCGTTACCGCGCCCGGCAGCGTGGCGAGAAGGTCACCAGCGTCTATGACTTCCGGATCAACACCGGCGACGGCGAGGTGCGCAGCGTGCGCATGCGGGCGGGGATCCTCCGCCATGCCAACCAGGTCATCTCGGTCGGTTCGCTACAGGACATCACCGACCGGATCGATACCATGAGCGCCCTGGCGGAGTCCCGGGCCGATATCCAGTCGATCCTCAACAACATGCCGGATGTCTTTTACCGTACCGACATGAACGGCACCATCACCCTGATCTCCCCCTCCTGCGAAGAGGCCCTGGGGTATACCGCTGAAGAGATGCAGGGCCAGCCGATGGCCCGCTTCTACTGTAATCCGGAGGACCGGGTGCGGGTACTCGATGAACTGCGGGATAATGACGGCAAGGCACACCAGGTGGAAGCCTGCATGCAGCATCGGAACGGCAGCCAGCGCTGGATCTCCACCAACGCCTATATCCGCTTCGGTGCCGACCACCAGCCGATCGGGGTCGAGGGGATCGCCCGCGACATCACCAAAATAAAAGAGAGGGAGGAGCGTCTGGCAGAGCTTGGACGTATTGATGAGCTGACCGGGCTCCTCAACCGTCGAAGCTTCCTGGAGGGCGCGGAGAACCAGTTGCAGATTGCCCACCGCTACGGGCGCGAACTCTCGGTGATCATGATCGACCTGGACTGGTTCAAGTCGATAAACGACCGCTACGGACACGAGGCGGGTGACCAGGCACTGGTCTACTTCGCCGACGCCTGCCGGGAAGTCTTCCGCAAGACCGACATCCTGGGACGCATGGGCGGCGAGGAGTTCGCCATCCTGGTACCGGAGACCGGCCGGACCCCGGCCCGGGAGATGGTCAACCGTCTGCAGCAACGCCTCAAGGAGCAACCGTTCCGCTACCATGAGCACGAGATCCCGTTTACCCTGTCCGCCGGGCTGGCCTCCCTGGACAGCAAAAAACAGACCCTGAGCAACCTGCTGAGCCTGGCCGACAAATTGCTCTACGAGGCCAAGCGGCAGGGTCGCGACCAGGTCGTCACCCAGACCCAGCCGGACCCGCAGACCGAGACCGCCTGAAACTTCACCCGAGCGGGAAGTGGCAGGCGACCGAATGCCCCTCCGCGTCGCCAATCGGCGCCAGTGGCGGCATCTCCCGCAGGCAGCGCGCCTGGCGCTCCGGGCAACGATCCTGGAAGGGGCAGCCGGCAGGCGGCCGGTAGGGATCGGGCAGATCGCCCTCCTGCAGTTCAGACACCCGGGACGGCTTGCCGGGCAGGGGCGCCGAACGCAATAACAGGTCGCTGTAGGGGTGGCGCGGGCGCTTGAACAGTGCCGATACCGGGGCCAGTTCCACCAGTTGACCGAAGTAGAGCACCGCCACACGGTCGCAGACCCGCTCCACCACCGACAGGTCGTGGCTGATAAACAGGTAGGTGAGACCGAGCTGCTGTTTCAGATCGGCCAACAGGTTCAGCACCTGGGCCTGCATCGATACGTCCAGTGCCGACACCGGCTCATCCAGCACCAGCAGTTCCGGCTCTGCCGCCAGTGCCCGGGCAATACCGATGCGTTGCGCCTGGCCACCGGAGAACTCGTGGGGATAGCGCTGCAGGTGATGCGGCTCAAGCAATACCGACGCCATCAGCGTCTCCAGGTGCTGCCGCCGTGCATCCCGCTCCAGGCCCCGCAGATGGATCAGGGGTGTCTCCAGGGCTTGGTGAACCGTCCTGCGCGGGTTGAGAGCCGCCAGCGGATCCTGGAAAACATACTGCAGCCGCCGCGCCAGCGCCCGCCGATCCCGTCGTACCAGGTCCGCCAAGTCTTCGCCCCGCCACTCGATGCGGCCGCAGCTGGGCCGGTCCAACCCCACCACCAGCCGGGCCAGGGTTGACTTGCCGCAACCGGACTCGCCCACCAGCCCCAGGGTCTCTCCCTGCGCCATCGAGAGCGAGACCGACTGCAGGGCGTGCAGCAGCGGCCGCCGGGCACCCCACGGGTAGCGACCACCGCCGAAGTGGCGAGTAACCCCCTGCAGCGAAAGCAGCGGCGTGTGGCTCATGGCGACTCTCCCGCCTGCAGCGGAAAGAGGCAGCGGACCGAACGGCCATCACCCAGCCGGGTCATTCCCACCTCTCCCTCCGTGCATCTCTCCTGAACCCGGGGGCAGCGCGGGGCGAAGGCACACCCCTCCGGCAGCCGGTCCAGCGCGGGTGGGCTTCCGGGTATGGTCTGAAGGGGCCCCTGGCCCGGGGTCGGGATGCAGCCGATCAGCAGGGCGCTGTAGGGGTGAGCCGGTGCGCTGATCACCTGTTCTATGGCGCCACTCTCCACCACCCGGCCGGCGTACATCACCAGCACCCGCTCGCACAGGGCGGAGACCACGCTAAAGTCGTGACTGACGAACAGGATCGAGACCTGGTGCTGCTGGCGCAGTCGCTGCAGCAGGCCAAGGATCTGCGCCTGTACCGTCACGTCGAGGGCGGTGGTGGGCTCGTCGGCGATGATCAGCCGTGGCCGGTTGGCCAGCGCCATGGCAATGCAGACCCGCTGTCGCATGCCGCCAGAGAGCTGATGCGGGTAGGCCCGCATACGCTGGGCCGGATTGGCGATGTGCACCTCGGCAAGCAGTGCCTGGGCCTGCTGCCAGGCCTGGCGACGAGTTACATCCTGGTGCGCCTGTATCGCCTCCACCAGCTGATCCCCGACCCGGTAGAGCGGGTGCAGGCTGGCGAGAGGATCCTGAAACACGTGACAGACCGCACCACCACGCAGGGCCTGCAGCCGGGCCAGCGGTGCACCCAGCAGCTCCACCCCCTGCAGCCACACTGCGCCATCCGTAATACTTCCCGGCGGACTCGCCACCAGGCCGGTTATCGACATCACGGCGACCGATTTTCCACAACCGGACTCACCCACGATGCCCAGGGTTTGACCACTGGCGAGGTCCAGATCGACCCCGTGCACCGCGTGATAGCGCTGTCTGCCGATGGAGAACCCGGTGTGCAGGTCCCGGACCTCCAGCAGGCTTGTGGGTTCCTCCTGCAGGGTCGGTGTTTGAGCCCGCTCGACCCGGGTACGGGGCAACGGCCGGCTCAGGGCGCCCGACTTGAGGCGCGGGTCTAGCAGGTCGCGCACCCCGTCCCCCAGCAGGTTGATCCCCATCACCAGGATGAAGATCATCAGCCCGGGAATAACCGAGACGTGGGGGGTGGTGAAGAGCAGCTTGCGCCCCTCACCCAGCATCGAGCCAAGATCAGCCTGGGGCGGCTGGGCGCCCAGGCCGAGAAACGACAGCCCGGCGGTCTCCAGGATCATCCAGCCGAGGGTGGTGGAGATGGTAATCACAATCACCGGCAGTACGTTGGGCAACACCTCCAGCAGCAGAATACGCGAGCGGGACTGCCCGGAGAGACGCGCCGCATCGATAAACGGTTGCCGTGCCAGGCCCAGGGTGACCCCGCGCACGTTGCGGGCGAAGAACGGGATATTGACCAGTGCGATGGCATACAGGGCATTGACCAGGCCGGGGCCGAGCACCGCCACGATGGCCAGCGCCAGCAGGATGTAGGGGAAGGCCATCAGCATGTCGATGCCACGCATCAACAGGCCATCACTGCGCCCTCCGGCGAACCCTGCCACCAGGCCGACCAGGGAGCCGACCAGGGCCGCCACCAGGGTAGCCGAAATGCCCATCGCCAGGCTGACCCGGGTGCCCCAGACCAGGCGCGACAGCAGGTCCCTTCCCAGGGCATCGGTACCCAGCGGATAGCCTGGCGTCAGCGGCGGCAGCAGCCGGTCCACAGGTGCGGTGGCATCGGGGTCGGGCAGGGGCAGCCAGGGGGCGGCCAGCGCCAGCAGCCCGATCAGGAGCAGCAACAGCAGGCCGGACACGGCCAGGTGATTGTTCAGCAGCAGGCGCCAGGCACCGGGTCTCGATCCATCATCCCGCTCCCTCCCCATCAGCGCAGCCTCGGATCGATCAGGCTCTGCAGCAGGTCCGCCAGCAGGTTGAACAGCACGTAGCTGACTGTCACCAGCAGTACCCCGCCCTGCACCAGCAGCAGGTCCCGGCTGGCAATCGCCTGCACCAGCATGGAGCCGATTCCGGGCCACTGGAACACGGTCTCGATGTAGACCGCCCCGCCGAGGACAAAACCGGCCTGGATGCCGATCACCGGGATCACGCTGACCAGCGCCGCCCGGAAGGCGTGCCGGTAGACCACCCGCCGCTCACTCAGTCCCTTGGCCCGGGCGGTGCGAATGAAGTCCTGTCGCAACACCTCCAGCATCGCGGTGCGGGTGAGACGGGCAATCACCCCGGCAGCCACCAGGGAGAGGGTGAGAGCCGGAAGGAACAGGTGATGCAGCAGGTCCCACAGGTCGCCGCCACCGTAGATGGCATACATACCGCTGGCCGGGAACAGCGGGAGCTTTACCGCAAAAAGCAGGATCAGCAGCAAACCAAGCCAGAACGACGGGGTGGAGATGCCCACCAGCACCAGCAGAGTGATCACCCGATCCGCCCAGCCGTACTGGCGTACCGCCGAGACCAGACCCGCCAGCAGCCCGAGCAGGGAGCAGAGCAGCAGAGCGCTGCCGGCCAGGACCAGGGTGGCGGAGAAACGCTCGCCCACCTCCGCAAGGACCGGCCGGTTGAGGCTGTAGGAGCGTCCCAGGTCACCCTCCAGCAGGTTGCCGAGCCACACCAGGTACTGTTCCGGCAGGCTGCGGTCGAGTCCCAGCTCCCGGTTCAGCCGGGCCACGTTCTCCGGCGTGGCGTAGGCACCCAGTATGGCACTGGCCGGATCCCCCGGGATCAGGGCCATCATCAGGAACACGATCAGCGAGACCCCGAACAGGACCGGGATCAGCGCGAGCAGTCGTTTGATCAGGTAGGCAGTCACGGCTTCGGTAACGGGGCAAGGCTCAGGGCTTGCTTACCCGCTGCAGCATCAGGAAGAAAGAGGGTTGCAGTCGAAACCCCTGCACCCGTGCAGCAGTCACCGCGTTCTGCTTCCAGTGGGCGACGAAAACCCAGGGCGCCTCCTGGTGCACCAGGGCCTGCACCTGGTGGTAGAGTTCGGCCCGCTCACCGCTGTCGGTGCTGCGCCGGGCTCGATCCAGCAGGGCGTCCAGCTGCGGATTGCTGTAGTAGCCGGAGTTGAAACCGCCCTCCGACGGCAGTGCCTGGCTGTGCAGGGTGAGAAACGGCAGGGTATCCGGATCGTTGGTCATCCAGGCCATCTCCGCCATGTCCGCCTTGCCGGCCAGTCCCGGGTTGACCCGCCCCAGGTAGGTGTTCCACTCGTAGGTCTCGATCTTCACCGGCATCCCCACCGCCTGCAGATCCGCCTGGATAGCGGTTCCCATGATCACCGGATCGAGCATACCGGAACCCCCCTCGGTGACATAGAGGGTGACCGGCGAACCATCGTAACCCGCCTCCCGCAGCAGGGCCCGGGCCTGTTCCGGGTCGTAGGGATAGGGCGTCACCTCGGGGTTGTGAGCCCAGGCGAAGGCGGGAGCGATGGGACCTGCCGCCACCTCCGCGCTGCCCTGAAGGATATTCTCCACCAGCCCCCGCTTATTGATCGCGTAGTTGGCCGCCTGGCGCACACGGCTGTCGCTGAACGGCCCCTCCCGGGTATTCAGTATCAGGTACCAGAGATGGGGACCCGCCTGCTCATGCACCCGGTAGGCGGAATCCTCCCGTAGCGGCTGCAGACTGTCCGGCGGCACTTCCAGCATCAGGTCGATACCACCGGAGAGCAGCTCCGCCATGCGGGTGTTGGGGTCGCTGACCGGTCGGAAGATCACCGCCTCCAGGGGCGGCGCCCCATCCCAGTAGTCGGGGTTGCGCAACAGCACCACCTTGGCATTGGCCTGCCACTCGGCAAAGCGGAAGGCACCGGTCCCCGCCGGGTGACGGCCATACGCCTTGCCGTGCTTCCTGACTGCTGCCGGCGACACCATCAGCCCGGTCGGATAGGCCAGGTTTGACAGAAACGGAGCATAGGGCTGTTCCAGTTGGAACTCCACCGTCAGCGGGTCAATCACCCGCACCTCTTCAACGGCGGAAAAGAAGAAGGCCAGCGGGAAGGGGCCGGTGTCATGGTAGGGGTGTGCCTCATCCAGCATCCGCTCGAAATTGAACTTCACCGCCACCGCGTTGAGCGGCGTGCCGTCGTGAAAACGGACACCCTGGCGCAGGAAAAACCGGTAGCGGGTGCCATCGGGCGAGATCTCCCAACGCTCGGCCAGGGCCGGGGCGATCTCCAGGGTGCCTTCCCGGTAGCGCACCAGTCCGTCGTAGAGATTGACCAGAATGCGGAAATCGTTCAACGCGGTGACTGCGTGGGGATCGAGTGATTTCGGCTCCGCGATCTGCCCCACCACCAGCACATCGGGCGGTGTCCGGGCGAACACGATCGCCGGCAGCAGCAGGGTGACCAGGAGTATGGGCAGCAGTTTTCTCATTCGGTTGTCCCCTCCCGGAACTGGCGGGAGATCGCTGTTTTTGTTGTTTCATGAATCGAGGGGCATGGGCGGCTGACAGGGCCGCACAGCAGTTGAGGCAATCCCGGTTACTTCCATCCGGAGGTGGTGCCGGTCGCCATCGACGCAGGCCGTTGTCCCGCGCAATCGGGCAACGGGATGGCCTGGGACCCGCTTCCGACCCTAACCGCTTGGTGCCCTCTATTGCAAATCGGCCACCCCCCGGGGGCAGACGCTATACTTGCATGCGAAGACACTACTGTCCCACAAACTCCCTCTCCCTCAGGGAGACGACTACAGGGATGTAGTCGGTTGGCCGCGTCGGGAACATGCGGCCCAGGGTTGGGGTGAGG